>DUPN01000037.1 GCA_012838305.1 Bacillota bacterium | reverse complement strand
TGCTCAACACCGGCTTGATCACCAATCTGCCCAGGGAAGCCTGTGTGGAGGTACCCTGTCTGGTCGATTCCTCCGGTGTGCAGCCCTGTTATGTAGGGGATCTTCCGCCGCAATTGGCTGCCCTGAATCGCACGAACATTAATGTCCATTTGCTGACGATCGAAGCCTTCGTTGCCCGTAAAAAAGAACACATCTACCATGCAGCTCTCCTTGACCCCCATACATCTGCGGAATTGACCATCGACGAAGTCGTCAATCTGTGTGACGATCTGATTCTCGCGCATGGGGACATGCTTCCCGAATTCAATCGCTAAGGAGAGAGAGTATGGTTAAGGTGTTGACGGCACTGGTGATTCTATGTCTGTCTGCTGTTCCAATCTCAGCTGAGGTGGCCATGGAAACAGTCTGGGAGATGAATAGGGAGCAAAATGACGTCGTTACCTCTGTACACGCTGATCACGATCGTTTTGGCTTGGATTTGGGTGTCGGCGCTTACGGGCACTGGGAGTCATCGGATGGCCTTGGGCTCTACGTTGATGAATTGGGCTTGAGTTACCGGGGAGATCGGCTGTTACTGAGCGGTGGATTGCTCCACCATAGTATGGGGCAGGCACGTCTGAACGAAGTCTTTTTGAGTAAGTCCAGTCCCGCTTTTCCCAGCGTTCGTTATGACCTAGGCGGCGATACCTGGAGTTACACCAAAATGCTCGGGGATCTGAGCGCCAATCAGCGTCTGGTCGACTCGATTGATGAGATTGAAGAGTTCAAACGAATTGGTATCCATTATTTTCGCTGGCAGCCAACGCCAAGACTATCTTTGGGATTTGGCGAGGCCTTCATTACGGTAGCCCCCTTCACCGGGGATATATTTTACCATACCGCACCTTTCCTCCCCTATTACCTTGTCAAGTACCTGCCAGGCATAGAAACGCATGTTGACAACTGCAGGGTTTATGGGGACGGGGAGCTTGTACTGCCCGCGGTCACCCTTTACGGTGAACTAACCGTGACCGAGTTTCCCCTGACCCCCAAGGACAACAATCGCAAGCTGTACGCCATCACTCTCGGCGTCGAGACGGATCAGCTTCTTGCTGACTGGACCGTGACAGGAGAATTCTGTCATATTACGGATGAAGCCTATTCCAACAGAAATCCCGAGGCCGTGTACGCCCGAGGACATCGTTCCTTAGGTCATCCCTTAGGTGACGATTTGACAACCGTAGAACTGCAGCTGAAGCGGGATTGGGAGCAGATCAATACCGAAACCCGTTTTGGTGCCTATGTGCAGAAACTAGGATATACAGATGTGAAACCATGGGTGGATCCTGTCACGGACAAAGTTCCCCACGACGCCCCAGAAAAGGTGATCGGGGTGAAACTTGGCGTCCATCACGTTCGGAACCAAACCGGTTTCCAGTTTGACCTCAATCTTGGCTACGCCAACAATTTCGAGCATAGGTTGGGGGAAACAGGCTTCAAATATGCTGCCACGGCCAAGCTGACTTGGTATCTTCCCTAAACGTCTCTGCTCTAGACTTGACGGACCATTCCCATGTTGATGTTGGAATGGTCCTTTTCCAATAGGTTCCAATGAAACGAGGTGGTAAGAATGCGCTTTCTCCATCTGGCCGATTTGCATCTTGGCAAACGTCTCAATGAGTTCAATCTCATTGGGGACCAAGCACATATCCTGGAGCAGATCGTGGCCATCGCCAGGGAAGAAGCGGATGCGGTTTTGATCGCAGGGGATGTTTACGACAAGAGCCAGCCCAGTGTCGAGGCGGTCGAGCTTTTGGATGACTTTTTGACCCAGTTAACGGGCTTGAACCTCCCGGTCTTGATGGTCAGCGGCAACCACGATTCGCCGGAACGCCTCAGCTTTGGCAGCCGAATTTTGGCGCAACATCGTTTACATGTGGTCGGCGGTTTTTCCGGTATCTTGCCTAGGGTAACCTTGGAAGACAGGCACGGCCCCATCCACGTCTGCTTGCTTCCCTTTGTCAAACCGGCCCAGGTTCGTCCCTTCTTTGACGAGAAAATCGAGAGTTATGATCAGGCTGTTCGAGCAGCCCTAAGTACTCGGAAAATGGACAGCAAGGAGCGAAACATCCTTGTGGCTCATCAATTTGTGGTCTGCGGGGAGAGCGAACCAGAACGCTCCGACTCGGAAACGGTTACGGTGGGTGGTCTGGATTCTGTGGATGCTTCGGCTTTTGACGCCTTTGATTATGTGGCTTTAGGCCATCTGCACCGACCGCAGACGATCGGCTCGGAGCACGTTCGCTACGGCGGTTCTCCTTTGAAGTATTCCTTTTCCGAGGCAAGACAGGACAAGTCCGTCACCATTTTGGCTTTGGGTCCCAAGGGTGAGCTCAAGATGGAGCAGCATACTCTCAGACCCCGGCGGGATTTGAGGGAGATTAAAGGTCCACTGAGAGAACTCTTGCGCATGGGTAAAGAGGATCAAAAGGCCGCCCAGGATTATCTGCGCATTACTCTCACCGACGAGGAGGAGATCTACGATGCCCTAGGCCAGCTGCGGCCTGTTTTCCCCCAGCTAATGGTGTTAGATTTCGAGTACCGCCAGCGTGGACTGGCGCAGGCTCCGATCGCGGCGTCCTTGGACTTGGCCAGAAAGAGTCCCTTGGATCTTTTCGCCTCCTTCTACCAGATGCAAAATGATCGCGAGCTAAATGCCCGGCAGATGAAGGTGATGGAAGAGGTTCTGGATCAGGCAGGAGGGGAAGGAGCATGAAGCCCTTAAGCATTGTCATGTCGGCCTTTGGCCCTTATAAGGATAGGGTGGAGCTGGATTTCACCCGTTTGGGCTCTAAGGGGCTGTTTCTAATTACCGGTCCTACCGGTGCGGGAAAGACCATCATTTTTGATGCTCTCACTTTCGCCCTCTTTGGCGAAGCCAGCGGGTCTGTGCGAAAGGTGGACACTCTCCGCAGCCATCATGCCGATCCAGGTTCCAAAACCTATGTGGAACTTACTTTTTTGCATAAGAACAGAACCTATCGGGTGAATCGAAGTCCCCGCTATGAACGCCCCAAAAAAAGCGGCAAGGGTCTTACCACTGAAGCGGCCGATGCCACCTTGCATTTGCCCAGAGGAAAGGTGATCAGCGGTTATCGGGACGTGACCCAACAAATTGAGAACATTTTGGGAGTCAGTTACTCCCAATTCAAGCAGATCGCCATGATCGCCCAGGGCGAGTTTCTCAAGCTGCTCTTAGCCGAAAGCAAAGAGCGGGGCGAAATCTTTCGCAGGGTGTTTGGCACCGATCTCTACCAAGTGACCCAGCGTCTATTGAAGGAACGGGAGAAGGAGGCCAAAAACGTCTTGGATGGAGAGGAACGCAGTATCCTGCAGTCCATTCGTACCATCCGTCTCCCCGAGGAACCAGATGATGCGCCCTTAGCAGAAAAGATACAAGGGGCCACCATCCACCAGAGCCAGGAGATTTTTGAGGATATACAAGGTCTGGTTGCGAGGGACAAGAGTCTGAAGTCTACGCTCCAAGAGCAGTCCAGGGCGCTGGATGCTGCCATCGCCAAACAGATCGCACAGATAAGGGACGGTTACCACTTGGATCAGGCCTTCCGTGACCTGGAAGAGATTAAGGCCAAACAAGAGGAGCTCCGAGCGGAGGAGGATGAACAGACCAGGCGCAAGAAAACCCTGGAACAAGGGGAGAAAGCCCTCTACCAGGTGCAGCCCCTGGAACGGAGTTTTCTTGAGAAAAAGGAGCAGCAAGACAAGCTCAAGGAAAGCATCAAGAGCCTGATGCACACAGTCGAGGAAGGGGAGAGAAGTCTGCACAAGGCCAGAGAGGCCTGGGAGGCAGAACAGGCGAAGGAGCCTGAGCGGGATAGGCTCTACGGCAATATCTCCTCCTTGGAGAAGCTCTTGCCCCAGTACGCTGAAGTGGAACGTCTGGAGCAAGAACTGCAAAACGGGAAGACAGTCCAGGAGACGCTTACGGAAGCACTGGACAAGCTGGAAGGGGAACGATCGAGTCTTCTGGAGCAGAAGGAGCAGCTCAGCCAGGAGCTGGGGCTCCTCAAGGATCTAGAAGTAGAGCAAGTCACTTGCCAGCAGGAAGCTAGACTGCTGGAAGCTCGTGGGAATGAGCTTCTGACCCTGCACAAGTGTCTGCAGAAGCTCGAGGATCTGGAAGGGGAATGTCAAGAGGCGCAAGACCATTTTCAAGAGGCGGAGGCCGCTTACGGGTTGTTGCGCGCTGGTTATCAGCAGCAGGAAGACGCTTTCTTTAGGGAACAGGCTGGCATCTTGGCCAGTTCCCTTGGGGAAAACGATCCCTGCCCTGTTTGCGGTTCGAGGATTCACCCTCAAAAAGCAACCCCTGATCCTGAGGCTCCCAGCCAGGCTGAACTGGAGCAGCTCCAGATCAAGGTAGAGCGGGCGCGGCAAAGCTTGGGTCAAGCAAGTAAGGTGCTCAGTGTCAAACAGACCGAGAGGGATCAGACGGCAAAGCAGCTGCAGGCAGGGTTTCAGGCCCTGTTCCCAGAGCTGCCGGAAGAACTAGCCCCCAAGGAGCTGGCCGAACACATCGAGCTTGCTCAAGGGAAAAACGAGTCCGACAAGGCTAAGAACAAAGTGCGTAGTGGGGCGATCGAAAAGGGCATAGGGCGCAAGGCTGCCCTGGAGAAGAAACTGGTCGACATTGAGTCGGATCTGGAGAAAGACGAAACAGAGCGGGAGCAGAAAGAAACCGCCCTCAATGCGCTGGTTTCAACCATCGCGGGCCTCTCAGGTCAATTGGCCGCTCTCCAAGCTTCTTTAGAGTACGACGACAAAGACAAAGCCGAAGAGGTTCTCCAGGCTTGGCAAGATACCTTGGCCGCTCTCAGGGAGGCTTCCCGCCAAGCTGAGCAGGCCTTCCACGCCAGGAGTGCAGAGCTCAAGAAAAACCAGGCCCTGCTGGAAGACCGTAAAGAGCAGCTGAAACAAGCTGCGTCAGCCAAGAAAGCCGCCGAAGCGGAATACATCAAAATGCGCCTGGTCTGCGGCTTTGAACAGGAAGGGGCGTATAAAGATGCCCTAGCCGAGACGGACTCGGAGGCGAAGATTGATGAGCTAAGAGAGGCTATCAGTCTGTACGACCGAGAGGTGCAAGGGGCAGAGCAGGAGTGCCGGAGGCTGGTCCAGATTACCAAAGACAAAGATCGGCCCAACCTGGAGCTTTTGGAGCAGATCAAGGGGGAACTTGAAGAGGAGCAGGCCGAGGTGGATCTTGCCCTGCAGAAAGTCAACACACGCTTAGGCGTCAATGAGCCCCTCTGCCAGGCCATAGCAGCCGGGCATACAAGGCTGGAGCAGTATCGAGACGAATATGTCCAGCTGAGCAGTTTAGCCAAGACGGCCAGCGGCGAGCTGCCTGGCAAGCAGAAACTTGCCTTTGAACAATATGTCCAAGCCTTCTATTTCATTCAGATTCTCTTGGAGGCCAATAAAAGGCTCAAGATTATGACCAACAGCCGCTTTGAGCTACTGCGGCGAGAAGAGGCGGCCGACCTGCGATCGCAGACGGGCTTGGAGATTGACGTGCTCGATCATTACACCGGGAAGGTTCGTCCCGTAACAACCCTCTCAGGAGGAGAGTCCTTTAAAGCATCCCTTTCGCTGGCCTTGGGTCTTTCGGATGTGATTCAAAGCGCGGCGGGTGGAGTGGAGATCAATACCCTCTTTGTGGATGAAGGTTTTGGAGCCCTTGATGCAGAGTCCTTAGAACAGGCCATTCAAACGCTGGTGGGCTTGGCCGAGGGTGATCGCCTGATCGGTATCATTTCCCATGTGGAAGAGCTGAAAGAACGAATTGAACGGCAAATTGTTGTGGAGAAAACCATAGCCGGCAGTACATTGAAGGTGTGTTGACGAGAAATCCCGCGTAGATGATCGCACAGGGAAGGAATACACATCTTTAGGTGGAACTTGTGTCCGAGACAGAGTTCGTCATGAAGAAAAAATGGGAGTGTGAGACATATGGCAAAAGTAGTTACTCGTGGAGTGTGCGAATTTTGCGGACAGGATTATTCTAGGCGTGGAATCAAGCGGCATTTGGATAGTTGTTCACGGAGGCGCATGGAAACAGGTGGCCGTAAGCCTTACTACACCCTCTCAGTTGAAGGTGCCTATGAACGGGATTATTGGCTATTTGTGGAGATTGCCGGGGATGCAACTTTAGAGGACCTGGATCGCTTTCTGAGGGACATCTGGCTAGAGTGCTGCGGACACTTGAGTCAGTTCCGAATTGGTCGTGACTTCTTTCTTTGTGCAGGGGTTGACCGAGAATGGGGCGAGCTCTCTATGGATATTGCTATTCAGAACGTAGCACAGCCAGGACTAGTATTTGAGCATGAGTATGATTTTGGCAGTACCACAACATTGAAGCTCACCTTTGTTTCAGGTCGCCTTGGCGTTTTCACTAAGGGCGAGAAGATCCAATTGCTAGCCAGAAACATTGCTCCGGATCTTCGCTGTGAATCTTGCGGGGGAGAAGCAACCTTGTTCTTTTCAGAAGACCATACTTTGCTTTGTGATTCCTGCGCAGAGAAACATGGGGATGAGGAAGAGTGGAGTTTGCCTGTATGTAACTCGCCCCGCACCGGTGTCTGCGGGTATGGGGAAGATTACTCGCTGCGGTACTGATCACTTGTCGGGAGGACCCTCGCGCTTAAGGCGGGGGTCTTTGAAATGATAGTAAACCTAATGTATCTAGGAGACGAAAGTCGAGAACAGCCAGGCAAGGGGTTCCCAAAGCTGGGGATATTGCTGCGCAATGATGTCTTTTACCCGGTGGGCGGTGAGCACTCCGGTTAACACGAAGTCTCCGTGAACATCCCTACCCATGGCAAGCACTCCTGCACTCACCCCTCCAATGGCCGCAACGCCAGCGCTGAGACCACCGATGGTCAAGCCGCCTAATACCACTCCGCCGAGGCCAGCAGTCCCAAACAAAGACCCCTATAGATATACCACCGATTGCGATTACTCCCACCGCGCATCTCCCAATGGCAATGATGCCTTGAGCTTTGCTGAGCCCGGAGCCCACGTTGATATGCACCAGGGGAGCCCTAGGAATGTGCGTTTACTCTTGTATTCGCACTGGCCAGGGTAGTGATGGGCTAGCAAAGAGGCAGAAGGATCGTCCTTGGCATCTTCTGGCGGCAGCTCGTCTTTGAGCAGGACGTTGTTTGTTTTTCAAAAGGGATCCGTTTTGGCTTTGGCGAACGGGCAATGGATCCAAAAGGGGACGTGAAACTAATGGGACGAAAAGAAGACGAAACCGAAGTCAAAAAGGTAGAATATCAAATCTAGGCGGCAGTCGAGAAGGGAGCGCAAATGATGGAAGAAAACATCAGGCGTACAATGGAATACTTGCAGGAGCAATTTGAGCAAAGCGACTATCTGACAGCGAATCCAAGGGACAAGAAGTACAGGCTAGAGCATACCATGCGGGTGGCCAATATCGGGAGACAAATTGCTAGAGGAGAGGACTTCGAGGAGGGAGTCTTAGTCATTGGCTGTCTCTTGCATGATCTGAGTTATGCTGAGACGTTCGTCTCCAAGGATGACTGGATGAACCATGGCCGACGTGCTACCCAGATGGCCAGACCATTTTTGGAGACACTGACGCTAAGTCCGGAGCAAATTGAAGAGATTTGCTTTGGAATAGCCATCCATGTGGATGACGAAGCGGATTTTCCCGGTGAACGTTCGCCTTTAGCTCTGAGCATCGGGGATTGTGACAATATCGATCGGTTTGATGTTTACAGGATTCATGAGAATTTGAAGAACAAGGATTTTACAGATCTATCCCTTGACGAACAGGTCGAGTTTGTGGGTAATGTCCTGGATAGATTGGGCAAGTATGCGCAGATGGAGCTGGCCACGGAAACAGCGACTGGGCTGTGGAAGGAGAGGATCGATTTCCAGATACAATTCTTCCAAAGGCTGCAGGCACAGCTGGAACGGGGGTCTGACCCCAAGTGGAGGCGATAAATCGTGGGTAAGAAAGTCTCTTTCCAAGTACTCTTCTTGTTGGTCATGGGCTGTCTATTGTTGGCTTTTCAGGGCTGTCTGGGGGCAGGTGGAGGGAAGAGTTTTGTTCTTTCCGGTCGAGTTACTGACTCTGACGGACAAGGTATACCCGACGTTATCCTTCGTTTCAAGGGTGCCAAGAAGTATGATGAGCTGCTAACCGACGGCGATGGTTACTGGAGTAAACGGGGCCTGAGCGGACCGGTCACTGTTACACCGTTCCATTCAACGTATTCTTTTGATCCGCCTAGTGTTAGTGTAAGCAAGGGAAGGAGTGATGTGAATTTCACTGCGTTTCCCCAGAACGGCGCTGTGATCGACCGCATAACCAAGACCGCTGGGGCAGGTCGAACCATTTTTTCTTCCTCAAAGGATGTATGGGCACCCCATGTCGTTTTTCCAGAGAATATGTTTCAAAGCAGTACAGACATTACATATACAGTGTTGGAAGCATTACCGTTCCCTACCCCCTATGGCGACTATTTTGAAGCAGCAGGCCGTCCAATTCGCCTGACCTTTGACAAGAGCATGATTAACGCGGGACTGAGGATCAAAGTCATAGGTTGGGGGCCCGCCGAGGTGGGCGAATCCACCCCGGTTTTGGCTCTATACATTGATGGTACGTGGCTGTTTGTGCAAGCCGAATTCGAGGACGATTACCTTGCAGCTTATATAGGATCAGACCTTTTCGCCGGGATGCAAGCCCAGGGGCAGGGCCTTCTCCAAGATGTGCAGGTAGTCCTAGGGCTTATCGATCCAGAACAGACCTCTGATGATGTCGGCATGTGCTTGTTGAAGTACGACTGGGATTTGGGGTGGTACCGCATTTATAACAGCGCAGGCTCTCAGGGTGACATCACTCTTGAAAACGATGCTATTCTGCTTGTCCATGGGATCTTTTCAGGGTTGATCTGGCAAAGCATATTTCCTCCCTCGATCCGGACCGGGAGATCTATGCCGTTGATTACGGATTGGGATATCCCCTTGATCGTCTCGGGGAGGTGTTGGCAGAGATCCTCAAAAAAATGGGTGCGGGAGGAGTCCAGATCGATGTGGTAGCCCATAGTCAGGGAGGGCTCATTTCTAGAAGCGCTATGGAAATCCATGGAGCCGCAAACCACGTGAAACGCTTTGTCTCTTTAGGGACCCCCCACGAAGGGGTCTTCTGGGGGGTACTTTTGTCATCAGACATCCAGGAGATTTTTCCTGAGGCGGGCGATGTGGTCTATGGAGTGCTTCCAGAGTCCGATGATTTGCAGGAGCACTCAGACTTCCTAAGTCAACTCAATGGCAATCTCGGATACCTGGACGTTGATTACTACTTCATTGCCGGCACGGGGGCCTCCGTTCCTGCCACCGATCTGGTCTACAGACTCAACAATCTCCCCATTCCAGTAAGCGACAGTTTTGTTGAACTGTCGAGTGCTGAGGGACGGAATTTGGCAATGGAGTGGAAACGTCCGGTCTTCCATAAAACCGTTTACCACCTGAGCCACTGTGAGATGCCCTCCTCTCTATGGGTTTTCCAAAGTATAGAGGACTGGCTTAACCTAAGGGCAGTGGTAAGCGATTTTTCTAGGGATGATGAAGGCTGGCGGATGGTGAACACCTTTGGTTATGAGCGAGGGTCCACTACGTCTCCATCCGTAGATACTATAGAGCGCATTCCCCAATGGATTCCTGTGCATCGCCCTGAGATCAACTACATTGGAGGGAAACTGAGGGGCGAAGACTGGGCAGACGGAATGTTCTGTTGGAAAGCACCAGAACACTTCACTGGCGACCTTTCCGCCTACTATCAGGGTACCCTTGAATTTCGCTTAGAGATTTTTCCCGATCCGCAGTATGACAGCTACTGCGGGCCCGCCGTGATCCTCTGCAATAGCCTGGGGGATGCCATCGTCTGTGATCAGCTTCACCCCAGCCCCCAGCCAAACACCTATTTGACCTTTGAGATCTCCCTTGAATCCCGTCCCCACGCAGGCGATGTTAATAGTCAGTGGCATCATGGTGGACTATCGGGACCGGAGGTTTCTGAAGAAGAGTTCCGTGACTTCTTAGCTGACGTAGAGCTGCTGCTGATTCGCGGTGATTACTGGAGGAGTTCAGTTGCATATTCTACCGATGGATCCGAACTCTATTCTGTGAAACTAAAGCGTCGCTGACCGCCGCGGGGTCTGACCCCCACAAAACCCTCTTCTAGGTTGCCCGATCTAGAAGGGGGTTTCTACGTCTCCTCAAAATGCGAAATCCCCCAATCATCCATGTCTAAAAAACCTAGGAAAATACGTATTATTTTCCTTCTTGACAAAAACGAGGGAGGGGTAGTACAATATGGTCAGAGATATTAAAACACATAAAATATTGCTTTGAAAAAGGCAAATAAAATCATAGGAGGGCATTAACATGTTGCAGGCAGCAGACTACGAGAAGATTGCACGAATCATCGAAGCCTATCGGCCAAAAATTGATTTGTCAATCCGTATTCCCAAAAGCGAGTATGAAAGGCGCTATGAGCAGGTTCATGCTAAGTTGAGGGAGAGAGACATTGACTTTGGGTTCTTCTTCTGGTATCGGGAGATGCCCGGAGACGGTTTGTATCTGACCGGTTACAATCCCAATATTGAGAGAGCTTCAGGCGTAATTGCTCCAGGAAGACGCCCCATGCTTCTAGTGGGCCCTGAGTCCGGCCTTTTAGCTGCAGAAGCAGGCCTTGATCTGGAGACACACTTTGTGGAAGAGCTCAGCATTCCCGATGAATTCTACGAAGGTTTAACTCCCACCTCTCTCGTTCCTATTCTTGCCGAGTATGGGGGCAAAGATGTCAAGAGAGTTGGCATGCTTTCCTCCCTTGACCTTGTGCCGGTGAAGTTCTATGAAGTCTTTAAGAACCAAATTGGCGAAGGCGTTGAAGTGGTAGACGCATCGGATATCCTCAGTGACTTGCGCTATGAGAAGTCCGAATTCGAGTTTGAGTGCATGCGACAGGCTGACATTATTGCATCTGCAGCGGTCCGGGCGATGCTGGCGGTTGTACGTCCAGGCCTGCGGGAAACTGAAGTTGCAGCAGTGGGCGACTATGTGGCCAAGGCCTTAGGCGCTGACGGTACAGGGTTTGAGACGATTGTAAACTCCGCTGCAAGAAACCGTACTTGTATTGGCCCGGCATCCAATCGAGTGATTCAGGAAGGCGAGATTGTTCAAATTGGCTGCAGCCCGAGTTATGAAGGGTACAAAGGGGTAGCCCGCAGAGCCTTTGTGGTTGGCGAAAGAAGCGAGATTCAGAAGCAGTACTTCGAAGCACTCAACGCTGGCTATGAGAAGGCAGCGGCAGAGCTGAAGAACGTGGTCGAAAACGACCTGCCTTCCAACCGTGTGGACCTGGCCCCGCGTAATTTCTTTAAGACCCTGACCATTGACGGTCAGAACATGAAACAGTTCCATTTCTTCAGCACCTGTCATGGAACAGGCCTCACCGAGTGTCTGGAGCCCATGGTCATTCACCCAGAGCGTGAGACTCTCTATGGCAAGAATGTTGGTATCATGTTAGACCTTGGCCTTTATGGTCATCCCAACGATTCCATTTCCGGCGGCTGCGTAGAGAACGCCTTCTTTAAGCGGGGCAATGAGCTCATTCTGCTCACAGACCTACCCGTAGATGTTCAAGAACTGGTTGGTGTTGGTTTGTAAGGACACGTTGAATGAAGGGTTGTAGATGTAATGAGATTGATCAAAGCAAACCGAAACACATCTCTGCTGGCTCTCATTGCAATCATTATCGTGACAATGGGACTCCTCAAGGGTACGGCGTTTCTAAACTACTCAAACTTTGAGGCTATCTTGACCGGAATGTCCTATGACCTTCTGTTTGCCCTTGGCATGACTGTAGTCCTTATTCAGGGTGGAATTGACCTTTCTGTCGGTTCAGTGATGGCGTTTACAGGCATTGTGACGACCTTACTCTTGCAGAAGGGTGTGGCGGTGCCGCTTGCAGTAGCGAGCGGCCTGACCACCGCCATGGCCATTGGACTTGCCAACGGCCTGCTCGTGGCCAAGCTGAGTGTTGCCCCCTTTGTGGCTACACTGAGTTCCATGTCCATTTTCCGTGGTATGGGCTATGTCATGACCAGCGGCTACTTTGTAAACAAACTTCCCGCGACCTATGTGGCCTTTGGCCGTGGACGGGCTTTGGGATTGCCTAACACCGTCCTGCTTTCCATTGCCCTTTGTGTTGTCTTTGCAGTGCTGGTTACTCGGATTAAGTTCTTCAAGCAGATGTTTTATATCGGAAGTTCGTCGGAGGCATCGTTTTTATCCGGCCTGCCCACCGCTTTTGTGACCATCATTGGCTATATCATTTGCAGTCTGACCGCCGGATTGGCGGCGATTATGATGACCAGTCACTTAGCCATGGGTCACGCCAGTTTTGGCATAGGTGCAGAGATGCGGGCGATCGCAGCTGCAGTCGTTGGCGGAGCGAGTCTTGCCGGAGGGAAGGGGAGCATTCTAGGCACATCCCTGGGTGTGATCCTTGTAGCATTGATCAACAACGCTTTCATTATGCTCAATGGCTCCCAGAACTGGCAAAGTGCCATTAGTGGCATTATTCTCATTGTCGCTCTGGCCCTAAACCTAGTGCAAGAACGAATTGTACGGACTCGAGGTGTGGCAGCATGAGGGAAGCAGTAGGTATTGACAAAGTCAGCAAATCCTTTTTTGGCAACAAAGTTCTGCATGATGTCTCACTATCCATCAAATATGGGGAGATCCATTCCATTTGCGGGGAAAACGGTGCAGGCAAATCAACCTTGATGAAGATTATTGGCGGGATCTACAATTCCGATGGCGGCACGATCACGGTAAATGGGGAAGAAGCCAGCTTGCGCACACCACAGGAGGCCTACCTGCGGGGAATCGGCATCGTGCACCAAGAACTGAGTTTAGCGGACAACATGCCGGTTTGGCACAATATCTTTGTGAACAGGGAAATCACTGGTCCCTTAGGCTTTATCAAACGACGGGACATGCAGCAGCGTGCGTCAGAAATCTTAGAAAAGCTGGATATGCGTGTGGATCCTCGGGCCAAGGTGTCAACCCTGCCCTTTGCCACCAAACAGATGATAGAAATTGGCAAGCTGCTTTCCATGGATGTGGATGTGCTCATTTTAGATGAACCCACCAGCGCCCTATCGGAGCGTGAGAGCCAGGCCCTGTTTGATCTGCTCTTGTCCTTGAAAAAGCAGGGGAAAGCTATCATTTTCATCAGTCACAAATTGGACGAAGTTCGGCAGATCTCCGATCGGGTCACCGTCTTACGTGATGGACGCCTCGTTGGTACACTGACCAGGGAAGAAGCCACAACGGATCGGATTGTGAGCATGATGGTGGGGCGGGACATCGACGAGTTCTATCCGCCGAAAGCGAAACGTAGGGACGGCAAGATCATGCTGAAGTGTTCTGGCCTCTCCCGGAAGGACAAATTCGAAGATATTTCCTTTGATGTTAGGGAAGGGGAAATCCTAGGGCTTTATGGACTTGTTGGTTCGGGCCGAACGGAAGTGGCCTTATCCTTGGTGGGCGCGGACAAGATCGACAGCGGCACAGTCGAACTTGACGGCATGTCCTTTCGGGCCCGATCGCCTCGGCAGGCTGTCAAAAGTGGACTCTGTTATCTTTCTGAGGACCGCAAACAGCTCGGCCTTTTCCTGGAGATGACCCTGGAAGAGAACTTCGTCTCCTCGTCCCTGGAACGTGTCACTGGGCAGTTTGGGGTCATTCAGGAGAAGCAGGTCAAGTCCATTTCCGAGCAACTGATGGAGCAGTTGGGAGTTGTTCCCAAACGAAGTGAAGCTTTGGCCGCCAGTCTGTCCGGCGGTAACCAGCAGAAAGTACTCCTTGGGAAGTGGCTGTCCGCCAATCCCCGGGTCTTGATTGTGGACGAGCCTTCACGCGGCGTGGATATTGGGGCAAAATCCAACATTCACTTCCTACTCCGAGAGTTAGCCGATCGCGGCATGGCGATTCTGATGATTTCCAGCGATTTGCCTGAGATTTTGGGCTTGTCCGATCGGGTGATGGTAATGCATGAAGGGCGCCTCAAGGGTATCCTGGAAAATACGGATCTTACACAAGAAGGTATCATGAATGTCGCCTATGGGGAGGTCGGTACGCCGTGAATAAGGTGATCAAAGCTGTCCGTGGAATGGATAAGCAGATGGGCGTGATCCTCTTTCTGCTCGTCGTGATTACGATTGTGATGGCCCTGGACAATCCCTATTTCCTTACCGTGCACAACTTCACAGTCATGGCTGAAGGATTCCTCTTTGAGGGGATTATGGCACTAGCCATGACACTGGTGATTGTATCGGGCGGAATCGATATCTCGGTTGGCGGCGTCTTTCCACTCTCAGCGATTTTGATGGCATTGATGGTGCGCAGTGGGTACAACTACTACCTAGCTATGCTCATTGTACTTCTAGTGGCGGCTATGATTGGTTTTATCAACAATGAACTGCGCAGAATTCTCAAGATTCATCCCATGATTGTGACCATGGCTATGCTCTTGACTTTACGAGGGTTGAATTTGGCCATTACCGATGGGCGAGTGATTTCCCGTCTGCCCCTTGGTTTTATTGAAATGGCCAACAAACGTTTGATGGGGCTGTCCTGGCCCATGCTGGCCTACATTGTGCTTGCCATGGTGTGGTTTGTCTTATCGAAAAAACAGCGCTCCTTCTTGCATGTGTATTTTGTTGGAGGAAACCCCGCCTCCGCAGCCTTGTCCGGGATTCGGACGGAGAATGTTTACAGGATGGTATACATGCTTTCCTCCATGCTGGCCGCAGTAGCCGGTATACTGGCCACCATGGTTTACAACAGCGCCAGTTCCAACTTCGGTCAAGGAATTGAAATGCGGGTGATCACCGCCGTCGCCATTGGAGGAGCCAGTTTGACCAGGGGCGGAATCGGCAGCATTGAAGGAACCATTTTGGGCAGTTTGTTCTTGGCCATGATTTACAATGCCTTTATTATGAGCGGTGTATCCGCCTACTATCAAGACGTGTTTACCGGGCTCATGCTTGTCATTGCTGTTGTCCTTCGAACGCAGGTGTTTAGAAAAGAATAACAGTAACAGGGCACCTGGAGTCTATCATGGTGAAGGGGGGGAGGCTTAACGTTTTCTGTGGGGTTTTGCTTAAGAATCAGCGAAAATTTAGGAGGTAGAAGAATGCATAGGAAATTCATCGTAGTAGTGCTGGCTTTGGCCATCGTTATGTCCGTTTTTGGTCTCAGTGCATTTGCTCAGGAAAAAGAGTTGTATTCGATGATCGTTTTCACCAAGGGTGCTGAGTATTTCAACTGGACCTACGCCGGTATGGTTGATGCAGCGAAGATCCTCGGTGACCATATTGAAACTGAGCTCCAGGGCCCAGCTGAATGGGATGCATCCTTGGAAGCAAGAACAATTGATCAAGTCGCAGTAAAGCAGCCTAATGGTATGGTTGTTGCATCCGCAGACGAAGCAACATTGGTTCCAGCCATCAACAGAGCAATCGACCGCGGTATTCCTGTGATCACATTTGACAACGACTCTCCAGATAGTAAGCGTCTGGCCTATGTTGGCACTGACAACTATGACTTTGGAGCAGTAGGCGCAAAGGCCATGGGCGAACTCTTGGGCGGCAAAGGTGAAGTTGCCATCATCATGGTACCTGGTGCAGGTTCCATGGAAGAGAGAGCGGCAGGATTTGAAGCTGAACTAGCCCGTAGTTTCCCTGGGATTAAGGTTGCCACCATCATTAACGACGAAGGTGACGTAGCAAGGGCAGAATCTGCTACAACAGCAGCATTGCTGGCTAACCCCAATATCAAGGGTGTCTTCAGTACCCATGGTTATGGCGGCCCTGGCGCAGCCGCAGCGGTTCGCACCCTCGGACGTGTCGGTGATGTCGTTGTTATTGCCAGTGACTATGGCGGCCCTGTACTTGAACTTCTGAAGACAGGTGAAATTGCAGCTACAGTTGCAGACAATCCTTATCTGCTTGGCTTCCAAGCTATGATGTTTGCCTATCAGGCTGCTCATCCCACCGATCATCCATCTCAGAACCCTCCATTTGGGCATGTACCGGCTTTGATCTACGGTGGCTCGTACATTATCACTGGGGAAGATCTGCAGGATCCTGAAATCGCCAACCTCTATGAGAATCCTCCGCAGTTCTAACAGAAACCTGTTAGCAGCTGGATAGAATCTCAACAGAATCACACGATCAAGGCTCCCCGGACAGATCCTGTTCGGGGAGTTGCTCCATAGGGTAGAGTACGCGGATTAAGTTTATCGGTATTTTATGGTATAATAGTAAATAATGGTTTCGTGCCGCGATTGCCTGACAATAGACCCAGCGGTATTGTGGGAAAGGAATGGGGAGCTTTTCGATGCAACATGCGTATGACGTTCGAGACATCCGCTCCAATAATGTCAAAGACATCATCAGTGCAGTGCGCTTCACCGACAATATTACCCGAAGAGAAGTCGCAGAAATCTGTGGGTTGAGCTTTCCCACAGTGGCCAACTTAACGAATGAGCTGATCAAGGCCAATATTCTCAGTGAAACCGATCTTGTAGTGTCCAGGGTGGGGAGAACCCCCAAAGGCCTTGTCTTTAATTATGACCGGCTCTTCTCGGTGTGCCTCGATTTGCAGCTGCACGGGAATCTCGGGTTTGCCATCCTTGACTTAAGGAATAATGTAGTTTTTGAACAAGACTATGACATCTCGCACCTAACGAGTCTGGACGGAATCATGGGCTTTGCCAATGCCATTTTGGATCAGCAAGAGGCGATCTCTGGGGCGGCCCGGGAGAGCATTTGTGGTCTCGGTCTTTCCGTATCAGCCATTTACGATACAGTCACCCATAAACTCGTGAACTCATCCATTGCCATGTTTGAAAACCAAGACATAAAAGAGATCACCTCCCGTTACTTTGACTTCCCTGTCTATGTGGATAATGAATCGAACCTGTGTGCCTTGGCGGTGCGCAGCGCCAAGCCCGATTTAAAAGACGCCGTCTATCTGCATATATCGGAGGGTGTCGGTGTTGGAGTCATGGCCGAGGGACATCTCTTGCGGGGTAAGAACGGCTATGCGGCCGAAATCGCCCATATTCCCATTGGGGATCCAAAAATCAAATGTCCCACTTGTCCCGCCTATGGCTGTGTAGAGTCGGAATTGAACATCGCGGGACTGATCAAAAGCCTTCCAGACCTGGACTGCAGTGAGGCGGCGTCCCTGCAAAAATGGAGGAAGTTTGTGGATCATCTCCACGGATCCAAGGGAGTGACGATTGCCAAGGACAAGGGGATACTTTTGGCGAAGCTGGCCTCCATTCTGGTCAACCTTTTTGACCCGGAAGTCTTGTATCTGGGCGGGCACATCTCAGACATTTATGCCGCTCTGGAACCCTATTTCCTGGAAGAGTTGGCGAGCAGATGCCCCTGGTGGACTGTGGAAAAAGGCGTCAGTGTGATCTGTGATGATGACAGTGCACGGACGAGGTATACTGGGATCGGTGAGACGATTTATGCCAGATGGAACCCGTTCTCCGATGGAACCTAAGGGAGATCACCAAGGATAGAAATTCAAACAGAGGAGAAAGATATTGCGTTATACGTTCAAGGACACACTGCATGCCTGTTATCTTGGCTATTTTACCCAAGCAATTAACAATAACTTGGCTCCGCTCTTTTTCATCATTTTTCAGGCACGGTTTGGAATCTCCTTGGAGATGCTGGGTAGACTGATTCTGTTGAACTTCGGTACGCAGATTATTGTGGATGTGTTGGCCGTACGCTATGTCGATCGCATCGGCTACCGCCGGTCTGCTCTGCTTGGCAATGTTTTTAGTGCAACGGGCCTGATGCTGTTTGGGATTCTTCCTTTCCTAACCCCTTCTCCCTTTATCGGACTTGGCATTGCAGCTGTGATTCAGGCCACGGGAGGCAGCATTATTGAGGTTCTGCTCAGTCCCATCGTGGAATCCTTGCCTGGCGAGGCCAAAGAGTCAGCCATGAGTATGCTCCATTCTTTCTATTGTTGGGGGCAAATGGGCGTAATTATCATCACCACGCTCCTGCTCTGGGTTTTAGGAACCGACCTGTGGTACCTCTTACCCTGTGCCTGGGCGATCCTTCCGATTTATAACTTTTTTAAGTTCCGCAAGGTACCCTTGCGGAACTTGGTTCCCACAGGAGAGGAGACACCTGCGGCCCATTTGTTCCGAGTTCCAGCATTCTTTCTCGCCCTTGTCTTGATGTTTGCCGCGGGCGCTTCGGAGTTGACCATGTCCCAATGGTCCTCTCTTTTTGCCCAACAAGGACTGCAGATTCCCAAAGTGATTGGAGATCTGGTGGGTCCGGGTCTTTTTGCCTTGTTAATGGGTATCGGCCGCACTGCCCATGGCCTGTGGGGACACCGCTTTGATCTGCGCAAGGCCTTGGTCTTTAGCGGAATCCTGTGCATCCTGTGTTATAGTGTAGCGGTGTTTGCAGCCCATCCCTTGGTGGCCCTGCTCGCCTGTGCACTGACCGGCCTTTCCATCAGTCTGATGTGGCCGGGAACGGTGAGCCTCACAGTCAAGGCCTTTCCCAGAGGGGGTACGCCTATGTTTGGCATTATGACCATCTTTGGCAATATTGGTGCGGCCTTTGGCCCCTGGATGGCTGGGGCCGTTGCCGATGTTTCCAGCTGGGGGCTGCGCTCTGGATTGCTGCTGGCGGTGATTTTTCCCACCATCTTCCTTTTGGGACTGAGGCGAAGCGATCGGGCCCGGATTGAGCTTTCCAGGGAAGCGTAGAGAAGTCGAATTTCAGCTCATGATCCCTGCAACCGCTGGGGTATACCCGGCCGGTCTTGGGTCATGAGCTTTTTTGTGCCCCGAATCTTTTGCCTGCAGCGGGGCATGGATGATTTTTCCTTTCTGGAATTAACAAATATACGAAAAAACAAAGAAGGAATCAACGAACCCGTGTTGAATTACACAAATGAATCATCCGAAACGTTTCGAATGCGAGAAATTGCGCTTGCTTTTCTTTTCCGGAAAATCCGAAACGTTTCGGATCAGAGCGGAGGGTTGTCCTATGTCAGTAACTCTTAAAACGGTAGCCAAAAAATCGGGTTACTCTGTAACCACGGTCTCCAGAGCCCTAAATGGGCATAGCGACGTGAATGTAGAGACCAGGCAGAAAATTGAACAGGTGGCCAGGGAGCTGCACTACTATCCCAATCGGGTAGCCCAGCAGCTTGTCACCAAAAAGGCCAATGTGATTGGTTTGTACTCCCTGGATCGGGAGACCTTTAAGAATCAGTTTATTGCCCTGATGATCAGTGGAATGATGGATGAGGCCACCAGGCATGATTTCAACTTGCTGCTCTTTACCACCCAGCGTCTGCAGACGGCCCAAGACTTGATCAATCAATGTACCCATCGGGGCTTAGGGGGTGCTGTAATCTCCGGCTTGCGGATCGATGAACCTTTGCTCGATGACCTGGTGGGCATGGATTTTCCCACTGTGTTAATTGACGTACCCCTCCAGGGACCGCGGGCCACCTATGTATCGGTGGACAATGTTTTAGGTGCGAGCCAGGCCATTGACCACCTGGCGGGCCTGGGTCATCGGCAGATTGGATTCGTCAATGGTCACGGTGCCGCCTGGGTAAGTCAGGAGAGGCATGAGGGCTATCAAAGAGGGATGCAGCAAAATGGACTGTCGCCTCAACCCGGCTATGTCTTTGAAGGGGATTTTAGTAAAGAGTCGGGCCGCAGAGGTGCTGAAAGGCTGCTGAAAAGCCATCCTGAGCTGACGGCCATTTTTGCAGCCAGTGATCTGATGGCAGCTGGGGTCCTTGAACAGCTGCAGCTAATGGGTCTGGATGTTCCCAGGGATATATCGGTTGTGGGTTTTGATGACCAGGACCTTTGCACCCATGTCACGCCTTCGCTCACAACCATTAGGCAGGACATGTATACATTTGGACGAGTGGCCGCCCAGGAGCTTATTGCCATGGTCAATGACGCAGATTACATGCCTCAGCATGTGGATTTACCGTCGGTACTCGTGCCCCGGGCCTCCAGTGGGCCTCGGCGCACCGTTTAACTACAAGGGGGTGAAGGTAAACAGTCGACTGCGTATCCTTTGTTCAGTGTGCATGTGCCGTATTGAGCAAAGAAAATCGATAAGGAGGATTCGAAATGAAACGGATTGGTCTAGTCTTGGTGATGATGTTGTTGGCAGTATCTGCGGCTTCGGCCCAGCAAGTGCGGATTGGCGGCCATGGAGGTACAGATACGGTCATCCTTGAAGAGATGATTGAGCTCTTCATTCGTCCGGCCCTGGAAGGGACCGGAATCACAGTACAGTACGAACCTATCGCCGATGATTTTCAGCGTTACATCGTCAACGCTCTTTCGGCTGGGACTGCGCCGGATCTATTCTACCTGGATAGTTTTTGGGCGGGCTCGGTCATGCGTAGCGGAACGGTAGAACCACTCAATGCCTACCTTGAGAAGTCCACCGTCTTAAGAGGAGAGGATATTGTCCGTTCTCTGCTGGACGCCTTTACGATTGATGGACAGATCTACGGCATTCCCAAGGATTTCAATACCTTGGCGGTGTTCTACAATAAAGACCTCTTTGATTATGCTGGCGTGGAATACCCCAGCAATGATGACAACTGGGACACGTTCTACGAGAAACTCGCGGCTGTTGCAGCCATCGATCCCGATATTTATGGTCTAGCGCTGCCCCCTGAGTACGCCCGCTTTGGTGCCTTGGCCCATGCTGCAGGGTTTACTCCTTTTGACGAAAATGGTGCAACCGATCTCTTTGACCCAGCCTTTGTCGACGCTTTCCGTTGGTACACAGAGATGGGCCTAGAGGGAGTCGGCGTAATGCCGGCGGATATCTCCCAGGGTTGGGGCGGCGGTGCGCTCGCTTCTGAACAGGTGGCGGCCGCCCTGGAAGGCGCCTGGATCCTCGGCTCCCTCAGGGATGAGGCGCCCAATATGCAATATGGGGCCACACTCCTTCCCAAACATCCCCAAACGGGTCAGCGTGGTAACATCATCTACACTGTAGCCTGGGGAATGAATGCTAACTCGCCCCATAAAGACGCTGCCTTTAGGGTGCTGGAGCTGCTCACCAGTGAAGAGGTCCAGCAGTGGATTTTAGAGCGCGGATTGGCCATCCCCAGTCGCGTAGCTCTAGCTGACAATCCCTATTTCACCCAGGACAATGTGGAAGCACAGTCCAACTACACCGTCTTCCTAGGAGCTTCCGACGGCAATGTACTCCCGTTCAGTTTCGGAGTGTATGGCGGAGACTGGATGCAGCCCATCGATCAAGCTCTCTCCGCGGTTCTTAGCAAACAGGTTGGTTGGGAAGAGGCACTGCGCGAAGCCCAAACCCGTCTTGATGCTGTGATGCAGCGGTAGGTAAACCCATGGGCATTTGGGGTTCTCCCAAATGCCCTCTCTAAGGAGTGAATGATGTGCGCAATCTTTCGCTTAGGCGTGCTGGAGAAAAACTCGCACCCTATGTTTTGCTGGCGCCTTTTCTATTTACCCTCATTATCTTTTTCGGTTACGCCTTCGTGCGGGTGGTGTATTTCAGCTTTACCAACTACGACCTTTTCCAGCAGCCTCAATGGGTTGGCTTGAAAAACTACGTGGACATTTTCCGGGACATGGACTTCGCCCGGGCCATGAAGAACTCCCTCACATTCATGGCGGTGGTTACTACGGCCCAGACTCTTTTTGCACTGCTTCTGGCCTTGTTCTTAAATCAGAAAGTGCGGGGCATGAAGTTCTTCCGGGCGGCCTACTACATGCCCAGTGTGGCTTCTTCGGTTGTGGTCACCTTGATTTTCATCTGGTTCTTCCAGCGCCGCGGTGTGCTCAATTTCCTGATCTCCAAATTCAACGAGTACCGCAATGTGATCGTACTCTTCCTTTTTGCAGCCGCTGTGCTCCAGTTACTGCAGGTTGGGTGGGAAAAAATGCGCAAACGGCCGGTTACACTGATGGAACCAGCCTTCTTGTTTTTGTCCCTCCTGGTGTCGTTTATGCTTATGTTTGCCGGTGTGCGCCTGGGGTTCATCCCAACGAGGGATGTGGCACCGGCCGATATCATCTGGTTTAACACCATCAAGACCTGGCCGAGTTTCTTGGGGCCCCTGTCTTTTTCAGTTCCCCTAGGGGCCATTATGATGTTTAACATTTGGACGACATCTCCCACCTTCATGCTGCTCTATTTGGCGGGTCTGCAGGACATTCCCAGAGAACTATATGAAGCCGCTGCCATGGACGGTGCAGAGCGCTGGCATGTGTTCCGCTACATTATCGTGCCTCAACTCAAGCCCATTACCTTTTTGGTGGTTACGATGGGCCTGATTGGCACCTTACAGATGTTTGACCAGGTTGCCATTTTGGGAGCGCAGGCCCCTAGGCAATCGATCATTACCTTAGCCTACTATATCTACACCAATATTTTCCCCAGTTCCTCCTCGCCCCGGGTAGGGATGGCCAGTGCCGCGGCTATCTTCTTGGCTCTGCTCACTTTTGTGATCGTAGCCGCCCAACGCAAGGTACTGGGATCGGAAGGGGATGGCGGGCATGTATAGACTTAGGGCCAGACGCTGGACCAATGTCGCGGCGATCTATGGGTTTCTGCTCTTGCTTTCCATTGTCTTTATGGGTCCCTTTGTCTTCGCTTTTCTTTCCAGCCTCAAGGATAATCCCACGGAATGGCCCCCCTCTTTGCTGGTGAACCAGCTGAAGCCGTCCAACTGGGCGGCAGCTTTTAACCTGGCCAAACAAGGTGGGGGCAATGGTTTTACCGGAGGCTTTGGGCCCCATGGGGAGATCTACTTCGAAGCCACCTATTGGACCGCGCAGGGCCAAGAACCGGCTCCTCCAGAGGTGGTCGTGGCCAGGCGGGTGCAGGGAGGGGCCGCATTGGCCTTGAGGGTGGAACACTATGCTGCCGATTACACCGAAGTTCGAGATGTGCACCAGGTTGATCAGGAGCCGCACGAGGGGGGACTTCTGACCACCTATGGGTTCACCCTGGTCAATACGTCTGATCTTCACTTTGATACAGTTCCCATGGACTTGACGGTACCCATGCGGCAGCAGTTTGTCTCAGGTACGCTCACACCCAATCGGATTGAACGTCTGGGGCGGGCCCAAAGCTGGGACAATGTCAGTTCAGGTCTTTTCCCCTATGTGCTGGCCAACTATGCCAGGGTGTTTCGTGAAAACTATAGTGTGAGTACAGGAAAGAAGCTCTTTGGCCTCTGGATTCGGAACTCCTTTTTCCTGGCAGCCACTAGGGTCCTGACCACTTTGATCTTTGCATCTATGGCAGGCTATGTTCTGGCTAGATTGAAATTCTGGGGGAAAGGTGCTATCTTTGGCTTACTTCTCTTTTCCATGATGGTTCCCCAACAGGTGACGTTCATTTCCAACTATCTTGTGCTTAGGGACGGCATTTTCGGGCTTTCCCGCCTCTTTGGTGTCCCCACCCTGCTCAACACCTACGGAGGGCTGATCATTTCGGGATTGGTTGGAGCGAGTTCGGTGTTCATCATGAAGCAGTTTTTTGAGCGTCTCCCCGCGAGTCTAGAGGAATCAGCCAGAATTGATGGGGCCAGCACCTACACCGTTTTTTTCAGAATCATGCTGCCCCTGGCCAAGCCTCCCTTGGGGGCTCTGACCATCCTCACCTTCCAGGGCGTCTGGAATGAGTTTTTCTGGCCCCTGGTTGTGATTACCTCACCCCAGGATAAGTATCCCCTGACGCTGGGGCTCTTGACCCTGCAGCGCACCTATGGGGCGGCCTCCTTTGACTGGGGCCCCATCTTGGCCGGTACTTTTATATCGGCTTTACCTGTTTTGATTTTATTCGTCGTCTTCCAGCAATATTTTGTGGAGGGCATCAGTTTTTCTGGAAATAAGGAGTAACAGGAGGAACATGCATGCACTTTGATCCCCGCTGGGATGTAATCGAAGAACAATATGGCAGGAACAGTGGACACTATGAGAGCATCTTCACGCTAGCAAACGGATATTTAGGAACTCGCGGGGCCACAGAGGAAGGCTATTGGGGCAGAGTTTCCGGAACCTATTTGGCCGGTTTGTTTGATGCCGCGCCGCGGGAAGTAACGGAGCTGGCCAATCTTCCTGATTGGCTTAGTGTTGAACTCAACCTCGCCGGTGAAGCTTTTGACCTCACGACCGGGGAGATCCTAGATTACTTCAGGGTGTTGAGGCTGAAGGATGGAGTGCTGGAAAGGTTTGTGCGCTGGAAGAGCCCTCGGGGGCGGATTAGCCAGCTTCGCTTTTTACGGTTTGTGTCCATTTACGATCAGCACTTAGCGGCCCTGCGGATTGAGGTTATTCCAGAAGACTACTCTGGCACCATCCATGTCAGGTCACGGTTGGACGGACAAGTGACCAATAGCGGAACGCAGCACTTTGCTGCGGTCGAAGCTTCCACCTTTGGTGAGCGGGGCATCTACCTAATCAGCGAGAGTTATGAGCAGCGACACCTTGTGGTGCAGGCTGCGTCCCATAGAGCAGAAGGGGAGATCCTCCGTGAGGAGTTTGCCAACGGTCCCCGCCGCATGGATTATTCTCTGGAACTAGCTGGCCAGGAGGGTGTGACTAATGTCTTGGAGAAGCTGGTCACGACCTTTAGCTCCCGTGATCTGGAGTTTGAGGGTCGGCAAAAAAGCCAGGAAATGCTGTTTCGCCGCACGGTGAAAGGAAATCGAGAGGCGGAAAGGGAAGGCTTCGCTTCCCAGCTTGCGAAACACAGGGAAGCCTGGGCCAAGCTTTGGAACAAGGCTGATCTTACATTGGATGGTCCGGATTTTGATCAGCTTGCCCTGCGTTTTTCCATCTTTCACATGATCCAGATGGCCCCTTGGCAGGACCATAGAGTGAGTGTGTCCGCCAAAGGATTAAGCGGCGAAGGGTATCGGGGACATGTATTTTGGGACACGGAGATCTTCATTCTCCCCTTTTTCCTCTACGTTTTCCCAGAGGAGGCCCGACTACAGCTCCGCTATAGGCATCACACCTTGCCCGGAGCGTTGCGCAAGGCCAAGGAAAACGGATATGAGGGGGCCATGTTCGCTTGGGAGAGTGCCGATACAGGTGATGAAACCACTCCCACTGTTGGCGCCATTGACTTTAGGACCAAGAAGCCCATCCCCATTTTGTGCGGAGAGATTGAGCAGCATATTACAGCCGATATCGCCTATGCCATCTCCCATTATCTCCATGTGACGGGAGACCGAGAGTTTTTGCAGAACTATGGGGCGGACGTTGTCTTGCTGGGAGCCCGGTTCTGGGCGAGTCGCGTGGAGTATAATTCCGCTTTGGACTCTTATGAGATTCGAAATGTGATCGGTCCGGACGAGTATAAGGAGCATGTGGACAATAATTACTATACCAACTTCCTGGTGCAAAAACATCTGCTCTTGGCTCAGGAATTGATGGTGGATCCTCAGTGTCGACAGACTGCGGATTATTGGGGCTTCACCGCCGAGGAAGCGAAAAAGTGGGCCGAGGTTGCGCAGAAGATCCGTTTACCAAGGCAGGGGGATCTCCTGGAGCAGTTCGATGGCTTCTTCGAGCTCAATGCCATCGACGTACTCCAGTATCGTGATACACCAGGAACTCTGCAAAGAGCGTATGGCTGGAGAGAGATCAATCAGGCCCAAGTGCTGAAACAAGCGGACGTAATCATGCTCCTCCATTTATTCCCGGACGAGTTCACTCCCGAGGAGAAACGAGCCAATTGGGACTTCTATGAACCTAAGACGATGCACGATTCGTCCTTGAGTGCCGCCATGCACAGTGTGGTGGCCAGTGATCTCGGTCTTTCCCAAGAGGCCTATGCCTACTTTGAGAAGGCGAGCCGAATTGATCTGGGCAATGCCTTGATGAATAGTGGCCATGGTCTTCATGCTGCCTCCCTCGGTGGATTGTGGCAGGCGGCTGTCCATGGCTTTGCCGGTGTTCGGGTCAAAGATCAGGTGCTCAAGCTTAATCCGCGGCTGCCGGAAAACTGGTCGGAACTGAAGTTTAACTTGCAGGTAGGAACAAGCTTGCTCCGAATCGAAGTTACCCAGGAACAGGCAGTGATTGCTTTGATCCCGGCTGATCCGAGCGGTGAGGCCGTTCAGGCTGTTCAGGTGCGAATTGGCGACGAGGTGGTAATCTTGAACCAAGACTGCGATTCAGTTAGGGTGTGCTACTGAGGTCTGCGCTTG
>DUPN01000036.1 GCA_012838305.1 Bacillota bacterium | reverse complement strand
CAGTGAGCCATGATAGGGTGAGTTTAGGATAGTACCGGCGAAACACATGTGACATGTTGACATTATGAGATATTGAGAAAGATGGAGTAATCCATAGATATGCTTCAAATATTGAGATAGGAGGTATATATTGTGATCAAAAGGGCCATAGACATAGCTCTCGCCGCAGGAGAGATTTTGAATGAAAAACTCTCCTCCGGTGTCACCGTTGAACATAAAGGAAGAATTGACCTGGTAACCGATGCGGATCGCGCGGCCGAGGAGTTCATCGTTCAGCAGCTGGAAAGGCTATTTCCCCGCCATGGTGTTTTGGGGGAAGAGGGAACCCAAGTGGAGGGGTCCAGCGACTATCTTTGGGTGATCGATCCTGTGGATGGCACCACCAATTTCGCCCATGGGTTCCCCTATTTTGCAGTGTCCTTAGGATTGCTCCGCGGGGACGATGTGGTCCTCGGTGTGGTGTATAACCCCCAGACCAAGGAGTGCTTTGCAGCGGAAAAGGGAAGCGGTGCCCTTCTGAATGGCAGGAAGATTTCGGTCTCGGCCCAGTCCACGCTGGAGCAGAGCCTTTTGGCCACAGGTTTCCCCTATAACATTGATACGGCAGAAGAGAACAATCTGGCATCGTTTGCGAGGGCGAACCTCATCACCCAGGGAGTACGCAGCTTGGGAGCGGCTTCTTTGGACTTGTGTCAAGTGGCGGCAGGCCGCCTCGATGCGTTTTGGGAACGCTCTCTGGAACCCTGGGATATAGCTGCAGGCAGCATCATTGTTAGGGAAGCCGGAGGCAAAGTCACTTCTTGTCAGGGACAGACCTTCCGTACCTTTGGCCGGGAAATCTGTGCTTCGAACGGTTTGATCCATGAAGGCCTGGTGCGTTTGCTGTCGGAGGTGGACAGATGAGCACAAAGACCCGGAGTTTTGGCTCGTCTGCACGGGAAAGTCATGATGCGTCTCGGTTCTATGGGCGCAAACTCTACCAAGGGCAGAGAGAGTACGAGTGCGCTGAGGAGGAGATCAATGCCATTTCTCCCCAGTTTTTGAACGCGATCTATCATCGCGATGCCAGGAATCTGGATTTTCTCCCGGCCAACTCTGTCCACCTGATGATTACTTCACCCCCCTATAATGTGGGCAAGGACTATGAGGACGACTTGAGTCAGGACGACTATTTGACCTTGATTCATGATGTGATGAAGGAGATTTACCGGGTTTTGGTGCCTGGGGGGCGGGCCTGCATTAATGTGGCCAATGTGGGCCGCAAACCCTATCTTCCCCTGAACCAGATGATCAATGGGATTATGCTGGATCTGGGCTTTTTGATGCGAGGAGAGATTATTTGGGATAAGGGGGCCAGTGCCGGCGGCTCCTGCGCTTGGGGAAGTTGGCGGTCGGCTTCCAATCCTGTTCTGCGGGACGTTCATGAGTACATCCTGGTGTATTCGAAACTCTCCTTTGGCCGCAGGGAAAAAGGGAAAAAGCAGAGCACCATCGGTCGGGATGAGTTCTTGGAATATACCAAGAGCATCTGGACCTTTGGAGCCGAATCGGCCAAGAAAGTGAACCATCCTGCGCCTTTTCCCCTGGAGCTCCCCTCTCGCTTGATCCAACTCTATTCCTATGCCGATGATGTCGTAATTGACCCCTTCTGCGGAAGTGGAACCACATGTGTAGCGGCTCTGCAAAGCGGCCGCTACTTCCTTGGGGTAGATATTGACGAAACCTACGTAAAGAGCGCCACAGAACGTGTTTTTGCCCATCAGCAAGCTGAGAGTAGGTGAGTGATATTGGAAAAATGGCTGCTTCGTCGCCTGGTTAGCAGCTTCCAGGATACCAAGGATCCGGAGACGCGCAATGCTTTAGGGAGAGTTGCGGGCTGGATGGGAATTGGCATCAACTTGCTGCTTGTGGTTGGCAAGATTACTGCAGGATTGTTAACCGGAAGCATTGCGGTGGTTGCCGACGGTGCGAATAATCTCATGGATGCCTTGGGTTCGGTGATTACCGTGGCAGGTTTTAGGATGGCAGCCAAGAAGGCCGACGAAGAGCATCCCCATGGTCACGGACGTTACGAATACATTGCTGGGTTAGCTGTGGCCGTCTTGGTACTCGTGGTAGGCGTTGAGCTGGCCAGAGGAGGAATTTCGGAGATCATTGCCCCCAGCCCTGTGGAGTTTGGGGTTTTGATCATCACCGTGCTCGGATTGTCCCTGGCAATCAAAATATGGATGGCCATGTTCTATGGAGCTTTGAGCATCAAAATCGGCTCGTCCGTCCTCAAGGCTGTCTCGGTGGACAGTCGAAACGACGCACTGGCCACAGGAGCCGTCCTTCTTAGTGCGGTTGTGTCTCATTTGACTGGCGTTGCCCTGGATGGACTGGCCGCCCTAGGCGTTGCCCTTTTTATCATCTATAACGGGATCGGCCTGGTGAGGGAGACTATCAGCCCCCTAGTGGGTGAGGCACCGTCGCCAGAGCTGGTGCAGTACATCTCAGAGAAGATCGCATCCTATCAAGGCGTGCTCGGCCTCCATGACCTGATTATCCATGACTATGGTCCCGATCGCCGCTACGTGAGTGCACATGTGGAGATGCCAAGTGATTGGGAGCCCTTGGTTACCCACGACATCATCGACAGAATCGAGAGGGATCTTTTGGACAACGATGGAATTCACCTGATTATCCACTACGACCCCGTGGAACCCGGGTAATCGAAGGGGACGAGTCGGGGTATTGACCAGGAGAGCGCTGGATACTAATTAACGATAAACATTAAAAAATAGTTGACTAACGATAAGCCGTGTGCTACGATAGGAGCAAATAAGGTGCGGAGGCGAGGGCTATGGCGTTAGTCAACGGTGAGATGGAACGATTGGAGAAATTTGCTGGACCGCTCGGCCAGGTTGTACAGGTGTTTAACATCGCGCTGCTAGTGATTCTGGTGGCACTGGTCTGTTTCGTCGCCTTTACTATCTTGGCTCCGGACCAGTACTTCAGCGGTGAGGGATCGGATTTGGCCAGGCTTTCCTTTGAGTTCAACGGGACCTTGCGTTATACGATCAGTCCTACGGCAGTCAAGGCCAACGTCAACCTGAGGGGCATCTATACGAGCATAGCTGGGGCAGCCATCGTCTATGCCCTGATACTTCGCTTGGTCCTGGGGAACCTAAAGACGATTATCCACAGCGTCGTGATCAAACAGCCATTTGATTTACGGAATCGGAAACGTATTCTGAATATCTCATGGGCTGTCATGTTGTCGGCCTTTGTGATCCCTGCCGTCAACGTTTGGGTCACCTCGCAAGTGATTCGCACCTTTGACCTCCAAGGGTTCTCTGCCGTCTACTCTCCCCATGCCAATCTCATTTTCGTCGCCTTTTTGCTTATTGTTCTCGCGGGCGTTTTCGCCTACGGGTGCCATTTGCAGCAAGAAGTCGATGAAACGATCTAGGGAGGGCTGCTCATGGCCATCATTGTCCGCTTAGATCGCATCTTGGCTGATCGGAAAATGCCCCTCAATGTCCTCGCGGACCGGGTGGGCATCTCCAATGTGAACCTATCGAAGCTAAAGACGGGCAAGGTCAAGGCTATACGCTTCAGTACTCTTGACGCCATTTGCGAAGTGCTCCAGTGCCAGCCAGGTGACATCTTGGAGTACGAGGACGAGAACGAACCCTCTGCAAGCGGAAGCTTGTTTTAAAAATAACGAAAAAAACAGCCGGAACTCAACTGCCTTTGGTTGAGTTCTTTGGGTTTTTAGGCGAAAAACGTAGAATGGGGAAGGACATTTGCCCTAAGCGTGGAATTACCATTTCAGATGGGCAGGAAAAAAAAAAAGGAGTGTTGAAATGGTTAGAAGAAATAGTGTATTGATTGCCATCGCGCTACTGGCGGTATTTGCATTTAGCGCGGTTGCAGGGGCTAACAACGATACCTTGGTTATTGGCTCCGGGGCAGAGGCAATCGGTCTCGATCCTAGGCTGGAGACGGACGTGCCATCGTTTGAGAGAATTAACGTGATCAGTGAATCCTTAGTGAAATTCGCTGTGAACATGGAGCTCCAGCCTGCTTTGGCCACAGAGTGGGAAGTAAGTGAAGACACCATGACTCTTTGGTTCAAACTTCGCGAAGGCGTTAAATGGCATGACGGAGTGCCCTTTACAGCCGAAGACGTCAAGTATACCTATGAGTGGGTACTTGATCCCGCCAACGGAGCTCTCAACATGGGTCTTTATGCCGACATTGGCGAAATTGAAGTGGTTAATGATTACGAAGTCATTTTCCACTTAAGCCAACCCAATGCGTTTCTGATGAACAATATCGCCCGTATGCCCATCACACCAAAGCATGACGGTGACCGGGAAGATTTTCGTCAGAGCCCTATTGGAACGGGTCCCTACAAGTTCGTTTCCTGGACACGTGATGACCGCATGGTCTTGGTAGAAAATGAAGAATACTGGGGCGGACGGCCTAATATTCCCAACCTCATTTTCCGCGCCATTCCCGAGAACTCCACCCGTCTTTTGGCCTTTGAAGCTGGCGAAATCGACATCTATCAAGGCGGCATGGTGGCCCAAGAAATTGGACGGCTTGAAGAGGATCCCAGGTACGTCGTGCAAAGAACACCTGGAACAGGCTACAACTATCTTGGCTTTAACACCAAGGTTGGGTTCCTGTCCGATGTACGCGTCCGTCAGGCCATCAGCTATCTAATCCATCGTGAAGGTATCGTAGCGAACGTACTCAATGGTATTGGAATGCCTGGTATTGGCCCAGTATCCATGTCCTTGCCCTGGTTTAACGAGAATGTACAGCGCTATGAATACAATCCCGAAAAAGCTAAGGAATTGCTGAGAGAAGCTGGCTACGGACCAGGCGAAATCAGTCTCCGACTCTTCACCAATGAAAACCCTGATCGTATTCGGATTGCAGAGATTCTGCAGTATGAATGCCTGCAGGCTGGAATCAATGTGGAAGTCACCATCGAAGAGTGGGGCGCCTATCTCGCTCGGATTCAAGAAACCGATGACTTTGACATCTTCATCCTGGGTTGGTCAGGTCAGCTTGATCCGGACCGGGCCATGATTCGACAGTTCCACACCAATGGTTCCAACAACTACGGCAAGTATTCCAACGAACGAGTAGACTATCTGTTGGATCGGGGCCGGATGGTTCCCCAGGAATCCCAGGAGTCCCTGGACGTCTATCGTGAAGCACAGGAAATTGTAGTACGTGAGGTTCCCTATGGGTTCATCAACTACACTGAAGAAGTCGGCCTCCACCATCCTTACATTGGAAACTGGGAGGTTCATCCTTACGGTGCAGCAGCATGGCAAAATGCCCACCTCATGACCAAGAACAAGTAAACAACACTTGATAAGAATGTATTCTTCGCAGGATGCCAGGTGTTCTCACACCTGGTATCCTCGGTTTAAGTAAAGGAGTGGGTTGTCTCGATGTTTCGTTACATTATTCGACGCCTCATCCAAATGATACCCCTGCTAATTGGTGTTTCCATCATCGTTTTTCTTTTGGGCCATTTGGCTCCCGGCGACCCAGTGCGTATGCTCCTGGGAGAAGAAGCAACTGCTGAGGATGTAGAACGGCTCCATGCCGTGTATGGTTTTGATAAACCCCTTCCTGTGCAGTATTTCCGTTGGTTCAGCAGGGCGATACGCGGTGATCTGGGCGTGTCCATCCGGCAGACAATACCTGTTAGTCAGTTGATATTTGAGAGGCTGGGCGCCACAATTGAATTGGCCATTGTGTCGGTCATTATTGCTATTATTTTAGGAATTCCCTTAGGCCTCTTTGCGTCAACCAAGCGGGGTTCGCTATGGGACTATTTGACCATGGTTGTTTCACTCCTCGGTGTGTCTATGCCTGGTTTTTGGTTAGGCCTCGTACTCCTCTCCTATGTGGCGCTTAATGTGAGTTGGCTGCCAATGTTTGGCCGCGACGCCACTGTCCTGAACGGTCTGTGGACCCTAATTACCCAGTTTCGGGCGGACGAATTACTCAAGGCCTTTTCACATCTCTTGCTGCCAGCCGTTGCGTTGGGAACTAGTATGATGGCGATTATTGCCAGGTTAACCCGTTCCAGTATGCTGGAGGTATTGGGCAAGGACTATATTCGCACTGCCGAGGCTAAGGGCTTGAAGCGGGGTGTTGTGGTTGTGAAACACGCGCTGCGCAATGCCCTAATGCCCGTCATTACAGTGGTGGGGATTCAGTTCGGAGCGATGCTTGGGGGCGCGGTGGTAACCGAAACGGTTTTTGCCTGGCCGGGCGTTGGTCGGCTTGTGATCAATGCCATTACCCAGCGCGACTTTCCCTTAGTTCAAGGCGGCGTTTTAATGATGGCCATCATTTTTACACTCGTCAACCTACTGGTGGACGTGTGTTACGCCTTTGTGAATCCGAGGATTCGATACGAATGAGGAGGCAGAGACGATGAAGTATTTGTTACGCAGCAAAAGCGCCTTGACAGGGCTGATCTTAATCGGCATTTTAGTTATTGTGGCCATCTTTGCCGACGTCTTGGCTCCCCATGACCCCTACAAAATGGATATTTGGAATAGTTATCGTGCGCCTGAAGGTACGGGAGGCACCTATATTTTGGGAACCGATGATATGGGGCGGGACGTTTTAAGCCGCATTCTCGTTGGGTCTAGGGTGTCGTTGTTGATCGCTGTGACGGCAACTGGGGTCTCTTTGGTCTTTGGTGTCGCCCTGGGGGCCATCGCCGGATATGTGGGCGGCAAGGTTGACGCCGTGATCATGAGGATTATGGACCTGATTCTGTCCTTCCCTTCGATTTTGTTGGCCATCGCCATTGTGGCTACCATGGGACCTGGCGTGATCAATGCTATGTTTGCCGTAGCTATTGTGCGAATTCCGGCTATGACCAGGGTTACCCGGAGTATGGTGTTGGGATTGAAGGAAGAAGAGTTTGTGATGGCTGGTGTAGCCCTAGGATTGACCAATCGCAGAATTCTGTTTAGGCACATTTTGATCAACAGCTTTGCACCCATTTTGGTTGTAGCTTCCCTCAATATGGGAACCGCGATCACGACCGAAGCAACGCTAAGCTTCCTCGGCTTGGGAGCCCAGCCTCCCATCATTAGCTGGGGACGCATGTTAGCTCTCGGTAGAGAAGCGATCAGGACTGCACCTCACCTTACCCTCTATCCCGGGCTGGCCATCGTCTTTACCGTCCTGGGGTTTAACCTTCTGGGAGACGGATTGCGTGATATTGGTGATCCGCAGCTAAGGGGACGGTAAGCAGGCGCGATCACCCATGTCAAGGATGCCCCCACTGCAAGGTGGGGGCTTTTGCGCGATAGATTGTCAGGGATCGCGTTTATTGATACCATGGTAGTAGAAGAATGTCGTGAAGGATTGGAACGGACATGAACAAACTTGTCATCGGTATACTAGCCCATGTGGATGCGGGCAAGACCACCTTGTCCGAGAGTATGCTCTACTTAGCCGGCCGGACCCACAGGTTGGGCAGGGTGGATAACAAGGATGCCTACCTGGACACCCACGATCTCGAAAGGGAGCGCGGGATCACGATTTTTTCCCAGCAAGCTCTGCTCGCCCTAGGGGATCTGCAAATCACTTTACTGGATACCCCAGGGCATGTGGATTTCGCCGCGGAAATGGAGCGAACTTTGCAGGTCCTAGACTACGCCATCTTGGTGATTAGCGGGGTGGACGGAGTGCAAGGTCACACTTCCACTCTTTGGGCCCTTTTAGATGCCTATCAGGTGCCCGTCTTTGTGTTTGTCAACAAGATGGATCAGCCGGGGGCGGATCGAGAGCTTGTCCTGCATGCACTGCAAAGTCAGTTAAGTGGCGGATGCATTGCCTTTGGCCAAAAGGACGAGCACTTCTGCGAGCAGTTGGCCCTATGCGACGAAGGTCTCATGGAGAGCTACTTGGATCACGGGCAGATCGAACCTGGGGAGATCCGAAGAGCGATTCAAAGACGCAGGGTCTTTCCTTGTTTCTTTGGCTCCGCCCTGAAGCTTGATGGCGTGGAACAGTTTATGGCGGGCCTTGCAGACTTGGTCAACATCCCTTGGTATCCGCAGGAGTTCGGCGCCAAGGTTTTTAAGATTTCCCGAGACGACCTGGGTCATCGCCTGACCCACATCAAGCTCACAGGCGGATGTCTCCGTGTTCGCGATCTGGTGACCCATGGGGAGTGGGAGGAGAAGGTGAACCAGATCAGGATCTACTCCGGCGAGAAATTTGATCTGGTCGATTCGGTCCAGGCAGGGACGATTTGTGCCGTAACCGGCCTTGGCCAAGCGAAACCTGGAGACGGTTTAGGAATAGAAAGCAGTTCTCATCCGCCCTTTTTGGAGCCTGTCCTCTCCTACAGGGTCGTGCCGGAAGAAGGTTATGAAGCGAGGGTGCTTCTACCCCAGCTGCGTCAGTTAGAGGAGGAGGAGCCGAGACTGGCCATCGTTTGGGATGAGGAGCTGCAAGAAATTCAGGCCCAGGTGATGGGGGATGTGCAGATCGAAATCCTCCAGAGCATGATTCAGAGCCGCTTTGGGGTGTCAGTATCCTTTGATGCTGGACGAATTCTCTACAAGGAGACCATCGCCAACATGGTGGAGGGCGTGGGGCATTTCGAACCATTGAGGCATTACGCCGAAGTTCATCTGATCTTGGAGCCGCAAGATGCGGGAAGTGGACTCCAGTATGTCCTAGACTGCAGCGAAGATGTTCTGGCCAAGAACTGGCAGCGCCTGATTCTGTCCCACCTCAAGGAAAAACCCCATAGGGGGGTACTCACCGGTTCGCCCGTTACGGACATGAAGATTTCGGTTGTGTCAGGCCGGGCCCACAATACCCATACTGTGGGAGGCGATTTCCGGGAGGCCACCTTCAGAGCTGTGCGCCAAGGACTCAAGGAAGCCCAGTCCATTCTGCTCGAGCCCTATTACCGCTTTCGTCTGGAAGTGCCGGAGAAAATGATCGGCAGGGCGATCACCGATGTGGAGAAAATGCACGGGAGCTGGACCATCGTGGAGACAAAGGGCGAAGCGGCCATCCTGGCTGGCACTGCTCCCGTGGCCACGATGCGGAACTACCAACGGGAGGTGGCCGGTTACACGAGAGGTTCGGGACGGCTCTTCCTTAGTCCAGAGGGATACAAACCATGCCACAACAGTGAGGACGTTATCAAGAGTATGGGCTATGATTCGGAGAGGGATGTGGAAAACCCGACAGGTTCTATCTTTTGCTCGCAGGGCACGGGGTTTTATGTTCCCTGGGATCAGGTCAAGGACCACATGCATGTGGAAAGCCATCTTCGACACAGAGTGGATCAAAAAGGCCCCGCTCAAACAGGGGAACCTGCTCCATGGGAGGAGCTAGACGAGGATGACTACAGGTATCTGAACACCACCGCCAATCAAGGCAAGAGGGTTGGCTGGAACAGGCGCAAGCTGCCTTCGGACCCATCCCCTACACCAGAAAGGCAGCCGGCTCCGATCGGCGAACCAAGGGACTGCTTCCTGTTGGTGGACGGCTATAATGTGATCCACGCCTGGCCCGAACTCAAGGAGCTCGCCGTAGGGCATATGGACGCAGCCCGCATGCGGCTTTTGGATATTCTCAGCAGTTACCGGGGAATTCAACAGTGCGAGATCATTGTAGTTTTTGACGCTTATATGGTAGCAGGGCGCCCTGAAGAGATTAGCGACTACCACAATATCCATGTGGTCTTCACCAGGGAAGCCCAGACCGCCGATGAGTACATCGAGAAGTTTGCCTACGGTCACCAAAAGAAACATGATATCGCTGTGGTCACATCCGATGCTTTGCAGCAGGTGGTGATTCGGGGAGCAGGCAGCCGCCTCATCTCCGCCAGGGAACTGCGGGAAGAGGTGGAAACGGCCTTGGAGAACGCCAAACGTTCTCTAGGGCTCAAGCAGCCCTTTAGCCGCACGCCCCTGGAAGAGACCCTGACCCCCAAGGTGAAGAAGCAGATGGAGGATTTGACTTAATCAAACGGAAGGGAGTAGGAGCGGATTTGATCATAGACCGCTTCTCTGTGTGATCCCGTTAGGATGCGGGGTTGTATTCCGAAGATATAGGCGGGAATAATGGTCATGTCCAGGGGACCTCGGGGTGAAAGGGTAAATTCGAGCATCATGGTTTCCCATGTTTTGGGGCGATTGAGGTCGAAGACGAAGTTGCCCAGACTGTAGACAATGACTCCTTGCTTGTAGAATTCAATGCCCTGCAGGACATGGGGATGATGTCCGAGAACCAAATCAGCTCCTGCATCCACAGCTGCCCTGGCCAGGCTCCTCTGTTCAGGGGTGGGCTCGTGGACATATTCTTTGCCCCAATGTACTGTGACGATGACACAATCCACCTGATCACGGAGCTTTTTGACATCTTCTACAACCAAATCCAGCTCAGCGGGTGCCACCCCCGGTTCATCCAGGGTTGCCTGCCAGCTGATGGGTTCTCTGGCGTGCACAAACCACATCTCCGTATAGGCCAAAAAACCCACTCGAATTCCAGACACCTCTGTGATCAGAGGTCTTCTTGCTTCTTGGATGTTTTCCCCCGCGCCAACCCAGTCAATCCCCACTTGGTCCAAGAGGCGCATGGTCTCAAACATACCTTCGTGATGGTAGTCCAGGGTGTGATTGTTGGCCAAGGACACCACATCAAAGCCGGCGGAGGCGACTCCCTCTATCGCTTGGGGAGGGGCTTGAAACATATTGATGAAGTGCCCTTTGTCTCCTATGGGTGACTCTAGATTGGCGAAGGACAGGTCCGCCTGACGAATGCGGGGAGCCACCTCCGAGAAAATATGGGTCCAGCCCTTCTGCAGTCCTTCTTTCTTCACATCACGGTCGAGCATGATGTCGCCCACCGCCAATAAGGTGACTTGCTGCTCCCTTAGATAGGCTGTGTCTCCCTGTAAGTCCTGGTGCTGGGTGAAACGGTCTCGAAGTCTTGCTAGCACATTCTTGGGGGAGCGGCTTAAGAAAAGTGAGCGCCGTAACGGGTTTGACTCAGGATCGTCAGTGGCGGAGAAAGGCAGCACCCGTACCCCTGGCAATCGGTCCTGCCAGGGGATAATGCCGATTTTCCCCTGCCCTTCCCTAAGCGCCTCCACCACCTTCTCGGAAGGCAAGTAGCGGACGGAACGGGGCGACCAGGGAAAACCGGGCAAGGCCAGGGAATCGGCGATTAGCACTTGATGGGGTTCATCAGCGAGGAGAGCCTGCAGCTTCCCTAAGTCCATTTCCATCCGACGATCAAAATAGGGCACAACTACAGCGGGTAAAAGCTCCCCCAAGTGCCAGCTCATCAAATGCGCTGTTGGCGCATCCAGTTCAATGATGTAGTCTAGCTCGCCCTTTTGCAGCCAGACCAGCAAGTCAGATTGTGGGCCTAAACGGATGGCGCCGATTTGCTCTCCCTGGAAGAGCTGCTCGAGGAGTGCGGTCGATTGCCCGTCCAATCCAATCAAAGGAGGGCGATAGGGTCTGGTCAGCCAGGACCAGAGAGAAAACAGCAGCCCCAGCGCCCAGAATAAGGTGATCAGATGCAGGATCAACCTTCGTCCCTTCAAAACCACGACAAACATGGCGGTCGCCTCCTGCTAATGTATACGCACGATGCAGGGCGTCCATGCAACCGTCCTCCAGGCCGTAGAGAAAATGGGAAGATTGTGGTATAATTGTATACACCTTACTAGAAGAGGAGATGGAAATGGACGAACCGCCGGATCGAAGTTCCTTTTTGCGTGCGGAATTATGCATGGGAATAACGGTATCGACGCTGTTTCGACAGAATCGTATGCGCGTCTTGCGCTCCCTGGTTGATGCCGCCGAGAAAGGCCCTTCAGACTATCAGCTCTGTTGATACACATCCGTGTGGACAGAGGTAGTAAAATGGGGGGATTGTGCTAGATGGACGGCAGTAGTATAACACTGATCGTATCTTTGGGTGTACTGCTTTTAATGTCTGCGTGTTTTTCGGCTGCAGAGACCGCCTTTACATCGTTCAACGGGGTTAGGCTCAAAAATGCGAGCTCCAATGGGGACAAAAGAGCGAGTTTGGTGCTCAAGCTCGCCGAGGATTATGACGGAGTCTTGACCACACTGCTAATTGGCAACAATATCGTCAATATTACGGCAGCATCCATAGGAACGGTGATCTTTACGCGCTATTTTGGACATATCGGCGTTACCGTTTCCACAGTCGTCGTGACCATCTTGGTTTTGATCTTTGGCGAGATTTTCCCCAAGTCTTTGGCCAAAGCGTCGGCAGATCAGTTTGTCCTGGTTGCGGCTCCTGTGGTCCGTGTGCTCATGGTGGTGTTCGCGCCTTTGATCCGCTCTTTTTCCTGGGGTACGAGGCAGCTCTCAAGGCGGTTGAATGTAGGGAAGGAGCAGGGTATTACGGAGGAAGAACTCTTGACCATCGTGGAGGAAGCCCAGATTGAGGGCGGCATCAATGAGCAGGAAGGGGAGCTTATTCGCAGTGTGATCGAGTTTGATGATCTAGAAGTAGGCGATATCGTCACTCCCCGGGTGGATGTCGTGGCGGTGGCGGATTCTGCCTCTGCTGGGGATATTCTGGAGGTGTTTCGCGACAGCGGCTATTCTAGGATCCCTGTTTACCAAGGCTCCATTGATGAAGTGGTGGGGATCATCAACCAGAAGGACTTCCATAACGAAGTAGTGCATGGGACAGAGTCCATCGCCGGCATCATTAAACCGGCCATCTTTGTCACCACTTCCATGAAGCTCTCTACCTTGATGAGCCATTTGCAGCAGAGTAAGTCACATATTGCAGTGGTAACGGATGAATATGGCGGCACTCTTGGTATCGTCACCATGGAAGATATCATTGAGGAGTTGGTTGGGGAGATTTGGGACGAACACGATGAGGTCGTTGAGGAGATCGAACAGCTTGGGGAAAATGAATACAGAGTGCTGGCCACAGCCAACTTGGAGAAACTGTTTCGTACCCTCAATATCGACGATGACGAAGTGGATGCAACCACTGTGGGAGGTTGGGTCCTAGAGGAACTGGGCAGAGTCCCCCAAGAAGGGGATCAGTTTGACTTCGGAAATCTCTCTGTGACCATTTCCAAAACAAGCGCTAGACGGGTCTTAGAGACCATCATCTATGTTAGCCAAGACCTGCTTAGTGAAGAAGAAGTAAGTTAGGGGCGCGCTCTAGCCTTTAGGCTGTTCGGAAGAAATTGGCAGAATAAAACTGGCATCCGCGGTTATTCTAGAATTGAGGGATTGAAGGTATAGTGTTCACTCCGGGTGGCGTCATCCGATGATGACGTGTCATTTGCATAGACAAGTGACACACTCATGATTGACTTCATGCAAAGCATCAGCTTTGGTACCTGCAACCAATCCCTGCTTAGAGACTGTTCGGAGTGGGACAAAATCCACTTCGTTCAGTCTCTCTTTTTTGTGATCAGAGAGAGAAGAGGCTGGTCGAGAATCCTCGAGAACCAGCCTCTCCAAGGAGTTGATGACCGGTTAGTCGAGCAACCGGACAAAGCAGACCTGACCGCACTGGATAACGGTCAGTTCTACCTTGGGATTGTCTTCTTGCACTTCAAGGAATGTCTCCCCAAAAGCGCGGAGAATGCCGTGTATGTCTCCGCACTTTGTGGAGACCACAACTCGCCGGTCCAGAAACATGGCTAACCCTTCGGGGCACGCACAACAGTCGCGATGCACTCCTATTCCTCCTTTAGTCTTGAGATCCGGACAAAGCAGATTTCCTTGCAGCGAATGACGGTCGTGGTTTTGCCATCCTGCAGGATGATGGAGTCATCCCCCACAAAGACCAGTCTTCCCGAGACAACGCCGCAGCGGGTTGTCACAGTCACAGAGCGGTGGATGAAGTCTAAGAGGGTCACAGGACAAGGACATTCCTTCTCTGGCGGCGGTGGTGGCGGTGGTGGGATCTTTTGAGGTACACACAGGACGTCACCTGGAAAGATCAGTTTAGGATTTGTAATGTGAGGATTTGCTGCAATCAGGGCATCGAGTGATACGCCAAAACGCTGCGCAATGGAAAACATGGAGTCCCCTTGGACAACAGTATAGCGGCCCAAGAAACCCGGAGGACAACTCTTTGGCACCCGCGGGTGATTTGGAAACATCGAGACAACACTCCTCCCCTTACTTGAAGTAGCTTGCGCTACAGGATATGTGCGTGGGGGAGACGGGGTACCAGGAATATAGTCCTATAATACTTTCAATCCGCTAATTGGACGCATAACAAATTAGTTTACACTGGATATTTGCCGATGTCAATAGCCTATTTGCGTTTTTCCTTTGTTTGTGTTATCATTAATCTAAGAATGGCGAAAAAAAGTGCAAACAAATGCACATGTAGAAATAGATATGGAGGCGCATAAATGAATCTGTTAGATAAACAGGTAACGCATGGGAGTTTTGGCAAGGGTAGTGTAGTTGCGTGCGATGGTTCCTATATTGAAGTGGCGTTTCCTGTGGGAACCAAGAAATTCGTGTTTCCCGACGCCTTCGGAACACACTTGACCTTGGTGGACAGAAAGCTTGCCAAGCGTGTTGACGATCTGAGAAAGACGCAGGAAGCAGAGCAGCGCCGAATGCAAGCTGAATTGGAGGAGAAGAGAATCGCTGAGGAGGAAGAACGGCAGCGGCTCTTGGCCCGGGAGAAACTGGTTAAGAGTTACAAGCTCAACCCCGTTTCGCAGGTGGCCTTTTGGTGCGATCAGGAAGACCAAGATCGGGTGTTTGCCGAATGGAGGGTGTTCACTGGCTTGAAGAAAAGCGGCGCGCATGCGGGAAAACCAAACCGGCTGGTTCGTCTGCACCAGAATAGCTGCTGTTTGATCACGGCCAGAGAAGAGGATGCACCCGAGGAGGAGAGACGGGTAGTTGGTCTGTTCATGGTGGGTGAGTCCTTTGTTGGTAAGCTGTGTGAAGACGGTTACATCCCGGCCCATTCCCAGTACAGGCTTCGTCTGTCGCCTGAGGAAGCGAAGGAGCTGCCCTTCTGGAAATACTACGTGAACGAACGATATCCAAACAGCATGACCTGGAACAGCGGTCGTTACCGCTATTTCGACAATGTGTGGACCGCCCAGATTCTCCAGGATATCGTAGCCTTGAAGGAAGGCACTGACCAGCTCGACCAGGCGAAGGGATTTCTGGAACACTTCTGTGAAATGAACCGCATAGAACAAGAGGAATTGCCCAGCCCCAACGGTGCACTCGTCAGGGCCAGTGCGTAATTAGACTCCTTTGCCTGTGCACTATGGAGTAGCAGTGAATCCCGTGGGAACACGCCGGGCGGGTTTCCTTTTGACCTTCAGACGCGGGTAGTGAATCTCACCGCGAGTATTGAGGGCACCAGAGCACTTTTGGCAATAGCTGTGGTAGGACCGATTCACTGCAAAGCAATCAGGACAAACTCTCATGACAACATCTCCTTTTCGTTTATTTTGCGCAAACAAAAAAGCGCGTGGCGTCTTGGTCTTGAGCCAAAACGACAGTACGCTTGGTGTACTCCTACGAGGTTAGCTGACGGGTTAGGACACCCAAGTTGCCCCTCTCGCTTCAAGCAAGATTCACCCCAAGACTGGTTCCCCCGCTATAAACTACAATTCGGAGATATCGCCTTTAGTATACCATTTTTTCCAGGGAATGCAAGTATGCGTACAAGAAACTCACGGCGAATGCCGACATTTTTGCTAAGGGGCCGAATGCACGATTGCCTTCGGTCTTTGTGATCGACAGGGGTCTGGGCAGGAGAAGAGAAGAAGACATACGTCAATTCCGCAATCCCGGGGAGGGAATTGTGTGCACGGTCGTCGAATGGACTGTGATGGACGAAGGGGAGACCAGCCGTATGCTCAGTCCCTACTCCTCCTTGCTCCTTGTGTTGCAGCAATGAAAGCTACATTGGCCGAAAGGCACCATCATTTTGCCCTGGCTTCCTCATTAGGAACAGCAGAGCTCCGGCGATTAGCCAGAGAATGAAGGCGACTCCATAGGCGAGTCCAGCCGGGTAGGATATGAGGTCAATTAAGAGCACAATCAGGACGACAAGGGACAGAAAAAAGCCCGCTCCAACGGAGAGATAGAGCCAAAGTCCCCGCAGTTTAAATGGACTGTTCTCATACGCTTGCGGTGCCCTTTTCGGTAAGCGGACTGCAGCACCGAGCAGTGGAATAAACACGATAATGCCGCCGATAGATGCTAGGACGGCAAAAAGGGAGAGGTGCTCCTCTCCTAAAAGCAGAATCGCGGCTGCCGACACCACATAAATGAGGGTAAGGAACCAGTGGGGCGTACCAAAACGCCGATTGACTGCTGTTAGCTTCTTAGGTAGCAGACCATCTGCGCTCACTCCCAGCAAAGAACGGGTTCCCCACATGAGGCTGGCGTTGAGGGTTGTGACAATGGCTAAGAGACCTCCCGCAAATACGAAGAAGTTGAAGGAAGCCCGTCCCATGAAGCTTTGGGCTACCAGGGTCAGGGGCTGTCCCGCTGTTGTGGTCCATGGCAAGGCGCCTGCTGCCACAATGGCAACAAGTAGATAGAGGGCTAGGACAAGCGGGAAGGAAATCAGGAAGGCCAGGGGTATAGTCTTCCCTGGGTTTTTGATTTCCCCTCCTAGTTCGATGATGGCGTTGGCACCCACTAGGGTAAAGGTCAAGATAGAGGCGGCCATGGCAAACCCTCCGGCCCCACCTGGGAAAAAGGGAGTAAAGTTGGCCATCTCAATGGCGGGAAAACCCATGATCACAAAAACCACAAGGGCGATCAACAGGAGCACAACCATCAGTCCTTGAAGGATGGCTGCAAAGGAGATGCCCAAAAGGTTGACGATATAGAGCAGGGTTAACAGACCAAGGGCTGAAGGAATGGTGGGTACATCAACAACAGCCTGTAAGTAGTGGGCGGCGCCGATGGCGTACAGCGGGAACGCACCTAGAAGTGACGTTGCCAGATAACCCCATACTCCCACAAAGGCTCCCACGGGCGAGAACAGGCGGCTGGCATACATGTAGGTTCCAGCCGTGGTGGGCAGGGCGGAGCCAAGCATGGCTACAACCAGCAGGAGAAAGGCAGTGGGAACAGCTGCTGCCACAAAGGCTAAGGTGACCGAGGGGCCGGTGAACTCTAGACCCATACCCGTCAAGACAAAGATACCTGCTCCGATCGTTTGACCAATCGCAACCGCTACAACATGGGGTAATCGTAATGTGCGTTTCAATCTGTGGTTTGAATCACTGGACACAGGGTTCCCTCCACTCTTGGATACATACTCTTGGTAGATTCGGTAAGAGGAGGGATTTCCCTTTATCATCTGCTTTGAGCGAAGCTAACCTTTCAGGGAAAAGGTGTGCCCTGTTTTGGGCAGGATCACGTTTACCGCTTTACCCAGGCGGGCTTGGACCATCTGCCGGATGCGATGGGGTTTCTCGGTATGAACCGGGATGAGAAAACGCGGTCGGATCTGTTCGATCAAATGGAGGAGCTCATGCCCTCCGATGTGTCCTGAGGAGTGGAAAGGGCTGGGTTTAGGTTTTTGTAGGAGATGACCTGCATTGTGGATCTGGAAGTGATCAAGCCAGGCCTGGAGTCTTCCCATATCCAAGATCATTTGCTCATGGAAAGGTTCTGAGCTGGAGTGCAGATAGAGACCTCCCCTTGGTTCGATATCCAGGAGGTTTGGCAGATCATAGTAACCAAAACACAGAATGAACGCTGCTTGCGCCTTCTGGATTTCCTGGGCCGGGACCATGCGGGCGCTGTACCTTTCTGCAAGTGCCCGTTCCCAGCTGGCGAGGTTCACTTTATTGGGTCCATAGATCTTCAGCTGGGATGAGTTTTCTATGCTGGGCATATCGGGGATTACTTGGGACAGGGCTTCCAGAAGGTAAGCGTCTTTGAATGTGACGACCAAAATGCGCCCCGTGTCCAATGCCACCTGGTAAAAGAGTGCTAAGCGCTCCATATTACTTAAGGAGAAGTCGGCTATAACCAGTCCTTTGCTTAACTCCACAGCCAGACGGGCATTTTCATAGACGGCGGCTTCGGACATGAACCATTCGTTATCGAGATGGGTCCCTTCGCAGATCAGGGCTAGGGGCCTAAGGCGGGCTGCTTGTGCCACAAAATGGAGGGTATCCCCTTTGCGAGCGCCGTGCAGACGCAGATCGCCAGTATAGACCACCCATCCTTCCGAGGTCTCCACCGCCCATGCCCCCGATCCGGGGATGGAGTGATCGACGGGGAAGTAGAGAGTATTAAGGTTTCCTACTTGTCCGCTATAGCTTTCGAGGGGTATGCACTGGAGGGCACGCGCCGAGGGAGGAGTTGCCCAAAACTCCTGAACTTGCCCTGCGATTTGGCCCTCGGCCACTTTGAATATGCGCCCCAGGGCGGGAGAGGTGCGATAATGACTGGAGCGCAGGAGCCCTTCCCATTCTTCCTTAGGAATGATCGACGTTGTCTCGCCGTCTAGATTGCCGCTTCCCGTGTCCTGCCTGGCTTTGGCGATCACGGCCGAGGCGAGACTGGAGTAAATCGGGATATGGGGCTGGAGAAAAGAGATCATCTGCAGATGATCGCTGTGTGCATGGGATAATAGCACAGCTTGCAGTTGCAGTGGATCGTCTTCTTTAAGCCCAAATCCCTCCATTCGCTTTGCCCCTGGGGGGAAGAGGTCGTGTCGGTAGATTCCTGGGATAGGCGGAAGGAGTCCAGTCTTGAGGTAGTCCAGTAGACCCAAGGCGCTTCGGGGACGCAGGAACTCGTCAAAATAGCGGGACCTTGCGGAGAAGTTCAAACCGAAATCGAAAAAGACACCGACGCCGTCGGCCAAGAGGTAGATCTTATTACCGCCGATGCATCCGGAACCGTCAAAGACCGTCAGTTGTACTGCCACAGCTATCCCTCCCCTACATTCTATTTTCGGGAGGACAATCCAGAACAGCACAAGGGGTGGAATGTCTTGAGGCGAAGGCTTTTGGTCTCAAACACATTATTGACCCTGTTGATCCTTGCTTTTTCTGCTGTGGCGATGGGAACGGATGCGCCAACCTTACGCAAGAGTAGGCCAGATTAACTGAGGGGGTTTCAGATGACAGTCAATCGACAGGCCGCTGCCTATCCTGCGTGGTTTTTCCTGGCAGCTTCTGAGGAGGAGCGCCTGATGGCCCTAACCTTCGACGACGGACCGGTTGGTGATCATACGGCGCAACTGCTGGACATAATAGGCGCAGAGCAGGTCCGCGCCACCTTTTTTGTCCTTGGAAATCAGGTTCAAGACTATCCCGAGTTGGTGCAGCGCATTGTAGATGAAGACCACGAGCTGGGGAACCACTCCTGGTCCCATGCTGACCTGCGCAGCTTGAGCAATGAGGAGATTCTCAAGGAGGAGCTAATCCCCACCAACGAGAGAATTTGGGAGGCCGTGGGCCTGACGCCGCCCATCATGCGTCCACCCTATGGTGCCCTTAGAGATGACAGTATTGAGTTTCTGGGGGAAGCAGGCTGGCTGATGATCAATTGGTCCATCGATTCCTTTGACTGGGATTCGTCCCAGAACAGCGCAGAAGAGATCGCCGGGAAGGTGCTCACCTGCAGTCATCCCGGGGTCATCGTCCTGATGCACAGTGGGGAACATTTAAACGGCACCGTCAGCGCTCTGCCCCAAATCATTCGTGCCCTCCGGGCCGGCCGTTACGAGTTTGTGACCATTAGTGAGCTGCTGTCTCTGGATTGAGGACCCTCAAGGCTTGGCGACTTGTAGGAACCGCGACCGAAGGAACCGCCGTACACGGCGATTCTCCGGTGACGGAGATGCTTTTTCGGAAGTTATTGACATATGCCGGATATCCAGTATAATGAAATTCAAGTGACATATGCCCCTCATGCGCGGGGATGACGACCGAGGCTGGAGAGGGAATACTGCCTCTGCTCTCAACCTGTGCTGCGTTGATCATATCAAGATGAAAACATGAAGGAGATGTCCTATGGCAGAAACACAGGAGCGAAAAACTGATTTCCTCGAAAAACCTCATGCGCTGAGCAGTGTAGGTAAGGTGATCGGCATTGTCAGTGGCAAAGGGGGCGTGGGCAAGTCTTTGCTAACGTCAATGCTTGCTGTGACCATGCAAGACAAGGGCTACCATGCAGCCATTCTTGACGCAGATGTGACCGGTCCATCTATTCCCAAGGCCTTTGGCGTTACTGCAAAGGCCACAGGTTCGGAACTCGGCCTGTATCCAGTCAAAACAAGAACAGGTATTGACATCATGTCCATCAATTTGCTCCTGGATCACACGACAGATCCGGTTGTTTGGCGAGGTCCGTTGATTGCCGGTATGGTCAAACAGTTTTGGACCGATGTTATCTGGGAGGACGTCGATTTCCTGTTTATCGATCTGCCTCCGGGGACGGGTGATGTTCCCTTAACCGTATTCCAGTCCATTCCTGTGGACGGCATCATTGTTGTCACTTCGCCCCAGGAACTTGTAGCCATGATTGTATCGAAGGCTGTGAAAATGGCTGAGATGATGAATATTCCCATCCTTGGTCTGGTGGAGAATATGTCCTACTTCCGCTGCCCCGATAACGGCAAGGATTATCGGATCTTTGGTGACAGCCACATCGAACAAATTGCCCACAGTCACAATATCCAGGTTTTGGCGAAACTACCCCTTGATCCCGCTATAGCCGATTGCTGCGATCAGGGAACCATTGAGTCGATGGATGCCACATGGCTTGAACCTGTCGCTCGGGCCCTGGAAAACCTGGGAAAAGGTGAAGTTACGTCTTCGTAGCGGAGGTTAGACCTAATCGATGCACACCGGCAGCAGGCCCCTGTGCTATAATAAGCTATGTATTATCTTGCACTGTTTGGAGGTATTCCTATGCCGAGAAAGCTGCAGATCCTAGCTGCTTTGCTGCTGGTACTGGTTTTAAGCAGTACTGTTCTGGCTGCATCCTACCGCGGGCGCGTCCTGAGTGTGAACACAGCGGGACCCCAGCCCTATGAACAGGAAGGATGGGAAAGTTATCTTGTCACAGTCCAGCTTCTATCTGGACCTCACAAGGGACAAAGCGTCCAGATCCTGCACACATTGACGGGTCATCCCTACCATGACTTGGCGGTCAAGAAGGGAGACCGAGTGGTTTTGGAGGCGGACTTTAGCGGCAACACAGCCCAGTACTTCCTGGCTGATTTCTCCCGAAGGAATCCCATGATTGTGATCGCAGTCCTCTTTGCTCTTTCTGTGATTGTGATTGGAGGCCGCCAGGGGGTTAAGGCCATTATCTCCCTGATGGGTATGGTTCTGGTGATTGTCTTCATGATTCTCCCCTTGGTAATGAGGGGTCATAATCCTATTTTGATCACCGTGGGTTTGTCCTCCCTGCTGACACTGCTGTTCATTCTGTTTGTCACAGGTTACAGTAAGAAGACAGCGGCCGCGGTGGCTGGGACAGTAGGAGGTTTGGTGAGTGCGGGAGTCCTCGCCTATCTGGCCGGCAAAGCCAGTTACTTAACGGGGCTCTCCTCCAGCGAGGCACAGATGTTGGAATACATGGTGGATTCCATCGATTTCCAGGGTCTGCTCTTTTCCGGCATGATTATTGGAGCCCTTGGTGCCATCTTGGACGTAGGCATTAGCATTGCCTCCTCCATGGAACAGATCACAGCAGCGGATCCGCAAACGGACTTTAAGACGCTCTTTGGCCGGGGTATCGCAGTGGGTCGAGATCTCATTGCCACCATGTCCAACACATTGATCTTAGCCTATGTGGGATCGTCCCTCCCTTTGTTACTCCTGTTCCAGGCAAGCCAGAGCAGTTGGCGTGAAGTGGTAAACCTCGATATGGTAGCCTCTGAAGTCATTCGGGCCATGGCGGGGAGCATTGGACTAACTTTGGCCATTCCCATCACTGCTTTTATCTCTGCTCTACTCTATGTTGGACAGCGGGTTCCACATGCAGATGAGGGAAGCTAGCACAGCATATTGTTGAGACGACTCCTGGTCGGTACCGGGAGTTTTTCGCGCTGTACTTGGATTTTTCTTTTGGGACACAACTTCGACTTGGATCTTGGTTAGGAACCCTGCATAATAGAATACAGGGGATTCGTTCCTGCGATGTCATCCTGGGCAGTAAACCTAGAATGGGAGGGAGCCCATGTATCTAAGGGACAATGAGTTGGTGATCAGACATGCCGCCTTAGAGGACGCAGAGTTGCTTTGCCTATGGTGGAATGATGGTAAGGTCATGGAACATGCCGGTTTTCCCCATGGATTGAATATCACACAAAAGGACGTCGCTGCGCTGTTGACCAAGGATGATGACGAAACGCATCGTCGCCTGATAATGGAAGTGGCGGGAGTTCCTATCGGTGAAATGAACTACCGTAACAAGGGTAACAAGATTGCGGAGATTGGGATCAAGATCTGCCGTTTCGAACAGCAAGAGAAGGGTTACGGCACACGATTTCTGAGGATGCTGATCAGCTTCCTCTTTGATCAAAAAGGTTACGACAAGATCATTCTTGATACGAATGTGGACAACACACGGGCCCAGCATGTTTATGCCAAACTCGGATTCAGGAAGGTTGGAACGAGAGTCGATTCCTGGAGGAACCAACTTGGCGAGCTGCAGTCCTCCATTGATTACGAACTGACACCTGATACCTTTGTTCGCTAAACATATTGAGGGTTTTAGAGTCTTTCAGGACCCATACCAAGAAAGCCCGTGCAAGATCCTCCCCAGCGAAAACCAAGGAGGAGCCGGGGGAACGATCCGCAAGGAGCGAGTTTGCCAAGGAGGAAGGTTTGACCCATGGATAAGGTGGAAGCGAACAAAAAAGCTTGGGGTTTACTAGCGGAGGATCATTATAGCAACTATAAGAGGCAATTTGAGACAAATCGATATGCGTTGAATCCCATCGTGCAGAGGGAACTAGGGGACATCGCGGGTAAGAAGGTCCTGCATCTGCAGTGCAATATCGGAGCAGATTCTATTGCTCTGGCTAAGTTAGGGGCTGAGGTGGTCGGCGTTGACTTGGTTCCTGATAACACGTATTTCGCGGCAAGGCTCGCTCAGGACTTAGGAATTGCCGCCGTTCGTTTCGTAACCTCGGATATTATGGAGTTGATGGACAATCATCAAGGCCAGTACGATCTGGTCTTCACCTCCGACGGCGCCGTGGGATGGCTGCCAGACCTAAAAAGGTGGGGTCAAACGATTCGGCATTTCTTGAAGGATGATGGCTTTTTCTATGTCCATGATGCACATCCGTTTTACCTGGCCATGGATGAAGAAAAACTGAAAGACGGCCTCACCGCGATCAAGTACCCCTATTTCCAGCAGGAACCCGATGAGGACAGCACCATCGGGGGTTACGCTTGCGAGGCCAAAGAAGCCACAAACTACTTCTGGATGTATACCATGAGCGGTCTGATTAACTCCCTGTCGGAGGCGGGGTTGTTTATTGAGTATCTACACGAATACGACCGCTGTGTCCCTGGAATGGGAGGTACGACGCCCGATGGCGAGGGCCTTTTGTTCTATCCTTCGTTAGAGAAGGCGCTGCCCTTGACCTTTAGCCTGAAGGCGATACCTAGATAGAAGGTCAGGGCCTCAACACCGCGAAAATCCACTAGGTCCCGCTTCTTCTTTCCACCTTTCCTTCGTAGGATTGGAGGGGAGGGATTGCTGTGCGGAGAAGAAGCATGGATGTATGGCCTGTCTGGATAGCCCTTCTTGTGGGTGCCGTCCTTGTGCTGTACGCTCTAGATTTGGGGGAGAATGAACTTCAGCCTAAGATCACCCTATCTGCGGACCACATTAGACCGGGGGAGTTCTTTCTGCTTCAGGTCGATCCTCTGGCCTCGGATCTGTCCCTGCAGATTGCCTGTCCCTTTTTGGACGAAGAGCCCCGTTTCTTCCGTTATGGGCAGGGGGTCGTGGCCCTGATCCCTGTCGATTACCGCACTCGGCCGGGGGATTATGGACTGGAAGCGGAAATCGTCAGAGGCGGCCAAATTGTGCACAGGCTGGAGCAAGGGGTCACGGTGAGCGCCCGAGATTTTGCCATCCAGAAGCTTTATGTTTCCGCTGAGCTGTTATCCCATCGTGACGAGACGATGTGGGCAGAGGATCGGGTGCACACGGACGCAGCGCGAGCCCGGTCCAATTCCGATCCCCTCTGGGAGGGCCTTTTTCAGCCGGCCCTAACTGGACGGATTACGACCCAGTTTGGACAAATCCGTCTGATCAATGATCAAGAGTCCGGGCGACACTCCGGTCTTGACATCGCTGCCCCACGGGGAACGGAGGTTGCGGCCAGTAACAATGGTGAAGTGGTCTTGGCCCGTTTTCTACATGTGACGGGAAACACTGTTATTCTGGATCATGGCTGGAACTTGTTCTCCTCATACTCCCATTTGGATCGGATCGAGGTCAGGGTGGGTCAAGCGGTCGTAAAAGATCAGACCATCGGAACTGTGGGCAGCACCGGCTTCTCAACAGGACCCCACCTCCATTGGGCCGTGTCCATTGGCACTACATTTGTCGATCCCGAGTTTGTCCTGGGAGAGGCCCTGCCATGGTCCTCATGGATGGAACAGGAGGATGTGGCTCAGCGCTAGAATCTCGCAGCAGAGAGAAGGTGCAGGTTAACGTGGCCAGAGTGTTCAAGCCCCTCGGTTGGGTACTTTTTTTGACTTTGATCTTGCTTAGCGTTCCAAAGATAGCGGGAATCTTCGCGGATAGCTTTGACTATAGCCGTATCGATCCTGATGGCTCTTATGCTTGGTTGACCGTCCACCATCTGGCCCAGGCCGCCATTTTCCTGGTCCTGATGATGGGCACAAGGAGCTGGAAGCCCGTGGATTTCCGGTTAGGATGGGGCAATAAGAAGGTCGGGATTGCCTATGTTTTGCGCTTTATCTTGTACTTCAGCTTGTATCTGCTGGGTTTTCTTGCTTTCAGCATCGTAACACAGTCGCTGCAGCCTTTTCCCTTCCCTCTGAACGCTAGAAACATCATTGGCTATCTGAGTTTTCAGCTCCTTGTGACTGGGCCCTCGGAGGAGATGATCTTTAGAGCCTTTGCCCTCACGATGCTGGGCCTTTATGTGCAGGGACACTTTCTCCACGGAAAAATCAGCCGCGCCAATGTGCTGGCTGCTCTGATCTTCGGATTGGCACATGTGAGTTTTTCCTTTGCTCCCTTCCAGGTCACGTACTCGGCCAACCAGGTTCTTTACGCTGCCGGGCTGGGGCTTTTTTACGGCGACTGCTACGAAAAAAGCGGCAGCGTGATCTATCCGATGATCATGCATAGTATGACGAATGTGCTATCAGTAGGTGCCATAGCTGTGATTACAGCCTTACTTAGGTAAGTGGGAGGTGAGCGGACGATGCTGGAAAGCGCCATTCAGTCCTGGCGAGGTCGTCTGAGTGAGGAAGCATTTGACGTTTTAGAGCGGATTGTGGGTTATGTTGATGCGCATTATGTGACGCATGTCGTCTTTAATGGGGTCAATGAGCTCAAATTTCGGCGCAGCGGGAAAACCCTGCTTACACTGTACATAGAGGAACAGTCCATTACCGCCCTCGTTATCTTTGGGAAACAGGAACGCCTGAACTATGAGGCGGTTCAGGCGTCGTTCTCGGAGTTTATCCAGAACTACTACAGAGAGAGCAACACATACCATGATGGCAAATGGATGTTCATCCGGCTCCATGATCCCGAGTACGTCCATGATGTTCTGCGGCTGGTTCAGATTAAGAAGAAGCCCGATCAGAGAGTGATCTCCATGTGTGGCTATCGATGCGACTTGTGCAAGGCTCACTCTCGCAACATCCGCAAGAGCGATCAGCGAGAGGGCTTAGCGTGGATGTGGCGTCTATACTATGGGCTAGATGAAGAACCCGGCTCTATGTACTGCGACGGGTGCCGCGCCAGGCGCAAGGGTGCAATACGGATAGATGCCGGTTGTCCCGTTCGAGACTGTGTTCTGCAGCGAAGTCTAAACAGCTGCGGTGATTGCCCCGACTACCCTTGCCCTGTCTTTGCTGAGCGGGAAGGACTATGTTTCCAGCAAGCAAGAGACAAGGGGGGAGATTACTTCTATGAAGATGACTTTGGTCTGTTCTTACGGGCCTTTGACAACCGGACCCGTCTTGATAGACTAAGGAAGGTGAACCTCCATCCGACGCCATAGCCCCTGCTGATCGGTGCAGTCTGTTTGTCAAGTCCGACCTTTCAGTCTTCGGCCGTCTCTAATTTCCCATGAAGGACAAACTCCCGGGGACCAAAACCGCAATTGACCTGGATCGCAAGTTCAACCTGCCCAGCTGTGAACAGGGCGGTGACCTTGTAGGCAAAAGGTGTTTCGACTATGCGGCTCAGGAATTCCAGTGTAGTATCGTTCTTCCAGGACGCACAGGAAAAGGCGGTTACGTCCTGGCCGCGATGGCTGAGTTTGCTCTGCAGATAGGAACCATAGCCGCAGGTGATTCGCGGTTGGCCGAAGGGCAGCTCTAGCTGCACATGACAGGCGTCGGCCTCCAAGGTCAGGGTTGCCGCTTCAAGCTGCAAGTCATTGTCCGCAAAGAGATAATGTCCACTTAACCCTGCTGCCCCCGATCTTTTGTCACTTGGGAGCGGCGGCAACACGAGTTCACTCAACTTCCTTTGCAGACCTGCATATCCCGCCTTGTTTTCTGGAAGAGCAGCGGGAGACAGGGCAGGCAGGAGTATCTCCCATACTCCGTTTAAGACGCCTTGCATATCGTTTAGTCCAGCTGTAATGGCAACGACCAATTCCTCCTTGGGAACAACGATACAGAACTGACCAAAGGCGCCATCAGCTCGGTACGCACCATGTTGGCATCGCCAGAACTGGTACCCATAGCCTTGATTCCAGTCGCTGAGGGGATCCTCGCCGTTACTGATCTGTTTTTTGGTGGCGGCATCAATCCATTCTGGACTGATGAGCTGAACTCCCCTCCACGCGCCTTTCTGTAAGTACAGCTGTCCAAATTTGGCGATGTCTGCCGTTTTAATGCTCAGTCCAAACCCGCCTGTATTGATCCCTTTGGGACAGGTTTCCCAGGTTGCATCAACGATTCCTAAGGGATTAAACAGCCGGGGCGTGAGATAGTCGACAAGGGATTGACCCGTTACCTTGTGCAAAATCGCCGCCAGCATATAGGTGGCCGCTGTATTGTATACGAAGTGCGTGCCTGGTTCCCGCGGGACATCCAAGGATAAAAAGGCCCTTACCCAGTCGCCGTCGCTAGCCTGGATAACCCGTTCAGTCGGATCTTCTTCATGACCTGTGGCCATACTAAGGAGATGGTGGATCTGCATGCGTTCCAAATTAGGCCCAATCCTGGCCGGCTGCTCTTCCGGGAAGAAATGGCACACCTTATCCTCGACTGAAATCAAGCCTTCATCCACGGCAAAACCAATGGCGGTGGAAGTAAAGCTCTTGCTTAACGAAAAAAGCATATGGGGCCGCTCAGCACGATATGGTTCCCACCAGCCTTCCGCGACCACTTGGCCGTAGCGGAGGAGCATGATGCTATGCAGCTCGAGTTCTTTTTCGGCAAAATGATCAAGTAATTGGCTGATGGTGCCTGAACATACTCCTTGGTTCTCGGGAAGACTGCGTTTCAATCCGTCTTCGACTGACATGGGTCCCATCCCTTTCTGCTTTTCACTTGCTATAACTGTTCGCTGCGGACCAGGTTTTTCCTTTTGTACGCTGTGAGGGGAGACGCATTTTGTTTCGGGTGTTGGCCCTGGGGGGTCTGGCCGCGCGGGGTCATTTGCCTCTCTTTAGAGGGCAGGAATCCGGGAGTCTCGTCTTGAGGCTTTTTTCGTGAAAAGTGAACGTTCGGGCGATGGACAGATGGACCATCCTGCTTGATGTCGGAATTAGCAGGACAATGGCGAGGAATCGCAACAAGGGTTTTGGGACAGGAATTTCTCGGCCTTTCTGGAATAGAGACCACTTAGGGTTATACAGAAAAATCCCAGCATATGCAGGACAGAAGGAGCTCATCTATGGAACACTGGAAACACTCGTCGTTGCTTTTTTCCCTGATCTTCGTTGCCATTCTAGCAGTCTCTCCAGATCTTTTTTACGCCATGTTAAATCTGTGATACAATAGGACTAGATTTTAACCCATGATCTGGGAGAGACAGGTGATCGAGATTCCAACCATCAAAGATGTGGCCAAAAAGGCGGGCGTGTCCGTTACGACCGTTTCTCGGGTTCTAAACAATCGAGGTTATATCAGCGAAGCAACACGCCGAAAAGTCTATCAAGCCATGGAGGATCTAGACTATCATCCCAACGAAGTAGCCCGTTCTTTGTTTCGCAAGAAGTCGAACATCATCGGCTTGATTGTGCCCACCGTGGCTCATCCCTTTTTTGGCGAACTCACATCGTACCTGGAAACCTATGCCTATTCCCGCGGATACAAAGTGCTGATCTGCAACTCCCAGCTGAATGCGTTGAAAGAGCAGGAGTACATCTGGATGCTGAGGCGGAATCAGGTGGACGGTATCGTCATGGCCAGCCATACCTTGGAGGTTGAGGAGTACAAGAAACTGAACCTGCCTGTGGTTTCCTTTGATCGCTTTATTTCCAGCAGAATTCCCTATGTCACATCGGACAACTACCAAGGCGGTAGGTTGGCGGTGGAACACTTGCTCCAGCGGGGCTGTACGAAGATTGCTCATCTGTGCGGCAGTTTAGACTTGGATATGTTGGCCAATCAAAGACACCGGGCGTTTATGAATGTGGCTGAAGAGAAGAATATTCCCTACTGTACGGTGCAAACCGATGTAAATGTCTTTGAAGTGGACGAGTATGAGGAACTTTTGACCGATCTCCTGGTCAGGCATCCTGATCTTGACGGACTCTTTCTGAATAGTGACATTATGGCCATTGCAGCCATCAAGGTCTGCGGCAAACTAGGGATGAGGATTCCCCAGGATATAAAAATCATTGGATATGATGATGTATCCATCGCTTCTCTTGTCTCTCCGCAGATTACTACGATCAGACAACCACTGGCGCAGATGAGTGAGCTGTCCGTGAAGTTGATTGAAGATCTGGTTAAGAAAAAAGCGGTACCAACGGAGAACTGCCTGCCGGTGGAACTGATAGAACGAGGCACAACGTAATAGAGGTATTCTCGCCGGCATTGAGCTGGCGTTTTCTTTTCAGCCCTGAGGGTACTCCTCTTATCCTGCATCCTTGATGGTGAGAACCAGACAGTTCCGGCTCGGCAGAGTTTTGCACAGCGTCTGCAGGTGCCCTCCAAAAACGCAAAAGCTGTCATCGCTTGCGAGCCACCGGTGCGAACGATGAATACCCGTAAGGGATATGAAGATGGAAAAATGTCCGCTGATCTTGAGGTCAGATGACAACCGGTTGACATATACTGCTTTGTTCTTTATACTATTGATTGTAAACGGTTGGTTAGAAAAAACGCGCAGTGTAAGCACAAAACGGATATGTTTTGAGGAGGTGCTAGGGTTGGCCGCTCTTAATGAAATAATGCTGATCACCTATGCCGATAGTCTAGGAAAAAACCTGGAAGAACTGAAACACCTGTTACAAAAACACCTGCGGGACGTAGTAGGGGGCGTTCACATCCTCCCCTTCTATCCCAGCTCTGCTGATCGGGGGTTCGCACCTATCGATTACAGCGTAGTAGATCCGGCCTTTGGTACATATGATGATATTATGGAGATAGGCCAGGAGTTTGAGTTAATGGTGGATTTTATGGTCAATCACATCTCTTGTCGATCGAGGTACTTCCAAGAGTTTAGAGAGAAAAAGGACCAATCAAGATACAAGGATATGTTCATACGGTATAGGGACTTTTGGCCGGGTGGTGAACCAACCGAAGAGGATATTGGCCGCATCTATCGTCGTAAACCGCGGGCTCCATATGTAGTGGTGGATTTCCCGGATGGTACAGTCGAGAAGGTCTGGTGTACCTTCGATGAGGAGCAGATTGATCTGAACGTGGGTGCCGAGGTGACCCGGGACTTTATTCGGGATTCCCTCCATTATCTAGCGGAAAAGAGGGCTTCCATTATCCGTTTGGATGCCTTTGCCTACGCCATAAAAAAGTTGGGCACCAATTGCTTTTTCGTGGAGCCGGAAGTGTGGGAACTCCTGGAGTATGCCAGAGAGGTGCTCAAGCCGTATGATGTAGAGATATTACCCGAAATTCACGAACATTACACGATTCAGCTTGAATTAGCCAAACGAGGTTATTGGGTCTATGACTTTGCCTTGCCCATGTTACTATTGTACAGTCTCTATTCCGGAGACAACCGGCGACTGCTGCATTGGCTGAAGATCTGTCCCCATAAACAGTATACGACCTTGGATACCCATGACGGTATTGGTGTGGTTGATGTTAAAGATCTTCTCAGTGAGGAGGAGATCGAGCAGACTAAGGATTACCTCTTCTCCCGCGGCGCCAATGTTAAGCGCATTTACAATTCCATGGCGTACAACAACCTCGATGTGTATCAGTTGAACTGCACCTACTACTCAGCTTTGGGCAATGATGATGATGCATACCTCTTGGCCCGGGCGATACAGTTCTTCACTCCAGGCATCCCCCAAGTGTATTATGTGGGGCTCCTGGCTGGCGAAAATGACATTCAACTGCTGGAGGAGACGAAGGTGGGGAGAAACATTAATCGTCACTATTATAGCCTAGAAGAAGCGGAAAAAGAGATGCAAAGACCCGTGGTTAAGCAGCTCTTTGAACTGATGCGCTTCCGTAATTCGTATCCGGCCTTCGACGGAACGTTTTCTGCCGCGTCCAGGGGTGGGCATCGGCTGCGGATGACGTGGCACAAGGAGCCCTATCGGACTGTGCTTGAGTGTGATCTGAAGACCCATCAATTCTCCATTTCCTACCTCGATCCAAACACAAGGGAAGAACGGGCCCTGGTTCTCTAGGGCGGACGAGCATAGCGTAGACTGAGCGCATCGTCTGCCACGGGGCCTTCGCTAGCCACTCAACGATGGCAGGGGGGATGTGATAACCGGTTGACATATGTTGCGAGGTTGTGTTACACTTTAACCAAAGAAGGCAGATGTAAATCTGCACCAAAAAAGGAGGAAGGTTTGTGAGGAAAAATCAGTTAGGTCTATGCGTGTTGGTCTTGGCGTTGGTTCTTTCGTTTAGTGTGGCTGTTTTTGCTCAGGATGTTCGGATCACCATCCTCAACTCGAAAGGAGAAATCCAGACTCAACTTGAAGATATTGCTGCCTACTACAGCAGTATCACAGATGGCGTAACTGTAGAGGTTATTGCCGCAGCTGTAGGTCAGTCCCCTTTTGAACGGGCCGTTGCTTTGTATGCGTCTGGTAATGCTCCCGCTTTGTTAATGCTGGATGCCGGCGACGTACTGCTCTTCCAAGACCGGGCCCTCGCCCTCAACGATGAGAAGTGGGTGGCCGATGCTATTGAGAACAGCTTGTCCATGGCAACCGCTGAGGATGGCCGGATCTTGGCTTTTCCAGTGACTGTAGAAGGATTTGGGTTCATCTATAACAAAGCAGTAGTGGACAAAGCTCTAGGTGGCGAGTTTGATCCTAAGACGATCAACACTTATGACTCTCTCCGAGAGCTTCTTGACGCCATCGAAGCCAGCGGCACCGCTTCTTTAGTGATTGGTCCAGAGGATTGGTCCTTGGGAGCTCACTTCTTCTCCCTGGCCTATTCTGCTCAATCTCCAGACTTTGACGAGGTTAATGCGTTCATGGACGGCCTCAAAGCAGGGACAGTCAGCTTAGCAGAGAATGCTGTGGTCAACGGGCTGCTGGATACATTTGATTTGATGAAAGAGTACAACTATGACAAGCTTGATCCCCTGGCGAGCACCTATGATCGCGGCACCGAATTAATCGGTACTGGAGAAGTAGGTATCTGGTTCCAGGGCAACTGGACCTGGCCCCAAATCGCGGATTTTGATACAACGGGCGGTCAGTTTGGATTCTTACCAGTGCCCATCGGTAATGACCCAGAAGCCTTAGGGAATACCCAAATACCTGTTGGTGTCACGAAGTATTTTATAGTGGATGGCGAACAGAACTCCCCCGCTCAGCAAAGAGCGGCTAAGGACTTTTTGAACTGGCTGGTTTACGATGCTGAGGGACAAAAGCGCTTGGTGGTAGATGCCAGCGTGATCCCTGCATTTAGCAACATAACGATTGCCCCCAATGATCCGCTGGCTGTATCGCTCTTAGAGTATGTGAGAGAAGGCAAGACGATGAACTTTGTCTTGAATCTGCCACCAGATCACTGGGCACAGGTGGGAGCTTACATGCAAAAATATCTAGCCGACTTCAGCGACAGAGACGCTTTCTTCAAGGAAGTAGAAGCTTATTGGCAGGGACTCTAAGGGTATTGGAGCATTAAGCGGCGGTGTTCCCGCTGCTTAATGCTCCCCTGCTATTCGTTGCCAAAGTGAGGTGCAGCTATCTTGGCCACAGAGAAGCGTTTTCTTGATCGACTTAAAACCTACTTGCTCTTTGCGGGACCCACAACATTTGTTTTCTTTACCGTAATCATTCTACCCTTTCTGTTTGGGGTCTACCTAACCTTTACAAATTGGGACGGTATTGCCAAGACGTATACCTTTGTCCGATTCAGCAACTACGCAACGGTAGTAAGGGATAGGATGTTTTGGAACTCTTTCCTGCTAACGGTGAAGTATGTGTTCTACACTGTGCTGATCGTCAACGCTTTGGGTTTTGTTTTGGCCTATGCGCTTACAGGTGACACTGTTCGGGGACAGAACTTGCTTCGGACCGGTTTTTTTGTTCCCAATCTTATTGGCGGGATCATTCTGGGCCTGGTGTGGAGGTTCGTTTTTTCCAATGTCCTGGTCTTCATTGGACGTAGTCTTAAGATTGGCCCATTGTCCTACTCTTGGTTGGCCAATCCAGATAAGGCCTTTTGGACTTTGGTGATTGTCAGTGTGTGGCAATACTCTGGGTACATGATGATTATTTTCATTGCCGGGCTGACCCATATCCCCAGCGAGCTCATTGAGGCAGCCACCATTGATGGGGCCGGCGGCTTCCATCGGCTGCGAACAATCATACTGCCTCTCATGGTTCCATCCTTTATTGTTACTGTTTTCTTGACTATCCAGCGCGGTTTTATGGTCTATGACGTGAACCTGGCCCTTACACAGGGCGGGCCCTTTAAAAGTACCGAATTGATCAGCATGTTTGTCTATGAAAAGGCGTTCTTGGCGCAGCAATATGGCGTGGGACAGTCCCAGGCTTTCTTTCTATTCTTGTTAGTGGCAGCCATAAGCTTGACGCAGGTTTACTTCACTAAGAAGTTGGAGGTGGAAGCCTAATGAAGCCTCTCCAACGAATACTCAGAGCTGGAAGACATCTTCTTCTCTATGCACTGTTAGCCCTTTATTTGTCGCCCTTCTTCTTTGTATTGATCAACTCCTTCAAGAGCCGGCGGGATATTGTCTCCAATCCCTTTGCTTTCCCCGAGGTGTGGTCACTGCAAAACTTTATCCATGCGTTTCAGAGGATGGGCTTTATACCTGCTTTTGTCAACTCCTTGGTGATTACCGTCTTCAGTGTACTTGTAATCGCTGTGTTTTCGGCCATGACGGCTTATCTATTTGTGCGCACAGACTGGCGTTTCAATAAGTTTATGTTTTTTGCCATGGTGGCGGCCATGCTCATTCCGTTTCAGGCTGTGATGATACCTCTGGTGCAAATCTATGGGGGACTCAACTTACTGAACAGCCTCTGGATCCTGATTTATATGTATCTCGGCTTCGGTACCTCGTTCGCCGTGTTCCTTTATCATGGATTTATCAAAGGAATACCGCTGGAGCTCGAAGAGGCCGCCATGATTGATGGTTGTTCGCGGTTCCAGGTCTTCTTTAAGATTGTGTTTCCCTTACTTAAGTCAACCACTCTGACCTTGATCATCTTGAATGTGCTTTGGATTTGGAACGACTTTTTGCTCCCCTCCTTGGTGCTGATCTCTCCAGCCAACAGGACCCTGCCTTTGACCACCTTCTATTTCCACGGCACCTACACCTCGGATTATGGGCTCTTAATGGCTGCCCTGATGTTGACCATTTTGCCCGTGATCATCTTCTATGCCCTGATGCAAAAACACATCCTCAAAGGAGTCATGGAGGGGGCCATTAAGGCTTAACCCGAACACTATGGAGAAAAAACCGGAGTCGATGATCAGCAGTAGAACCGACTTGAGCCATGAGCTGCTGTTGCAGAAAGCAGACCAGAGCGTGTCTACGGCGGCGGCAGCTGTAGATCAAACCTACCGCCTCCATTATCACTTCATGCCCCAAGCGTATTGGATGAATGATCCCAATGGATTAGTGTTTTTTGACGGTTACTACCATGTCTTCTATCAGCACCATCCCTACAGCCCTGATTGGGGGCCTATGCATTGGGGTCATGCCCGGACAAAGGATTTTCTTCTCTGGGAACATTTGCCTATTGCTTTGGCTCCCAGTGAAGACTATGATCGGGACGGCTGTTTTTCCGGCAGCGCTGTAGTGGATCAGGGCGCTCTGTACCTTTTTTACACAGGTCACCGGGTAGTGCAGGGAAGGGCAATTCAGGTTCAGTGCAGAGCTGCGAGCCTCGATGGACTTACTTTTGTCAAGGATCCCCTCAACCCTCTGATCAGGCAGCACCCGCCTGAAGGTTCGTGTGATTTTCGGGATCCGAAAGTGTGGAAGCATGGAGGCACTTGGTTCATGGCCCTTGGCTCGGGGAAAGACGGAATAGGGAGGGTGCTTTTGTACCGATCAAGCGATCTCAGCCACTGGGAGTATGTTGGGGTTTTTGCGGAAAGCGATGGAACTCAAGGGACAATCTGGGAATGTCCCGATGTTTTTCGTTTAGGTGAGAAGCATGTCTTGGTAGTGTCGCCCATAGGAAGAGAGCCCCGAAGAGTGCTTTACTTCGTGGGAGATGTGGATTACAGGTCCGGTACCTTCGTTGCAGATTACAGTCGGGAACTAGATCATGGTTCTGATTTTTATGCCGCACAGAGCTTTTTTGGTACCGATCGCAGGATCCTACTGGCATGGATGGATGCCTGGGATGTGGACATACCCAGCAAAAAGGATAATTGGGCCGGTGCCCTTACCTTGCCGCGGGAACTACTCCTAGGCAGAGATGGGAGCTTAAGATTTCGTCCCCTGCCAGAGCTGAGAGGGTTAAGAAAAGACCACTGCTTTACTACTAATATGGCGCTTGACGGTGCTGAGCATCGTTTTTCTGCGTTTGATCTTCAAGAAGCAGGTCTAGAGATCCACTGGCAGCTGGATTTGGAAAACACTACAGCAGCCCAATTCGGAATCCTATTTCTAGATGCCCGAAGTTTCGCCCAGTTCTCGGTTGGGTTCAGGAGACGAGGGGAGGAGCTGTACGTCGATGCCGGTCGGCTGGGAGTGTTCAGCGCTGAGGTATCTCCAACAGGGGAAACGCGGGATCTACGGATCTTTGTGGATCGTTCATCTGTGGAGGTCTTTGCGGACGGTGGGGCTGTGAGTATCACTGCTCGGGTTTATCCTAGCTCGCACAAACTTTTCCCCACGTTGTTTGCCGCGGATGGACAGCTGAGGACAGTTCGTATGGACCGCTGGAGTCTGGCGAAGTAGTGGGGTGAAAAAATGTATGATGTCGTTGCTTTAGGGGAACTGCTCATTGACTTTACTCCTGCGGGACAATCGGAGCAGGGGAATTGTCTGTTTGCATGCAATCCAGGCGGTGCCCCCGCCAATGTCTTAACCTGCCTGGCGAGGCTGGGGAAAAGGACAGGCTTTCTAGGCAAAGTGGGTGATGACCAGTTTGGCCGCTTCTTGCGACAGGTCTTGCGGGCCGAGACGATCGCAACGGAAGGTTTGGTGTTGAGTGCCGAGGCCCAGACAACCCTGGCTTTTGTGCATCTTCAGCCGGACGGGGAGCGTTCTTTCAGCTTCTATCGAAGTCCTGGAGCTGATACCATGCTCAAGCCGGACGAACTCAAAGCAGCGCTGTTCAATGCACGTATCTTCCACTTTGGTTCGTTGTCTCTGACCAATGAACCCGCTCGCAGCGCCACCATGGCGGCTCTTCAATCGGCTAAGTCCAGGGGCCTGCTTGTATCGTATGACCCCAATCTGAGGCCTTTGCTCTGGCCTGATTTGACCGAAGCCAAAACGCAGATGCTGGGGGTTATGGATCAGGCTGATGTTGTGAAAATTTCCCGGGACGAACTGGAGTTTTTGACCGGTTCGGGGCATCTTGAGCAGAGTAGTGAAAGGTTGTTTCAGCAGTACGGGTTAAGCATGCTCTTGGTAACCCTGGGGGAAGACGGATGTTACTTCAGGCTGGGCCGTCTAGGCGGGCATGTTCCTGGGTTTAGGGTCAGGGCCGTTGATGCTACTGGAGCAGGTGACGCCTTTTTGGGCGGAATGCTCTATCAAATCCTGCAGCGAAGGAAAGCAATAGACCAATGGACGTTGGAGGAGATGGAGGCGAGCGTACGCTTTGCCAACGCCATTGGAGCGCTAGTTACTACACGCCAAGGCGCTATTCCAGCCATGCCAACGCTCGGCGAAGTTGTGCAGTTGTTGGCAACGGGATAAGGAAATAACAGGGAAGCCACCGCTAAGGTGGCTTTTCGGCGCGCAGCGCAATCGTCCAGATACCTCTGGTTCACTTCTGTAATCGGCTCCGTGGCCCCCTTCAGCGCATCCTGGGCGAGAACCTCAGTATCCGGAACGAGCGGCAAGTTTTTGGAAAAGACTGTTAGGAAATTGTCGAAGCAAAGGAGGATCAAGTTTTTCTGTTGAAGAATTACTTGGTGACCAAAGGTACGGACAGCAATCCATAGTGAGGGATGGTTAAACCAGATGAATCGTGTTAATCGATGGATACGGGTCTTGGCTTTGACAGCAGTGGTCCTATTTCTGTTGGCCAGTCCATCGCATGCTTTCTCAGAACTCCATGTGGAGCGGATTGGCACTAGGCTTTACGCTGGAGAAGGGTATATGGAGATCATGGGGCCCCTGGTCTTTATGCATCTCAAAGGCAGTTCCTATGCGATGGGAGTTCAGCATGGAGCTTTGCTCGCGCATCTATATCCCGAAGACGAGTTGCTGGAGATGCGAGCTGCGCTTGATCCACTTCATGCTCCGGTCACTGGCTTTGCCCAGCTTGTTCAGGCTTTCAAACAATTCTACTTCCAGTTCAAGATGGCTCCTTGGATTCGCAGGAATGTTCCCGATGATTTGGGTCAAGAAATCGACGGGATTCTTTACGGGGTGAGTGGGGGCCAAGATACCGATCCCATGGACATTATCATGGGTAATGTATACCAGGACCTGGGGATGGCCTTTGGCTGTACATCCGTGGTCGCTTTTGGTGACGCTACAGCCAGCGGTTCCTTATACCATGCCCGTAATCTGGATAATCTATCCATGATGGATTGGGCGCCCTACGGCTATGTTGTGGTCTATGAACCGGACCGGGGATATCCGTTTCTTACCCATATCTATCCGATTCATGCCGGTACTATGCAGGCCATGAACAACCAAGGGATTACTGTATCCATGAATTACTCCTTGGTGGACCAGGCAGATAACTCCCTGGATGGAATAGCCATGGTGTTTTTGATGCGCCAGATTGTGCAGTATGCATCCACTCTGGACGAGGCGGTGCAAATTGTACTGGGTAGTCCCCGAACCTTCGGTATGAACATTGTCATTTCCGATAGCAAAATTCCCGATGCAGTGGTGCTTGAGGTGGACGCTAACCGTTATTCCATCAGGAGAGCCAAGGACGGAGTTCTCTTCGCGGCCAATCGATATAACACCGAATACATGCAGCAGTTCCAGGCTCCGGGCTGGCTGTCATCGGCCCGGCGTGAAGAGCGCCTTGCTCAATACCTCGGCGAGCATTTTGGAGCTATTCGGGCTGAATCCATGGTGGAACTCCTGCGGGATCGCGGTGAGCCTGGAAGTGCGGCATACGCAGGCCTTCTGGAGGGGATCAACAATGCTGGGTCCATGCTAAGCTGTGTGTTTTCCCCCGAAGAGCAGATCATGTGGGTTTCTGTCCCTGATCAAGGTCGTGGATCCCCAGATGGTGAGTTTTATGCTTTCAGTTTGGCCAGGGCCTTGGCCGGTGAGGATCCCGCTGTCTTCTCCCGCAACATTGCCGCAACCACAGAGGATCAGAACTTCAAAAATTGGCTACTTGTACGGGAGGCCACTTTAGCCTTTTACCAAAACCGGTTGACTGCGACCTTGGACTGTTTCGATCAGCTTGACCCAGAGTTCAGTGATGCTGAAGCTGCTCTGAGTCTCAAGGCCCGTACCCAACTGCGGTTGGGAAACCAGGGTGAGGCTCAAGCATGCTTTGAGGCCATAGCCAAGAGAGACCAGGTTGCTGAGCCTTTTTATCTTCAGGAAGCTTTGGCCATCTTGGGATCGATCCACGATAGCCTGGGCGATCGGCCTCGTGCAGTGGAGTACTATCAAGCAGCTCTAGAGACCGAGATCCCGGATCTCGGTGGCAACGCTTCCTTCTACCAGGAGCTGGCAGAGGTAGGCTTGGGAAAACCGGTCTACGTTGAATCAAAGGGCACCTCGTATTCTTTTTCCACTGGCGAGAGTGCCATTGTGCGTTTTTTTAAGGCTCCCGAGGCCACTTATGTTCAGGGCGCTGGCTTGTACCGCCAGTATGACGGTGCAGAAATCGCCCAAGTTCGGATTCTTGGCGCCCACCGGACTAAGGCAGGTGTCGTTTCCCGAGTTCTTCAGCTTGAGCCGGGAACATCCTTTGATGCTGCCCAGTTTGCAGCGGGGAAGAGACGATTAGAGGCATTGGGTGCGCTGGACCAGGTACACATACATGTGGTTCCGGTCAGCGAAGATGTTGTGGATATTATTGTTCGGATCAGTGAAGGGTTTGGTCTCTATCTAGACCCGGTTCACTTTGTGATCGAGAATATCTTGAATCTTTCCAATCAGTCTATCGCTGTGCGGTACTACAATCTGGCGGGGACACTGGCGTCTATCGGCGGCGAATACAATTTCGGACCAAGTCATCGCCGGGGGGCCTATCTGACGTTTCCGCTGGGTCGATTTCCCACCACCTTGCGTTATCAGTCCCAGACCATCAACACCAAACTCCGCTGGGGCGAACATGAGGGCAGCCGTTTCAGCCTCGATCGCCAGGATCTATCTCTGAGCAGCAATGTGCCCCTTGGTGAACATAGTGCCATAGCTCTGCTGCTGGGATACTCCAAGAGTGAGGTCCATGAGGTGGACACCATGACAGGCTTAACTGTACCGAGCAGGGAGTACTGGACCCTGGGCACGACAGTTCAAACAAGATTCCCTGGCTCGACCACCTGGACCCAGGCCGGGACCACGTTGCAGGCCGGTGTTTCTATGTTAGTCAATCGGTTCGATTTAGGCGAGAGATTTTCGAGTGCGCACTTCACAGCGGGGAATGTATGCTACCTCGGCAAGGGCTTCGTATCCCGTGTGGAGCTTGAGGCGGCCTGGACGCAAAGGGGCACCCCCTTTGACCGCAGGCTGCGTCTGGGCGGAAACGGGCAGCTGGGCGTGGATTCTCCCATCTTTGTGGGAGAAATGTATCTCCATTCCGCCTTTGAACTGCGGCGATATTTTACCCCTGACCTAGCTGCTCATTTTCATGTGGAGTTAGCGAAGGTTTGGGAAGATGGAACAAAATTGGATCAAGGCAGTGTGCTGCGGAGTGTCGGTGTGGGCTTGACCTACCAAACTCCGATCGGTCTGCAAGTTGGGGTAAGATACAGTAAGAGCCTGACCGTAGCCAATACCCACAGCTTTGGGATTGGCCTTGTTCATCCTTTTTAGCAGGCGACCCAGCTGAAAAGAAATCCTATTAACCAGATTTGAGAAAGTGCGGAAGGGTGCTGCGCAGGCTGCGGCGAATTAGGTCAGGTGATTGATGCAAGTGGAGTAAACCTAAGGGAGTGGGAAATGCGTTGAGTGGGCTATTTCGCAATTTGTATCAGTTCGGTGCGGTCAAGAGAACCATCATCGTTTGGCTTCTCTTCCAGTCTGTGCTCTGGGTGTTCTTTGGGGCAGGGTATCTCTTACAGCCTGATTCCTGGGTGAATGTGCCCACCGTCGCACCTTCCAGCGCGGCAGTGGGCGGGGTGGGCACAACCATTGGCTACATTGTACTTAGAAATTCCATCGTGCTGCTGCTTATTGGCGCCGGTAATCTCTTCGTTCGTTTTGGCCCGGTGACCCCTGGGCTCTTAGTGCTGGCGGTTCAAGGAGGCGCAATCGGCTGGCTTGCTGGAACCAACGGTTTTGAGGTTCCCTTTGCTTCTGTGGCCGCGGCGAACATGCAGTATTTCCGCGTAGGCTTGTGGGAAACTAGTGCCTATGCAGTGTTTTGCGCCATCACTCTCACCAAATCACTGCTTGTGTCGGACAGCTTTCCGGCCAAGGAGTGGGCAGAAAAGCGTACTTGGGGATCCCTGCGATTTTCTAGAGCGGAAAAGGCGTTAGCCGTCTTAGCCTTGGCTTTTCTGGTGGGAGCAGCTTTAGTGGAAGCGCTGTATCTCGTGGGATAAGCGGGAGTCGTGTGGGTATAACCCCGCGGCTCCGGGCGGAGGGGTTTTCGTCCCCCTTGGGGAAAGGAGGAAACGCCATGGATAGAAATGATGTGCTGGATCCAGGACCCTTTTTCCACGGTACCAAAGCAGAACTCCAAGTCGGTGACTTGCTCAAGAGTGGGCATGGGTCAAATTTCCAGAAAAAGAAGTCGAATTACATCTATTTCACCGCCAGCTTAGAGGCGGCCAAATGGGGTGCCGAGTTAGCTCTACCAAGGTGTGATGGGTCGAAAGAGAGAATCTATGTCGTGGAACCAACGGGGGAATTTGAGAATGATCCGAATCTGACGGACAAACGCTTTCCGGGAAATCCCACCCGTTCCTATCGCTCCAAGTCACCGCTGAGAATTGTTGCTGAACTGAGCTCTTGGGAACGGCATTCTGAGGAGCAAATCAGTACTATGCTGGCCTCACTAGCCAAACTGCGGGAAGAAGGAAAGGCTGTCATCCTTGATTAGCTGCGTGCCCTGATACGAAAGTATGAGGGCCTTTTTTCTCGGCGTTTTTGTTATTGACATATGTCCGAAATGGGGTATACTAGAATTATAACTGACATATGCCGGAAATGAGGAGGTGATTTGCCGTGCCTAGATTTGATGGAACGGGACCACAAGGTTTTGGGCCAGTGACAGGCCGAGGTTTCGGACCTTGCACCGGCGTGAATCCTGGCAGGTTCTATGGCAGCTGCTTTGGTAGGAGATTAGGTCGTGGGCGTTTTTGGGGATATGGTTACGGAAATGGTTTTGGACCCGGATTTGGTCTGGGCTGGGGCCGTTCTGCTTTTTGGGGCGGAGCTTCGCTGCCCACAGAGAAGGAGTTTTTGGAACAGCAAAGGGATCTGCTCAAAGCCCGACTCGAAGAAATTGCAGAAGAATTGGACGAACTATAGAAAGAAGCACAGAGGTTGGCAGGGGAGCCTGCTTTCCTCTGTTGTTTTGAGGTGGACGAAATGCCAAGACCAAGAAAGTGGAGGAGGGTATGTGCTCTTCCAGACAGCAACCGATTTGGCCCCCTGGGCCGGCCCGTCGATGCGGACGATGCCGTCGTGATGACTGTGGATGAATATGAAACGATCCGTCTGATCGACCTTGAGGGCTTTACCCAGGAAGAATGCGCCCAGCAGATGAAGATCTCCCGCACAACCGTCCAGGGTATTTACAGTGAGGCCCGAAAAAAGCTGGCAGAAGCCTTAATTCATGGGAAGGTTCTTTCCATTGAAGGCGGTGAATTTCTGCTCTGTGATGGCCAAGGACGGGGTTGTGGACGAGGCTGCCGCAGACATGGGCGTGGCAGGGGATAACTTGATGGGAGGATCCTAATGAAAATTGCAATTCCAGTAGATAAAGGCAGTAGGCCCACTGCGGTATGTGCATCCTTTGGACGGGCCCCTTATTTCCTTTTCTATGAGTCGGAGACAGGAGAGTCGACCTTTGTGGAAAACATGGCACTGAACAGCCCAGGAGGGGCTGGTATCAAGGCTGCACAGCTCATTGCGGATAACCAGGCCAGAGCGGTTCTGACACCGAGATGTGGTGAGAATGCGGCCCAGGTACTCCAATCCTCAGGCATCCAACTGTATAAGACAAGTTCCGCTTCTGTGGAGGAGAGTATCGAGAACTTTCTCTCGGGAGAGCTCGCACCTTTAGATACGATCCATGCCGGGTTCCACCACGGAGGGGATTGACTTGAAGGTTGCCGTCCTCAGTGGCAAAGGTGGCACTGGGAAGACTCTGGTGGCGGTCAACTTGGCTGCAGCAGCAAAGCACTCCACCTATGTGGATTGTGATGTGGAGGAGCCTAATGGGCACCTCTTTTTCCGACCGGAGCAGGTCGAAGAGGAGAGCGTGACCGTTGCCATTCCCGCTGTGGATCATGCACTTTGCACTGGCTGCCGTAGTTGCGTTCAGTTCTGCCAATTCAATGCCCTGGCCTACACCGGGCAACGCTTGATCATCTTTGATGATATTTGTCACTCTTGCGGGGGCTGTGTTTTGGTTTGCCCTCAAGAAGCGTTAACCGAAAGAGATAAGTCCATCGGAAAGGTGCAGAAGGGTGTCTCAGAGGGTGTGGGTTGTCTGACGGGTATTTTAAATATTGGGGAAGCATCGGGTGTTCCCATCATTCAAGAACTCCTCAGTGGCTTGGAGGAAGCCTCGAGTCCTGTCTTTATTGATTGTCCTCCTGGCAGTGCCTGTACCGTTATGGAAAGCATTAAGGAGGCAGATTACTGTATCTTGGTTGTTGAGCCGACTTTGTTTGGTGTACATAATCTCCAGATGGTTTTGGAGTTGGTGCAGCTATTTCAGAAGCCCTTTGGCGTGGTTATTAACAAATGTTTGCCAGGGGAAAACCCTGCAGAAGCCTTTTGCCTGGAAAGGGGACTTGGGATATTGGCCCAGATTCCCTTCAGCAAGGATTTGGGGCAGATCAACTCCCAGGGCCGCATAGCGGTTCGAGAGGAGCCGGTTTACAAGGCTCTGTTCCAAGGCCTGTGGGATGCCGTTTGCCAGGAGGTGCGGCGTGAGTCCAAAACAGTTGCTCATTCTAAGCGGTAAAGGAGGCACAGGAAAGACCACGATTGCCAGCGCTTTTATTAAACTGTCCCAGGCTAGAGCGTATGCTGATTGCGATGTGGATGCACCGAATCTGCATATCACAGCGGGGTGGACAAAAGTACCGACGCGAACCGATTACTATGGCTTGCCCCGGGCTGAGATTGATCCCGAAGTATGCATTGGGTGCGATTTGTGCCGGCAACACTGCCGCTTTGGTGCCATTTTGGTCGATGAAACTTACAGGGTGGACCCTTTTGCCTGTGAGGGCTGCGGTGTGTGCGCGTTTGTCTGTCCCCATGAGGCCATTGTGATGGTTCCCCACGTGGATGGAGAATTGATGCTCTATGCCGATGGTAAACATGTATTCTCTACGGCGAAGCTCCAAATGGGCAGCGGAACCTCTGGTCTGCTTGTCACTGAGGTGAAAAAGCAGATGAAGGAGGCGGCGGCCAAGGCTGATCTCGCCATCATTGATGGTTCTCCCGGGATTGGCTGCCCTGTGATTGCTTCTTTGAGCGGAGTTGATTTGGTCTTGGTGGTGGCGGAGCCTTCTGTGTCTGGAATAAGCGATATGGAGCGCATCATTGATACCGCCGCCAAATTCGGAGTGAAGACCTTAGTTTGTGTTAACAAATATGACACGAATCCCGGCGGTGCAAGCGAGATTGAAGAGTTTTGCCAGTCGAAACAGCTTCCTTTCCTGGACCGAATTCCCTTTGATACTGAGGCCATAAACCTGGTCAACCAGGGGCTTTCCGTTGTGGATGTTAACTGCAAAGCAGGAAGAGCGATAAGAAATGTGTATGAGCAGACGATGGATATCCTCTTTCGTCAGCAAGAAGCGGAGTAAAAGGAGGGATGGAAGGTGCGAATTGCTGTAGCCAGCGACGAGGGTATGGTGGCAGCACACTTTGGCTATTGTGAGGCGTTTCTCGTTTTTGACACGGACAACAGGAAGATCGTGAAGACAGAAACAGTACAGAATCCGGGGCACAGACCTGGATTTCTACCCCGTTACCTACATGAACAAGGCGTTAAAACCATGATTTCAGGGGGTATGGGTAGTTCAGCGGTGCAAATCTTCAACGAGAACGATATTGAAGTGATTGTGGGTGTCAAGGGAAGTGCCAGAAAAGTCGTGCAAGACTACCTCGAGGGTAAACTCGAGTCTACGGGCACCGTTTGCCATGAACATCAGCACGAGCAGGAAGGTACGAAATGAGCCGATGAAGGGGATATAAAGGAGTAACTAGGGCCAGGGACCTTGATAGGTTCTTGCCCTTTTTTGTTGCCCGAGCTGCCAGGAGCCACAGGTAAGAGGTATCAGGAGGGAAACGAAAACGATCCTAGAATTCTACATATAATTAGAAAATGCACGGGAAAATTTACTGTGGTGGTTGGTGAGTGTGAGAGCGAGCACTTGATGCTTACCATCGTCCAAGAACGACTGCCAAGGAGGGCTG
>DUPN01000035.1 GCA_012838305.1 Bacillota bacterium | reverse complement strand
TCCTATTCGGGTCAGACTTGGGAAATCACGGAGGCTCTAAAGGTGGCCAGGCAAACTGGAGCAACGACCATCTGCTTGACCAATTTCCCAGAATCGCAAGTGACTCGTTATGCCGACCTTCAGCTCTTCACTTCATCGTCGGAGACCATTCTTCGCAGCGGGGCCATCTCGTCTCGAATTGCCCAGCTCAGTGCCATTGACAGCCTCTTTATCGGGGTAGCCCTGGAAATCTATGATCAGGCCAGTAGTTCCATTGACAAAACCATAGCCGCCATCGGTGACCGCAGTCGCGGAGCATGAGCTAAGGGGAGGGAGTCCTATGGATTACACACTCGCTGTGGGGTTGATCTCCGGCATGTCCATCGATGGAATCGATGCTGCCCTACTTCGGGTCTATCCAGACCAGCCCTTCGAACTCGTTGCGTTATTCAGCCGGCCCTAGACAGCCTCGCAAGGGGAGCAGGTCTTGGCGCTTTGTGATCCCAAAACGCCCAATTTTGAGGATATCTTGTAAGGCCAATCGCGAGATGGGGCCATGCCGAACTTCTGAGCGAACTCCTTTCCCACCCATGTTTTAAACAAGGCCCTCCAAGACAACGGGGCGAGAGTTGTTTGGCATGCAGTATGCCCAAGATCTCCTGGAGTGCTTTACGATCCCTCCAGAAGATCGAGAAGATCGAGTGACCAAGGTTACCGCCTTTACGCCCGATGGCATTCTGGATCAATAGGAGCGTTTTATCTTTCCCTATTGCGATCTTTAAGAAGTGATCATCAGGGGAAGTGGAAGCTATGGTCCGACCTTGCTGGCTATGTTGCGAGCCATCTTAACGATCCCCGTCCGAGTCCATGAGGATGTGGGCATCTCCAGTGATGCTAAGGAGACCGTCGCCTTTGCCTACCCGGCCAAGTCTGCGCTTGAGGGTCAGATGAGCAATATCCCGGTAGCGACTGGGGCTAGACCAGGTGTTTTAGGGGAAATATGCTATCCGCTGCCACACGTGAAGGGAGGTCGTGACATGAGTCAATCCATTTCTGTGGAAGCAAAAATCGGTCAGCTGATGATGTTTGGGTTTAATGGCACCCGCGTCACTCCTTTTCTCCGGCGCATGATCACAGAGCACAACTTAGGCGGGGTGATCCATTTCGCCCGCAATGTAGAAAGCGTCAAGCAGCTGACTGGCCTGAATCAGGAACTCCAGGCCCTGTCCAGTCAATCGCCAAGCGGAGTACCGCTTTGGATCGCTGCAGATCAGGAAGGGGGGACAGTGGCCCGTTTGACTAGGGGTGTGGCTGTAGCCCCCAGTGCCATGGCCTTAGGAGCCGCGGGCAGCGAGGTCCTCACCGAAAGGGTGTGCGAGGTCGCCGGCAGAGAACTCGGAGGAGCTGGGATCAATATGAACTTGGCCCCCGTTGTGGATGTGAACAATAACCCGGAAAACCCCGTGATAGGGGTACGTTCGTTTGGTGAGACTCCCCAGGATGTGGCCAGGCATGGAGCGGCGGCGATCCGTGGATACCAAAAGTACGTGGCTGCCGTGGCCAAACATTTCCCCGGGCACGGCGACACAGCCATTGACTCGCACCACGCTCTTCCCGTCATGGCCCATGATCGCCAGCGCCTGGACGATGTGGAGCTGGTTCCTTTTCGGGAAGCCATTGCAGCGGGTGTAACTGGAATCATGACCGCCCATATCGCCATTCCCGCCCTCGAGAAGGCGGAAGGAATTCCTGTCACTCTATCCTATCAGGTATTGACCAAGCTTCTTAAGGAGGAGCTTGCTTACCAGGGTCTGATCCTGACCGATTGCATGGAAATGAAGGCGATTCAAGATACATTTGGCACGGTGAAAGCGGCTGTGCTCACCATCGAAGCGGGTGCGGATCTGGTTTTGATTAGCCAGACCCAGGAGTTGCAGCGGCAAGCTTACGACGCACTTGTGGCAGCGGTGAAAGCGGGCAGGATTTCGGAGGAACGCATCGACGAGTCCTATGCCAGGGTGATCAGGGCCAAGGAGCGACTGGATCTTTGGGGCCGGAAGCCTGGGGCCCATCACCATGTGATTGGGTCTTCGGAGCATGTAGATGTGATGCGGCAGGCGATTAGGCAGAGCCTGACCCTAGTGCAGGATCAAAACAATCTTCCTTTAGGAGATGAACGCATTCTCCTCCTGGACTTCCAGGGCAGTGCAGCCACCGTCGCCGAGGATGTCCTGGGCAACACGGGCAGCCTGGGCCAGGCCCTGCGAAGGGGAGGTATGGTTCATCTGGAAGAAGTCAATTTGGGCACCGCTATATCAGACCGCGAAATGCAAGCCGTCTTGGCCAGAGCCAAAACCTACGAGAAGATCCTGGTCGTCACAGCCGATGCCCACCGCAACCAGGGACAAGGGCAATTCGTGAGCGCTTTATCGAAAGAACATGAAGGAGTCATTGTGATTGGGACAAGGACGCCCTATGAACTGCAGGTCTTCCCCCAAGTTGCCACCTACATTGCAGTCTATGGCAGTCGGCCCCTGGTCTGGGATGAGGCAGCCCGGTTTTTGCTGGGGGAAACTGGGGCTGTAGGCCAGCTGCCTGTCAGTATTCCAAGACATGAGTCTTAGTTTTTTGGAGGTGTACATGGGGTGAATCGACCTTTAGTACGAGTCCTGCTCTTTGTTATAGTTACTACGCTCCTTGCAGGTTGCTATTTGAGGCCCCTGCCAGGAACAGAAGAGCATGGCGATGAAAAGGTGATCATAGAAGGTCTAAACGGTTATGTGCTCGATATTATCTCGGGCTATGAAGGGGACTATCCCTATTTATTAAATGATGACTATGAGAATTACAATGGGGTAACGGAAGATTTGATCTATCAGGGCGAGATTATTGCCAAGGCCAATCCCAGCGGAGATCGAGCCAGTCACTGTGTGGGCCTTACCTTCGAGGTCTTTTTTAAGGCGATGCAGGCCAGGAATCTGGAGCATGGACGATCCCCCGATGATTTTGGCGATATGACCCTCGCGGATATGGAAGATTTCATCTTGACTTGGTATGTGGCTGGGGATCGTCCCCGTGAGCTGAACAACCTTGCTGCTGCCTTGGAACGGTCTGGTCTTGGCGAGCGGCTAACCGATTTTGAAGAGGCTAAGATCGGTGATTTTGTACAATACTTCCGAGCCAATGGAACAGGGCACGCTGTGGTTCTTGTGGATTGGATTCGTGCCGGCGACACCATAATAGGTATGACGTTTTGGTCCACCCAACAGTCCACTGACGGCATTGGATACACCGAAGCCTACTTTCAAAACAATCCTCCTGGAACCCCCCAAGGTACCGTGAGCAGGGAAAACGTCTACATTGGGCGCGTCATCTAGCATTGGTAAGGTTTTGGCGGGAATGATCATTGCCAATAATACGATGGATGCACGAATAAGCAGGAACACGGCCTATAAAGATGGCATGTGTCCCTGCTTTTCGGTAGGGGGTTTGTTTTCCGATTGCACCCCCTGCAAGTCCTAGCGATTAGATCTCCCGCTTTACTATGGGAATGTAAATGTCCATGACGGCATCCGTATCCCGCAGGCAGCGTTGATCGTACAGTTCGAAGTCTGCGCATCCAGGGGCGAACTCGTAACCTGAGCTTGGGAACCACTCGTTGTAGATGTAGCTCCAAGTGTTTTGAATGTGCTCTGCGAGTTGACTCCGGAGGGCGGGCGGAGTGGTAAAGACGGCATAGGTTGCCGCGGGTATAGTGGCTGTATCCAGCTGCAGATCCACACCTTCTAGATCCGAGACCTCCACACCAATGTGGTAGGTGAGGCTATTGGTCTCCATGTCCACATTAAGGCAAACACCATACTCCGCAGGGCTGACCACATTGGGCTGGGCCCGAAGATGCTCGCCCTTATTCTGGCTTAGATACTCTTGCCAAAATGCGGGAATATCCTTGAGGTTCTGGCCGTTTTCTGTTGTTGTCTGCAGGGCATAGCCCGCAATAATAAACTCGGGACGTTCCAGGATTTTCGGTTCCATGATGATTCCTCCTTGAAGCTGATATTCAAGAAATCGACGTAACTCCACTCGTTCGGGTAAATGATCATTGGCATAGAGGCGGTAGCGCTCCGGCGGCAGACCGTACACTTTCACAAAGGCCTTGGTGAAGCCGGCATGGGTTTGGAAACCGTAGTCTAGGGCAATATCAAGAATACGCCTGTGGCTTGCGAGTTCAGCCGCGGCATAGGCTAGGCGCCGCCGCCGCACATACTCCATCACAGGTATCCCCACATAGGCACCGAAGATGCGGTAATAGTGGTAGGGGGACAAGCCGATTTGATCTGCCAGTTCCTGCAGGGTTAAAGGTTCCATTAGGTGTTCTTCCACATAGTCTAGACTACTTTGAACTTGATTTAGATAGTCCAAGGGCTTCACCTCTCTTTAGGCCTTACTCCATCCATGCTGTTAATTCTTGCCAGGCCAGTCTGGGGCGCTTTTGGGGCGACTCTGCCGGAACTCCGAGGGCTATGGCAGCCACAAGTTCGTCGGTGCATCCCGCAAACTCCTGGACAGGACCAGTGCCGAAGAGTACATCGCAGATCCAGAGTGTTCCCAAACCCATATCCTGAGCCGCAAGCAAGAATGTCTGAATAACCGCACCAAGGGACTGGGTATCGACTAGTAATTTGACATACTGGTAGGGTTGGGGTAGGTGGCGGCGGGACATACGGTTAAAGACTAGGATTACCAGGGGTGCTTCTGCCATGGCCTGCAGGCTGCCGCGCATACTTCCCGTGGACTGTCCCTGGCTCTCCACTTCCTCCAGTGCCTGCTGCAATGTTTCCACAAGCCGCTCTTTGCTTTGTCGTTCCGTGACCACAAAGCGCCATGGCTGGTCATTTTTTGCGCTGGGGGCCTGAACCGCCAGCTCCAGCAGCTCCTCAACGACTCGGCGTTCTACAGGATCCGGTTTAAAGCTGCGAATACTGCGTCGAGCGGCGATTGCATCCTTTGTGTCCATGGAAAATCCTCCTTTCTGGTTTCCATGATAAGACTCCCACACCTTCCTTGCTTTTCCATTTTTGCGATTTTGCAGGATGATCAGCCCTACGATCCTGGCTCCTTCTAACCGTCCTGCTATCTTGGATGTTCTTAGTTTAGGAAACGCGTTGAAAAAAACGTTTTCCAAAGCAGGAGAATTTGTAAAGGCCAAGAATAATAGCATTAATAGCATTAAGTACATTGATATGAGGGAGCGCCTATGTCGAGTCCTGCAAAACTGCCGCATTATCTGGCCATCAAGAACGAGCTGGAGAAGAGAATCCTGTCAGGGCAACTGGGGGCCGGACAGAAATTCCCCAGCGAAGAGGAATTGAGCAAGGAGTTCAGTGTCAGCTCATCAACGGTGAAACGGGCCATCGGTGTTCTGGTCTCCGACGGTCTGGTGGAACGAACGCCTGGACGGGGAACCTTTGTCAGCATTAGGCAGTCACAGAGTCCTCTGCGCAATTTTGCGGAGGAGATGCGAAGCAGGGGTTTGTCTCCTGGAAGTCGTTTGTTGGACAAAAAAGTGATCACGGTCCATGGCGAGTTGGCCTGGAATTTGGATGTTCCTGAAGGCAGGTCTGCATACTACATCTATCGGCTGCGAACCGCAAACGATACTCCTGTGGCCTTAAATGCAACCTATATTCCAACAGATTCCTTCCCGGGTCTACTCGATCTGAATTTGGAACATATGGATTTGCAGCGGCTTTTGGAGGAACGCTATAAACTCAGCGTTGTCCGGGCTGAAGAGTTCATTACCGCTCGCTTGGCTACCGAGAGTGAGAGCAAGCTTCTTGGGGGGGACCAGCGACCCATGGTGCTATTAGCGGTGGAACGCATGATTGAAGGTATGGGTCAGCAACGGGTAATGTATGACAGTACTCTGTATCGAGCCGATCGGTATATTCTCCATTTTGACTCGCTGCGGTACAACGAAGAGAGGTAGTAGAACATGGCTAAAGAAGACGCTGTCGTTGTGGGAGTAGACAGTGGCGGTACCAAGACCATCGCCTGTGCGGTTACACTGGATGGACAGATCAAAGGGATTGGCTACGGGGGACCGACCAACGCCATTTTCGTGTCCGAAAGTGATGCGATTTATGCCATGCGAGAAGCTGTGGCTGCCGCTTTAGGTGTTACATCATCAGAGCCCGACGTTGTTTCTGAGGTGCAATCCATCTACTTATCATCCCCTGGATTTAGTACAGACGCGGCCGAGCGTGCCTTAAGGGATCTCTGTCCAGAGGCACTGTTAAAGGTGGAAGGCGATGCCCCCGCTGTGTTTCGGGCCGCCATACCTTCCGGTGACGGGATTGTGGCTCTCTCGGGAACCGGTTCCTTCGCGGCCGGTATCTGGAGAGGAAAGTGGCTTACAAACGGTGGATGGGGCCCCCTCCTTGGTGACGAGGGGAGCGGATACTGGATTGGTCTTGAAGCTCTGAGGGCAGTGGCTCTTGCAGCCGATCAGCGGGGGCCTGAAACATCCCTGCAGTCCATCTTTCGCCGGGCCCTGCGCTACTCGTTTGATGAAGAGCTGCGCAGGTTTGTCTACAGAAAGAACCTTAACCGTCAGCGTATTGCCGGTTTAACCATCTTAGTTGCACAGGCGGCTAGGGAGGGTGACGCTGTAGCTAAGTCGATTTTAACCCGGGCCGGGCAGGAGCTGTCTGCATTAGCGGCCAATCTGGCCAATCGCTTCCAGATCGGTGGGGCTGAGGTGACTGTTTCACTATTGGGCGGAGTCGCCCGCAATGATGCCACGGTGGTGGCATCATTTAAGGAAGCAGTAGAGCACGCTATTCCAGGCGCCCGCTATGTAGCTCCCCGGCTTGAACCCTGGGCAGGGGCAGTGCTTTTGGCCCTAGAGATGCTATCGCAGGACGCATCGCCGGTATTGATTTCGGGTATGGAGAATATCGCACGGCAGGCTGCCAGTGCATAAGGAGAGAGGATCATGTTAGCAGAAAGATATTTTCGCGAACTACACAAGATCTTGGAGCAGATTGAGCAGACACAAATGCCAGTCATTAATCAAGCCGCCGATGCCATTGTGGAGTCCGTCGTCAATGGGGGAACCTGGAATCTGTATGATACCGGACATATGCTCATGCACGAGGCGGTGGGAAGGGCCGGGGGTTTGATGATGGTTACGCCCCTGTTTGTAGAGGTCAAAGCGCACCACCCGGCGCGTCCTCGCCCCATCCCTCCCAACAAGAACAAGGTATTTATGGATCAACTGCGTGACCTTCCAGCCTTCATTTTTTCCCAGGCTCAACTGCAGGCCGGCGATATTCTGATGATTGGCTCCGTGTCCGGACTTAACGTTTTGCCGGTGGAAATGGCTCGCTTAGGGCGCAAACTTGGCCTAACGATCATTGCCGTCACCGCTGTGGAGGCCTCCAAGCAGTTTGAACCGCGTCACCCCGAAGGCCTGCGCCTCATGGATGTGGCCGATATCGTCTTGGACAATTGCGCCCCTTATGGAGACGCCCTGGTGGAAGTGGAGGCCCTTGACCAGAAGATCTGTCCTGGTTCAGGCATTGCGACTTCCTATGTCAACTGGGCGCTGCAGGCCTGTGTCGTGGAGAAACTGGTTGCACGGGGACTGCGTCCTAGTGCCTATATCAGCAATCACCTGCCAGGGGCAGGGGCATTTAATGCTGAAATGAGAGAAGCATACCTGAAGCAAGGTTACTAGGAGGTCCGATATGAGCTGGATACCCGCATCCGATCTTCAGCTTAAGCTGAATGAAGAAACAGGAAATATTGATGTCTTTTCGATCCAAGGTGAGACGCTGCGCACAAAACCCGCCTCTGGTCTGCCCTTGCTGGAGCTAACCCTTCTGGATGGAGAGAGGCGAATTGGTATCATTCCCCGGGTGAGTGGAGTCGAAAACGTTGATCAGGGAGGCCGGGTTTCTTTCTCTCACTGCGTCTCCGCCCTGGACGAATCGGTCGTTTGGCCCATTAGAGGAACCTGCACTGTGAGCGTGGACGAAACCGGAACAGTTCATTGGCAGCTCTCTCTGGACAACGGGGCAGAACTGTCCATTTGCGAAGCCCTGTTTCCCAGACTAACCCCTCTGTATCTGTCCGAACGGGCCGAACTGGTCTACCCCCATCATGCCGGTGAGAAGGTTGTCGATGTGCCGCGGGCCTTAGCCAGCGAGAAGTACCAGAAGTTCTGGAGAGCGGAGAGCGTGGCTACGGACTTTGGCTATGCCCGTGAAATCAACTACTGTGGTTTGGCCTCCATGACCTGGATGGATATCTACGATGGCAGCCTAGGTCTTTATGTTGCTTCCTATGATCCAACATTTCCCGTGACCGGCCTCAGGGTTGAAACTGGAGGTCCTGAAGATCCGTGGGTAAGCCTGTCCTTTCGCAAATATCTAGATATCCATCCCGGTGAAAGCTACCGTTCCCCTGATGTAGTCTGGGCCTTTCACCGAGGTGATTGGCACCAGGGTGCCCACAAGTATCGAGCTTGGTTTGACACAGTGGTCAAACAGGAAACACATCCCGTTGATCTGAAGGATGAGATTGTGCTTTCTCCCCACTATGATTTCAGGCGCTTTGACGGTATTGGGTATCGATTTGCCGATATACCGGCCATTGCTGACAGCGACCGGGAAGAATTCGGGAGTCGCCACTTCTTTATGGCCGGCTGGAATCACATGGGTTTTGACAGCCATTACCCCAACTACAATCCCGACTTAGAACTGGGGACGCCCCTTCGGCTCCAGCAGGGCGTCGAGTATGTCAATGAGAGCGGGGGCTTTGTAACGTTCTACATCAACGCCCGCATCATGGACAAATATTCCGAATACGTGTCTACACTTGGCGAGAACTGGATGCTGCGTACCACAGAACAGAAGCCCATTTTTGAGATCTATGGTCCCGCGGAGACTTTCGTTTTGTGTCCGTCCAATCCTGAATGGCGTGAGCATCTGGCGGATTTTGCGGTCTGGATGTGCCAGGCCTACAATGCCAGGGGAATCTACTATGATCAGCTCGGGTCGGCCACACCATACCCCTGCTACAGTCACCACGTTCATGATCAGCCGGGCACCACCGGATTTAACCTCGGCTACATCGATCTCATTGAGCGTACCACCGAACGTTTACGTGCCATTCGGCCCGACAGTTTCCTGATGATCGAGAACTGCGGCGACGTTTACAGCAGTAAAGTCTGGGGTAGTCTGGCCTGGAACGGCGAATTCTACGATGAGTTTTTTAACCTCTACAAGTATACGTTTCCAGAGCAGACACTGATTAACATGGTCAATCCCCGGGGGATCGCCGATCCTGGTGAACAGGAGCGAGTATTTTACAATGACCTGGCTCGGGCTTTTGTCCTCGGCAGCGTGATCTGGGTCGAGGGAGGCGCCTTCAGGAAGCGCATTGGAGACAAAGAACAGCTCGATCGGATGCTGAACACGCTCTATGCGGTCCTGGATGTACGGCGAAGCATCAATGCCGAACTCCAAGACGCCCTCTTCCAAGATGACCTTGGTCTGACTCTTCCCCCTGGGATGTTCGGTTCCCGCTGGGATTCGAAGACCGGGGGAGGGGGATTGCTGCTGCTGGCCAATCCGCACGGGGTGACCGGGGATATCCGTCTTCTCGTGGGTGATGGTGAAGCTGTGGAACTGCGGATTCTGGATTCGATGGATAAGACGTGGCAAGAACCGATCCAGCTGGTTTTACAGGATGGAAAGGTGGCATTTGCTCCGCCCAAAGGAGCGTACAGTGCCGTACTTTGGAGAACTCGTAAGGAAGGGTGACGGGCGTGTCCAAACGGAAAAACACCATTGATGCGTGGCTGTTTTTGCTCCCGAACTTCATAGGTTTTTTGGTTTTCACTGTGTTTGCCATTGGCTTTTCTTTGTGGATCAGCATGCACAGGTGGGATCTTTTCAGCTCCCCAACGTTTACCGGACTCAGCAATTTCGTTCGGCTTTTGACAAACGATCGCGATTTCAAGCGAGCCCTCCTGAACACACTTTACTTTGCTGTGGGCATTGTACCTCTGGGGACAGCTACTTCACTGTGCTTGGCACTCCTGGCCAACCGCGGCCTGAAGGGAATGACGTTCTTTAGGACTGTCATGTACCTGCCGTCTGTTAGTTCTACCATCGCGGTGGGCATTGTCTGGATTTGGCTGCTGGACCCGCAATTTGGGGTTGTCAACTATGCACTGCGGTCGATTGGGTTGGCCAGTCCGCCGAACTGGCTTGGCTCGGTCCTCTGGGCGAAACCTGCCTTGATTTTGATGCACATCTGGCAGTACGCCGGTTATTACATGATTATCTTCCTAGCAGGGTTGCAGGGGGTTCCAGAGCAGCTCTACGAAGCAGCCGTCCTGGACGGTGCGTCTTCGTGGCAGAAGTTCTGGCGGATAACCCTCCCTCTGCTTTCGCCAACCACCTTTTTCGTCATCGTGATGAAAATGATCGGTGTCTTCAATATCTTTGAGCAGCCGTTTATCATGACAGGGGGAGGCCCGTCGGGGTCCACGGAGACAATCGTTTACTATATCTACAGCAACGCCTTCGAGTGGTTCAATATGGGATACGCCTCCGCTGTGGCCTGGGTCTTATTCATTCTTGTTTTTGGGGTCACATTGATTCAGTTTAAATATCAGGGAAGGTGGGTGAATTATGAGTAGACGGAAACGAATCGCCGACACCCTAGCCTATATTGCGCTGATCCTGGTCTGTTTCGCCATGATCCTGCCCTTCATTTGGAGCTTGTCCACCGCGCTCAAAGGGCCGGGTAAGGTCTTTTTGTACCCGCCGCAGTGGATCCCTGATCCCATTCATTGGGAGAACTTCCTCACTGCCTGGAATCGGGTCCCCTTCGGCAGGTTCTTGCTGAATACCGCCTTTGTGAGCGTTGCTGTGGTAGGCTTGCAGCTTGTGACTTGTTCGTTATCGGCCTATGCCTTTGCTCGGATGAAATTTCCGGGGCGGGACAAACTGTTTTTGCTGTATCTAGGCACATTGATGATTCCGGGACAAGTGGTGATCATTCCCAACTTCATTCTGATGCGCTACTTCGGCTGGCTGAACACCTATTCAGCCATGATTCTCCCCGCGGCCTTTTCGGCCTTTGGCACCTTTCTGCTGCGCCAGTTCTTCCTGACCATCCCGTATGAGCTGGAAGAAGCAGCCGTTATCGATGGCTGTTCCCGCTTTGGTCTGTACCGGCGCATCATTCTCCCTTTGGCCAAACCGGCCATGGCATCGTTGGCCATCTTCACCTTCCGCTCCCAGTGGAATGCGTTTCTTTGGCCTCTGATCGTGGTTAATGATACAGCGAAGATGCTGATCCAGGTTGGGCTCTCATTCTTTAGGGGAATGTATTATACGGAATGGGAATTGCTGCTGGCGGGTACACTGATTGCTTTGATTCCCACCTTGGTCGTGTTTGCATTTGGGCAGCGTTATTTCACGCAAGGGATCGCCTTGTCTGGACTTGGTGGACGCTAGAAGGGAGGTTATGATCGGCAGAATAGAGGGATGTCTGCGGAAATCGTCTTGTGGTAAAAAAAGAAGGAGGTAACAAAATGAGATTAGGAAGACTAACTAAGGGTATCATCGTCTTGGCTCTGATGCTGTCTGTGCTTGCGGCTCCGGTTTTTGCAGCGACAAAACTTCAGGTTGCTTCTTGGTGGAGCTTTGAGGGCGGCAGTTCACTCGATGCGTTTAAACAGGCTTTTGAGGCCAAACACCCTGACATTGTCATTGAGTATGTTCAGATCCCATCCTCGGAGTATTATACCAAGGTTCTGACCATGATTGCCGGCGGAACTCCTCCGGATGTGGCCATGCTCGGTATGGACAAGCTCGGCACCTGGGTTCCACGGGGAGCTCTGCAAGACTTGACCCCTTATATGGAGGAAGCTGGATTTGACCTCGATGTGTTCTTCCCTGCGGTACAAGCAGCGGTTCAACACGATGGCGGCATTTATGCCATGCCCAGGGACGCAACAACCAGCGTTGTAGCTTACAACAAAGCACTCTTTGATCAAGCTGGCGTGCCCTACCCAGAAGCAGGATGGACGAAAGACGACTTTTTGAACACAGCCCGTGCTTTGGTCCAAAAGGAAGGCAACCAGACCACAGTCTTCGGATACGCTTTTGACACGTTTTCCGATGGTTTCATTGACTGGCTGTATGTGAACAATGCCAGCGTTATCAATCCGGACGGGACCGGCAGCGGTCTGCATTTACCCAATGCCGTAGAAGTACTGGAGTTCCTGCAAGGTATGGTGAAGGAAGGAATCGCTCCGGCCCCAGCCCTAACCCAGACATTCTCCAACGCATCCGGCGCCTTCAACAGCCAGAGAGCTGCCATGTACGTGACTACAGTTGGCTGGGCCAACAGCTTTACCAACAATGCCGATCTCGACTGGGACGTAGTGCCTCTCCCCACATGGGATGAAGACAGCGACCCGGCGACCCGGTTATGGGTCAACTACTGGGCCTTACCCAAGGGTGCCAAGCATTCGAAGGAAGCCTTCCAGTTCCTCGCCTTCCTAGCCAGTGAAGAGGGCCAGCGCATTGTGGGTGAGACGAAGATGGGTATCCCAGGGATTCCTGAAGTTGCTTATGGGCCTGCTTTTGCCCAAAGCCCAGGGGCTCCTGAACACAAGACCTATTTCCTAGAAGTGATGGATGGGGCCAAGCCCTTCCCGCTCTTCCCACAGAGTGATCAATTCTATGCCACGATGACCAGAGAGTTCGACTCGATGTGGGCAGGCGAACGCACAGTAGAGGATGCTGTCAAAGCACTGGATGATGCATCAAAATCGTTGTTCCAGTAATCTAGTATCAAGCTGAGTGGGGCTGGGCATTTCCCAGCCCCACTTCCGTAGGCAGGGATGAATATGGAATTGCGCATCGGAATTCTCAGTGATGTCCATTACGGCTCAGACAGTGCCTATCAAAAGGGCTCGAAGGCACCGGAATTACTGTCCGGATTCTTGGCGGCTATGGATGTGTTCCAACCGCACCTTGTGGTGGATCTTGGGGATCGGATCAATAATATCGATGCCCAGCGGGATCTCGTCCATCTCGGGGCCCTAGTTAAGACTCTAGGCGCCTTGCCTTGCGCTTTGCGCTATGTCTTGGGTAATCACGACCTGGTTCATCTTAGCGCCCGCGCAACGGAAGAGTTTCTTGGGCAGCAGCTGATGGGATTCCGGATAGAACAGTGGCAGGGATTTCCCCTCTTATTTGTGAACAGTGAAGCGCAGCCGCAGCGATCCGATTATGAACGGCTTTTTAAAGAGCTGGGTTTCGATCATGATGGAAAAGATAGGGCCTGTCCCCTGATTGTCTTTAGTCATCGACCCCTGCTGGAGGTTCCCTTGACCGATCACAAGCTCTTTGAGGCAGGACGTAGGGAGCACTTCCCTTGGGGCCAGGAACTTTTGTCCGGGCTTATTGATCAAGGTTTCAGCCCAATCTGCCTCAATGGACATCTGCATTGGAACCATCTTTTGGCCGCTCGTCAAGTTACCCAAATCACCCTGCCTTCACTGGTGGATAGATGGCAGGCGGGAGTCCCTGCCGGTTCCTTTAGCACGCTGCGCATCCGATCCGGGGGCATTCACCTAGAAGTGAGGGGAAAGCTTCCGGCCAATTACGATCTGAACATAGAAATGGGGTAGTTCAAATGCCGCAATATGCTGAACGCTACTATGAGCAACTGACGGAGCTCGTGGAACGGGTATTTGTTGAACAGAGGGAGAAAATCTCGGCCACAGCCGCCTTATTTGCAGATGCCATTATGGAAAAACGCACGATTTGGTCCTTTGGCTGTACCCACGCTTCCATGATGGCTGCCGAACTGTACTATCGAGCCGGGGGGCTTATTCCCATTCAGGGTATCTTCGGACCTGGGCTTTGGCTTGATCAGCTTCCTGTAACCCGAACCTCCGAGCTGGAGAAGTTGGAGGGCTATGGCCGTGTGATTTTGGCCGATCTGCCCCTTAAAGCCGGTGACGTGCTGATGGTTGCTTCCACCTCAGGCAAGAATGCCGTTCCTGTGGAGGTAGCTTTGGAGGGGAAGGCCCGGGGGTTAAGTATTGTGGCTTTGACATCCATACCCTATTCCAGCAGTGTGGAGCCCAATCACAGTTCAGGTCGGCGTCTTTTAGAGATCGCCGATATCATCCTGGATAACGGTGCACCCAAGGGTGATGCACTCATGGCATATCCTGAGTTTCCCCATTTTTCCGGCAGGGTGGGGGCTGCATCTACTGTTTCCGGTGCTTTACTCCTCAATGCCATTGTCGTGGAGACTGTGGGGCTGCTGCTTCAGGCCGGGCACAAGCCGCCGGTGTATGTGAGCGGTAATGTTGAAGGGGGAATGGAAGCAAATCGCAAGGCCATGGCCGAAAGTCGCGGCCAGGGAGAGTGACCGCGGTGACAAGCCGTGAACGGATTTTAGATGCCATGCACCTCCAAGAGGCCGATCGGGTTCCCATGTCTCCCATCATCACCAAGGGGTGGATAGCCGCAGCGGGTCCAGAACGTACACGCAGATTGATCAAAGAGACGGATTCGATCTTGGTCGTGGGAGTTGCCCGGGATATACCCCTTGGCCGCTATGGTGAAGAATATCGCCAAGTCACAAGGGACGGGGCGACAGAAGTGCATTGTATTGGCACCCCCAAGGGAGATCTGACCCAGGTTATCAGGCGCGATGTGCAGACGACCTGGATCATGAAGCACTTTTTCGAGGATGCGTCGGATGTGGAGAAGTTCCTCTCCATTCCTTATCACCCGCCCCGTCCCCAGGTGAGTGAGTGGCGGCACTGGGTCGACTTTATGGGAGAGGAGGGTCTGGTGCTGGCGGATATTCCAGGAGCCGTGATGCTTCCAGGCAGCTGGTATTCCCCGGAAGACTTTATGCTCACCTATGCACTCAATCGCGACCTGATTCTGTCCCTCGTTGAAACCGCCAACGAGAGGATTCTCCGCTTTGTCCAGCGCTGCCTTGATGAGGGAATCAGACACTTTCGGATTGTCGGCCCTGAGCTGGCAGCTCCTCCCCTCATGTCTCCGGCGTCCTTTGATCATCTGATCCTACCCTTTGATTCCAAAGTGATTGACCTGATTCGCTCCCGAGGCGGTGTGGTTTTGGTCCACATGCATGGAGCGATTGGGAGTATGCTAGAGCAGGTGGCCGCACTTGGCGCCAACGCCCTTGATCCCCTGGAAGGCCCTCCCGGAGGAAATGTGGACCTAGGTGAAGCCAAACGCCGCATCGGGGATCGGGTTTGTCTGTTGGGAAATCTCGATGATTTGGCTGTCATTGAGGCAGCGGACTATGATCAGCTCTATGCCAGCTGTCAGGATTGTCTGCGTAAAGCTGGTGCCGGCGGCGGATACATCCTTGGCGGAACATCCTCTGGACTTTTTACCCCCAGACTCTACGAACAGTGGCTTGTGATGGCTGAGATTGCCCGCGAGATTGGCAGTTACTAACAAAACGTGTTCTTTGATGATTCTAAGGAAGAAGGATACAATGGCGAATCCCTGTTTTGACAATGTATTGGCAGTACTGAACCGCATGGTTCCGGACCGGCCCACCCTTTTTGAAATGTTCATGAATACCCCCCTCTATCTGGAACTGGCAGGAGAAGAGTTTGCCGATCCGCAAGACGATCTTGGGGAGTTGCGTCTCCTGATTAACGCTTTTAAGAACGGGGGGTATGATTACGCCACGGTGCGTTCCTCAGGCTTTCTCTTTCCCCGTGGTGAGGCTGGGATGAAAGCGACCCGATCTCTCAATGAGGGCAGTCTGATCCGGGACCGCAAGTCATTTGAGGAATATCCATGGCCCGATCCCTACGACTTTGATGCTTCGCGTCTGGAGAAAATTGCCCCCGATCTTCCGGACGGAATGAAACTTGCTGTGATGGGTCCGGGCGGTGTCTTGGAGAATGTGATTGACCTTGTGGGTTATGAAGCGCTGTGTTTCATGCTGGTTGATGATCCCCGGCTCGTCCAGGATATCTTTGCCCGAGTAGGTCAGACGATTGTTCGTTACTACCAACAAGCTGCACCCTACGACACAGTTGGGGTCTTGATTTCCAATGACGATTGGGGTTTCAACACCCAGACCATGCTCTCCCCCGAGGATATGCGCCGTTTCGTCTTCCCTTGGCATGAGGAAATCGTGTCTGTCATTCACCAAGCGGGCAAACCGGCCATCCTCCATTCCTGCGGCAATCTTTCCGCTGTAATGGACGATCTGATTGACGGGATCGGGTATGATGGGAAACACTCTTTCGAGGACAAAATCAAGCCTGTAGAGGAGGCCTATGAAGAGTGGGGCCATCGCATCGCGATTTTAGGCGGGATTGATCTCGATTTTCTGTGCAGAGAAACCCCGGACAAAATCAAGGAACGCGCCGCATCCCTTGTGGAGAGAACGGCCAGCCGCGGCGGATATGCACTAGGATCAGGCAACAGCATTCCCGAATATGTTCCTGTGGAGAACTATAGGGCGATGGTTTCAGCCGCTCGCGAGCAGTACATGTAAGTAGAATCCCAAACGGAGAGACTCCGCTTGGGATTTTTTGCAGATTACGTTCTCAAGGGATTGTCAATCAGGGTAGCAAAGACGAATTGATGGACGTGGTCGCGGTTTAAAGTCGTGATGCCCGACATGGCATGGACATGTCGTCCGCTTCCCACTGGAATAGACAGTCCCGTGGTTCCTCCCACTTCATGCAGGTGAAGAAGGGTGAAGTCCGTGTCCGCCTGAAACACATGAATGTGATCATCGCCAACGGGAATAACCTCTCCTGTCATTCCGGCGAAACGGTGATTGTGGGGGATGCCTTCAAAGAGTGCTGTGCTGCCTTGTACTTCGTGGACATGCGTCTGCGTCGAGACCACCTGCCGCGTCATACTGAGATTACTGAGGCCCAGTTTAATCCCTCCTTTCCATAGTCCTTGTACAGTATATGTTCAAGCTGCAAGCCGGGGCCGTGCTGCGACGAGAATGGGAGGGACTAGATTTCCCTTTATCGGCTGGATTTGATCCAGTGAGCAGATGCTGGTATACTGTTTGTGACAATAGTAACAAAAATTGTATCTGCCAATGGTCGCAAGAAGGGTGAGAACATGAAGATAACTGTAATAATCGGCACGGAGGTCAAAGGCTGTACGTACCACATCAAAGAGGCCTTTTTGGATGTTTTGCGCCCGGGGAGCGAAATAACCGAATTCTATCTCCCCAAGGATTTGCCCCATTTTTGTCGGGGCTGCAAGACCTGTTTTTTGCAGAGCGAAGAACTCTGTCCCCATGCGGATTATGTTGGGCCCATCTGGGACTCCATCTTGGAAGCGGATCTGCTCGTCTTAACATCCCCCGTCTATGCCCTGCGGACGACAGCCCAGATGAAGTCGCTCCTCGATCATCTCTGTGTCCATTGGATGGTTCATCGACCCGATGAACGGATGTTTGGCAAGAAAGCTGTGGTGTTAACCAATGCCATCGGGGTTTTCAACGGCGGTGCCCACAAGGATCTGATCACCAGTCTCAGGTGGCTTGGTGTCTCCCATATCAAAAAGCTTGGAATTGGACTGATGGAGGGAGTGTTCTGGCCGGAACTCTCCCCTCAGCGCCGGCAAGCCATTATCCAGAAGGTGCAGAGCTTGGCCCGCAAGTATCAAACGAACGATTCTGCGCGTAAAGGCCTCAAGGTTCGGACCCTCTTTGCCATCACCCGCCTGATGCATCAGGGGGCGGCTCGAAAAGAAGATCCACTGTCAGCCGATAATCAATATTGGCTGGATAAAGGTTGGATAAGGCTTTGAATCAAGATTTAGCCTTTGATCGCCCTCCAAGCGGAGGGCTTTTTCGCGCTGGCGCCTTGCAGAGTCCCAATGTCAGTGAATTCGGAAAGATGACGATTCTGCCGACACAGGCCTGCATTTTAGCGAAAAAATGTTTCGTTTGTGTGGGAAAAGAAAGGATTTCTTCGGAAAAGGTCGAACTTCACTAAGCAAGCATCAGCTGGAAGACAGGCAGAACCGTCGTTTTTCCCAACCCCAGGACGTTTTGGTGTCGGAGGTTGTCGGTTAGAGGACGGTTTTGATAGTTCTACTTCTGATGCCCAGGAGATAGATCTCCAATATGGGGTTATCGAGAGTTTCAAGGAGGAGGGTCTATGGATCTGCGAGCGCTGTTCTTACGCCAAGGGATTATGAGAAGGGTGGTCATTAGCCTACTGCCTATCTTGCTCTTTGCGGTCTACTCGTTTGGGCTTAGGATTCTGGTTTTGCTGGCCGTCGTTACAATAGCGGGCGTACTCACGGAGTATCTCATTTTGCGTTTTATGAAAGGAAATGCCAAGTTTAAAATCCCGGAAGCAATCTTCGTAACCTGCATTTTGTTTACCCTCATCTTACCCTCAACTGTACCCTTTTGGGTTGCGGTGGTGGGCATTGCGTTTGGCGTGCTCTTTGGCAAAGGTGTGTTTGGCGGCTTCGGCAAGAATATCTTCAACCCCGCCTTAGTTGGCCGCTGTTTTGTGTTTATTTCCTTCCCGAGCTCCATGACAGTGACTTGGGCTGCTCCCTTTCAGGGGTTCCCAGGGGGTTTTGTTCGCTACAGCACTGCAGTGGACTCGATCTCGGCCGCGACACCTCTCGTTCAGGCCGGAGGCGATCTATTGCGCCTGCTCCTGGGGCAGATATCTGGCTCCAGCGGTGAAATCAGTGCTTTGTTGATCGTCTTGGCTGCGGTGTACCTTGTGGTGACGAAAACGGCGTCGTGGAGAATTATGGTGTCTTGCGTTCTTGGTTTTATCGGCGTGAGCACCGTATTTTACCTTGCGGGAGCCACCGCATCCACCCCCCTGGTTGCGCTCTTGACCGGAGGGTTTTTGTTTTCCGCTGTGTTTATGGCCACCGATCCCATCTCCGCTCCCCGAGACAAATTGGCCCAGGTCATTTTCGGTGTCCTGGTTGGAATGCTCGCCATTACCATCCGCACTTTCTCCGTGTTTAGGGAGGGTGCCATGTTTGCCATCCTGCTTGGCAATGCTTTCGGGCCCTTGATTCAGATGAAAGTAAAACAGTGGAAGCAAAGGAGGATGGTCGTAAGTGAAAGATAGTTATCTTTACACCATTGTTTTCACCTTCGTGTTAACGGCTGTCTTTGCTACGATCCTGGCGGTGACCTATGCAGGCTACCTGCCCGTGATCACCGAAAATGAGGCCAAGGTTGAGCGGGCCGCCATCCTGAAGGTGCTGGGCCTTGGCGCAGAAGCGGATCTCTTGGCTGCATTTGACGAGCAAGTGGCGCCGGTTGCAGCGGGTGTCCCTTCTACCTATGCAGTTTTTGGGGACGACGGACGCCCTGTCAGCTATGCATTTCCCCTGAATGGTCAAGGGCTGTGGGGTGCAATCCGAGGCTATATTGGAGTATCCGCGGGTTTTGACCTCTTACTGGGTATGGAGTTTACCGAACAAAATGAGACCCCTGGTCTGGGGGGACGTATTGACGAGCCTTGGTTTAAGGAACAGTTCCAGGGTGTACCGCTGATAGCAGGGGAAGAAATCGTCTACGGCGATGGACTGGATGCCATTACCGGCGCCACCAGCAGTTCCAATGCGGTACTTAAAATTCTAAACGAGACCATTGCCGGACTCGAGCCCCTCAAGGAGGTGATGGGCAGATGATCAAAAAAGCTGAAGTAAAGGCCCTTTTCAAGCGTAATCTATGGGACGAGAACCAGGTCTTACGCCAGATTCTCGGAATTTGCTCCCTGTTGGCTGTCACGAATTTGCTTTCCAACTCTCTGGTCATGGGCGTGGGGCTGATCTTCTCTGTAGCACTCTCTAGCTTTACCATCTCCCTGCTGCGCAACTACATCCCCCATCGTGTGCGCATGATTATCCAGACGTTGATCATTGCCGCCTGGGTGATTCTCTTTGATATTGTGATTAAAGCCATGCTGCCCGATATCAGTCGTGCGCTCGGTCCCTATGTGGGTCTGATCATTACCAACTGTATCATTATGGGCAGAGCAGAGGCCTTTGCTCAGTCGAACCCGCCCGTGGAATCCTTCTTGGACGGTGTCTTTGCCGGGCTGGGCTACACGGCTGTGCTCATTGTGATCGCCTTTATACGGGAACTGATGGGTTTTGGGACCATCCTTGGATTCAATGTCAACTTCCTGGGACTGCAAACCTGGACGATTATGGTGATGCCCCCGGCCGCCTTTTTCTTGGTGGGGGTCATGATATGGATCGTCAATAACATTGCGTCCGGCAAGAAAGCTGTTGGAGGTGGTAAGAATGGGTAATACTCCTGCGATTAGCCCTTTCGTTATCTTCCTGGCATCGATGTTGACCAGTAACATGGTGCTGGTGAATTTCTTGGGAATGTGTTCCTTTATCTCCGTTTCCAAGGAGTTTAAGACTGCATCGGGCCTGGGAAAAGCGGTGGCGCTGGTGATGGTGTTTACCACCGTGTTCAACTGGATTATCTATCACTTTGTCGTGGTCCCCCTGGGACTGGAGTACTTGCGGTATCTAATTTTCATCATTGTGATTGCTGCCACCGTACAAATCATCGAAATGGCGATGGATCGCTATTTGCCAGACTTGCATATGAAGCTTGGCATTTTCCTGCCGCTGATCACCGTGAACTGTGCCATTTTGGGAATCAGCTTGTTTATGGTGATTCGCAACTATGGCTTTCTGCAGAGCGTACTCTTTGGTTTGGGCAGCGGCCTGGGCTGGTGGCTCGCCATCTCTGCTTTGGCTGCCATTCGAGAGCAAATGGCCGGCAATGAACTGCCCCGCGGCTTGGATGGACCGGCCATCACCTTTATTATCACGGGGATTATGGCCCTTGCCTTTGTGGGCTTTTCCGGGATTTTCGTGGTGATGTAGCCCGGTGCGTGGCGAAGATATAGGAAGGAAAGACAAGGCTTCTTAGAAATGGAGTGAGGTCCGTGTCCGTTTTTTTAACGGTGCTCAGCTTATCTGCTCTGGCCACCATCCTCGCAGCCGTAGTCGTTGCGGCCGATTACAAATTGAACAACTATGGCATCTGCGCCATTGACATCAACAATGGCACCCGCGTTCTAGAGGTGAATGGCGGTTCTAGTCTCTTGACCAGCTTGTCCAGTCAAAAGGTGTTTATCCCCTCGGCCTGCGGGGGCAAAGCCACCTGCGGTTTGTGCAAAGTGACGCTGGTGGAAAGCGCCGGCCCTGTCCTGCCCACAGAAGAACCCTTTCTATCCGGCCCTGAAAGGGATGCGGGCGTTCGTTTGGCCTGCCAGCTCAAGGTGAAGCATGACCTGAAAATCCTCATCCCTGAAGAGCTCTTTAATATCAAACAGTACCGCACCCGAGTGCGCAGAATTACCGATCTGACCCATGACATTAAAGAATTTGAGTTCGAACTGCTGGAGCCGGGAAGCATCGATTTTAAGGCCGGCCAGTATGTGCAGGTGGACAGCAAGCCCTATGACAAAGTGCCGGAGCCGGTGAGCCGTGCTTATTCAATTGCTTCACTTCCATCGGAAAAGAACAAGGTGGAACTGATTATCCGGCTTGTACCTGGCGGTGCCTGTACCACATTTATGCATAACCATGTTCAGGAGGGCGACGAGATTACCTTTGCGGGGCCCTTTGGCGAATTCTACTTACGCGAGGGCGGTGACGAACTGATCTTCATTGCCGGCGGGTCCGGTTTGGCACCGATTCGCTCCTTAATCCTGGATATCCTGGAAAAGAAGCTGGATAAGAAGATGAAGTTCTTTTTTGGCGCCGTACGCAAGAGGGACCTCTATTATGTAGATTTCTTCAGAGAACTGGCAGCAAGACATCCCAATTTCACCTACATTCCGGCCCTCTCCGGAGCGGTACCAGAGGATGCTTGGGATGGTGAAGAAGGACTGATCACCGATGTTGTGGCCCGTCATGTAGAGGATGCAGTGGGTAAGCAAGCCTATCTATGCGGCAGTCCAGGGATGATCAATGCCTGCTTGCAGGTCTTGGGCAAGATTGGTTTTGAGAAAAAGAGTATATTCTACGATGAGTTTTAGGGGGGAAAGGCAATGAAACAGGGGCCAGACTTAAGGCGCATTGAGGACAATATGCGCACGGGCACGCTGGCGGCTCACCAGTTTCTTGGTACAGACAGGCGCGCTTTGGCTGACATTATCCTCCAGGATCAATTGCTGCTGGAACAGCTCGGTTTGACCAACCAGGCTCTAGCGGAAAGGATGCGCTTCTTTACGGATCAAGCAGCGGAGAAAGGTTTTAAGGTGGTAGACAAGAGGTTCCAAGTGGAGAGGGAAGAACACAAGGGTACCATCCCTTGCCCCTTTGCGGATAACTTTAATGCGGCCAAATCCATCACTAAGGTTTTGAATTTGCAGACAGGCGGTGAGGTGATCTGGTCGGATCTGAACATTCATCTCATTGAGGAACACGGTTTTTATGAAGGTTATGGATCCCCTTTTCGGGTGGATCCTACGGCTTATGCTGACGTACTGGAAATCAAAAAAGATAAGTGAGGTGGAAGTTGTGCAGGCGTTAGACTTTGCTATGCAGCTTGAACTGGACGGAAAAGCGTTTTACTTGGCGCAGGCGGAAAAAATGGAGGATTTGACTCTGAAGGTGATCTTGGAAGAATTGGCCTTGGACGAGGAGAGACACTACCAATTTGTCAAACAGATCAAAGAGTCCGGTATCTATGATTATGAGGGCGGCACGATCATCGATCGCCAGCCCGATATCTTTCCCAGTCCAGGCCAAGAGAGGCTGGAGAAGGAGAAGTACTCCAGTTACATCGCCGTCTACGAGCAGGCCATAGAATTTGAAGAGAAGTCCAGGGATTTGTATGGCGATCTGGCCCGTGAGGCTAAGTCGGATGGTGAACGGGAAGCCTTCCTGATGCTGCAGAGGGAAGAAGAAGCTCACCGCACTCTCTTGTGGAGGCTTCTGCAGTTCTTGCAGCGTCCGGAAGAATGGTATCCCTACATCTAGAAACGAAATCTATCCAGGAAGGAGTCCCAAGGGGAGGCTGCATGTCCTCTTTGGGACTCTTGTCACTTAGAGGCTGGGAAGCGAAGGCTTGAAGGTGATGCTCTGGGTGAGCGGGATCAGGCGGTGTTTTGCACACCCGCTTTTTTTTTACAAAATCCGCTGCTCCAGTCCACGCCACAAAAGAGGTAAAACCGGCAAAAACGTTGAATATGTGTAAATTGGTAAGATATTTGTAAGGCTGAGAGGAGAGGCGCTTTGTGCCCTTAAGGTCGTTTAAGCTTGTGGAAGAGTTTATCAGGGAGCGTAATGCCTCTGCCGGAGTTGCACTCGTGGGGTACAAAGGGGTGCAATATGGACCGGCATTTTTTGGCACTACCGGCTTCTTTCCCGGTGCCCCCGCGGTCACCGCGGATACGATTTTCGATCTAGCTTCGCTGACCAAGGTAGTAGGGACAACCACGGCGGCCTTGGGCTTATTGGGCGAAGGAGTGTTCCACTTACAGTCCGAACTTGGAGATTTGTTGGAGGACGTTCCCCGGGACAAAGCAGGGATCACAGTGCAGCAGCTTCTCAGCCATACCTCAGGTTTGGCCGCCACCGCACCCCTTTATCTGAGGGCGAAGGGGCCAGACGATGTGATCGAGCAGATTCTCCACTCGCCTTTAGAGTACGAGACTGGCAGCCAGGTCGTCTACTCCTGTTTGGGGTTTATTTTGCTCGGCCGGATTATGGAGCGTTTCACCAAGCGCGCTCTGGATCACTTGGTCACGGAGCGGGTACTGACGCCGCTTCAGATGCATGACAGTTTTTACAACCCTCCCCAAGACGTCCAGGCCAGAATCGCCTTTACAGAGTGGTGTCCTCGCACGAAACGATTTTTGCGGGGTACTGTGCACGACGAAAATGCCCAGGCCATGGGAGGAATTAGCGGCAATGCGGGACTTTTTTCCACCGCTTCCGATTTGGGCAAGTTGGCGGATATGATCCTTCAGGGCGGTACACAAGCGGGTCATACGGTTTTGGACAAAAGAGTCGTAGGCTGGCTGGACAATTGCTATACTGAAGGGCTGAATGAGCGACGCACCTTGGGCTGGATGCTCCATAGCAAACCCTCCTCAGGCGGCGATCTGCTCTCACCGTCGTCCCTCGGGCACACCGGTTTTACCGGCACGTCCATCTGGATTGACCGGGAGCGGGAGCTTTATTGCGTACTGCTTACCAATCGTGTCCATCCTGTACGGACCAATGAGAGTATTTTTCAGCTGCGACCGGCCTTTCATGATTCCGTGATATCCGAATTAACCTAGTCTTGCTGTGAAGGAAGGTGATCAGGTTCTGCAGAGAGTGACGGTTTTTTGACCTTGGACAGGGCGTCATGCCCAGGATTGGGAAACGAAAAAAAGAATTGGAGGGAACGATATGAAGCGCAAGATTGGATGGATTATGTTGGCAGCTCTGGTGGTCGTGTTGGCAGCTGGCGGAACCATGCTGGCCAAGACCACAATCACATGGTGGATCAATCCTTGGCGAATTGCTCCGCCGGGAATGGATCCCTCGGTGGCACCCACAGGTGAGGACTTTCCCCAATGGGCCAGTGAGGAGTTTATGCGCCTCAATCCGGATGTTGAGGTAGTCTACGAAGTGGTGACCAACGCAGGTTATGAGGAAAAGGTGTCCGCAGCCATCTTGGCCCGGCGTACACCGGATTTGATGAAAGATACTGTCTTCCGCAAGGAATGGGCGGTACGGGGACTGCTGGAGCCCATTGATGATTTCCTGGCGCCGGAAGATGTGGAAGACTGGTATGATTACGCCCTCGAGGGCGGCATGATTGACGGCAAACATTATGTCTTTCCCTGGAATAACTCCAACAATGGAATGGGAAATGCCATGCTGCTCAACCCCGCCATTTTCGCGGAGCGGGGCGTAGAGCTGCCCGCCTTGCCCAACAGAACCTGGACTTTCGATGAGTTCTTAGAGGCAGCCAAGAAGCTGTCCTATGACTCTGATGGTGACGGCGTTAACGATCACTTTGCCCTCTCCTTTGCCGCTTCGGATCTGCTCAACAGCACCGCTTGGCTGCATATCTTTGGCGGGCGGATGTTCAACGAAGACGAAACGGAAGTGATTATCAACAGCCCAGAGGGCGTCGCTGGACTGCAGTTTATGGTTGACGCCATGTACGAGTACGAGATTGCACCAAAGGGTGCTGAGGGTATGGGTATTTACGACGTGATCGGCCTCTTCCACCAAGGCCGGACCGCCATCGGCTATGGGGGACCCTACGAAATTGGGCGGATTGACCGCTATGTGAAGGAAGGGCAGCTGCAGGATGCCTTTGACGTCCATATTGCTCCCTATCCACACCTGCCAGAGGTTGGTCAGGTGTCCCATCATACCAGCGGCGGCTTCATCGTCTTTAAGCAGGATGATCCGGTCAAGCGGGAGAAGGTCATGGAATTCGCCAACTTCCTAACCAACTTCGAAAACACAGCAGCTCTGAAGACTCTACTTTATGTGACGGCGCGCAAGTCCGTCAATGAGGTCATCTATGAAGACAGCAAGTTCGCCGATGAAGTCAGCGTTTATATGAACGCTATTGAGAACGGTATTCCTTATTTTGGCAGCATGGACATCAACTTCTCCTTAGCGGAGCCGTTCCTGCAGGCTGCATTCGAAGCCGCCTTTTCCAGAACGAAGACACCGCAAGAAGCTCTTGATGATTTTGCCAGGGAAGCCAACCGCGTCTTGTTTGACCGATAACTGCCAAGGGAGTTCCTGAGGGAACTCCCAACTCTCCCTACACTGTTTGGAAAGGGGGTTTCTTCGATTGGCTGCTCTACGTCAATTTGGGAAACGTGTTTTTAAAGCGCGGTGGGCCTATTTCTTTGTCTTGCCCAACTTTGCAGTTTACACCGTGTTTTTCTTAATACCCGTGCTCTGGTCCATGGTCCTATCCCTTTTGGATTACCAATGGTGGGGTATGGAGTTTGTTGGCTTGGCCAATTACTCCAAGGTGTTTGCGAATCCGATCTTTTGGAAGGCTCTTGTCAACACCGCCTACTACACGTTCGGAGTCGTTCCTTTGTGGTTAGGGAAGGCTTTGCTGATCTCGGCCTTGATTTTTCCCTTTCGCAAGCCCCTCCAGACGTTCTTCAAAGCCGCCTTTTATCTGCCCCATGTAACATCCGCGGTTATTTTGTCTCTGATCTGGATGTGGATTTATAATCCGCCATTTGGCTTGCTGAACTACATCTTGGGCATCTTCGGCTTTGATGCCGTGGCCTGGCTGGGCAACACCGTAACCGCCATGCCATCCTTAATCCTGATGCAGGTCGTGATGGGCGGCGGTTCGTCCATCGTGCTGATTTCCGCTGCCATGAATGGTATCCCAACCTATCTTTATGAAGCAGCCGAGCTTGATGGAGCCCGCCCGGCACAAATATATCTGCGGGTCACATTACCCCTGCTCAGGCCAACTTTGCTCTATCTTGTGGTTACGGGTACCATCAACTCGTTTCAGGTGTTTACCAATATCTACTTAATGACCCGAGGCGGTCCTCAATTTTCCACCACAACGATCGTTTATATGATCTATGACACCGCCTTTAAACAGTTTCAGTTTGGGCCCGCATCGGCCATGGCCATGGTGCTGTTTGTGATTACCGCCATCTTTGCCATCGTTCAATTCCGCTGGCTGGGTCAAGAAGTCGAGTATTAGAAAGGTGGGAAGACGATGTTAGTCGAGGAGAAAAAAACCCGTCCAGGGCATTACCTGTCTTTTGTATTCTTGCTGGGTGCGGCAATTATCGCTTTATTACCCCTTTACTGGATGGTTGTCACAGCTCTGCAGCAGCCAACCTTGACCGTGAGCTTTCCGCCGGAGTGGTTTCCGTCCAATCCGACGTTCCTTAATTTCCAGCGTTTCTTCGGACGGCCCCATGTTCTCACGTGGACGACGAACAGCCTGATCGTCGCCTTGGCTGTGACAGGAATCCAGATCTTCACCTGTGCCATGGCCGGCTACGCCTTTGCCAAAAAGAAGTTCCCTGGAGGCAACTTTCTGTTTTACCTGTATATTGCCTCCATGATGATCCCGGGGCAAGTGACCCTGGTTCCGCTGTTTCTGATTATGAGCAGGCTGAACTTACTGGATACCTATGCTGGCCTTGTTCTTCCCGGCATTGCCGGTCCCTTTGGCGTGTTCTTGATGAAACAGTTCATCTCCACCTTGCCTACGGACCTGATTGAGGCCGCGACCATTGACGGCTGCGGCGAATGGCTCACCTTTATGAAGGTGATCTTGCCCTTGGCCAAGCCTGGACTGGCGGTCCTTGGCATCTTTACCTTTATGGGCCAATGGAATCAGTTCTTGTGGCCTTTGATTATCACAAACTCCTCTTCCATGCGCACCCTGCCCGTGGGGCTCGCTCTCTTACAGGAGGAGCTGCCCATGCAGTACGGCCTTCTGATGGCCGGGGCCACCTATGCTGCCATTCCTATGATCATAATTTTCTTGATGTTCCAGAAGTACTTCTTACGAGGCATAACGGTCGGAGCTCTCAAAGGATAGAATAGACAGAAAGGGTTTATGTATGCTCCTTACTTTTGATCTGGATGGTGTTGTGATGAAAAACCCCTTTTCCACGGGGGTCTTTCCAGAGGTGACGGGTCGTATTCGTGAAGGAACAGGTCTTTCCCAGAAGGAAGTGATGGGGGAAATCATTGGTGAGGCCAAATCCCGGATGGGACAGGGCCGAATTGTGGATGCCTACGACTGGGATGATATCATCGCCCTAGTCGGCCAGAAGCTTGGCTTCTCTGGTTCCATTGATGTGGCCGAGTTGGTTCGAAAGTACTGTACTCCTGAGCACATTTACACGTACCCTGAGGTACCTGAGACACTGAAAACTCTGCGTCAAGCAGGGTATCCCCTGGTGGTTCTGACCAATGGGTTTCGCAAGTACCAGCTCCCTGTACTTCGGGCTCTGGGAGTGGCAGATTTGTTTGACGCTATTTATACACCGGAGATGACCGGGGCCGCCAAGCCGGAGCGGGACATGTACTTAGCACCCCAGAGACGGTACCCAGGTCCCCACGTCCATGTAGGGGATACGGTGATCCATGATCTGTGGGGTGCCAATCAGGCTGGTGCGATTTCGGTCTGGGTCTATCACGACTTGCCTGATCTAGTGGCCAGTTTACCCCTGAGCAGACGTGCAGGGCATGAACTGATGGAGGAACTGATTACCCAGGGGATTGCTAGAGATCTGAATGCAGCAGCCTATCCCCAGCTGACGACGGTCGATTCCATGCCTGATTTTGTGATCAAGAGCTTTGGAGAACTGCCTGCGGTGCTTGATTTGGTGTAGTCAGCCTACCAGATGGCAACGAAGAGCTGAATCAGTGCTGTCAGCAGCATAGCTAAGAGAGGTAGAGCCAGGTTCTTTACGACCTGGCTATATTTCGCGCCAAAATACTGGTTGGTCAAGACGGCGCAAAGGTGGATGGGGGAGACAATATAGCCGGTAATGATGGCAGTAAAGAGGAGTGTGGTGTAGGGAGCCAGGGCGGACTGGGGGATCAGGGGTGCAAAGAGTGCGGCCAAAATACCAGTGGCCACCATATGGGCTCCAGCCACATAGGCGGTGATCAGGCCGAGGATGACAACCAGAATGGGCAGGGGAGTACCATAGGCAAACAGTGATTCAGCCAAAATTCCCACAACGCCGGAGTTTTCGATCACCGATTTAAACAGCATGACACCGAAGATTACCAAGGCCAACTTGTAATCAACCCACTGGGTCACGAAGGTTCGAGCCCTCTGTCCCAATGCCTTCAGCCTGTCTTGGTCCGGGAGCCCCCTGGTTAAGGCCGCACTCGCCCCAATGGCGGCAGCCAGATAGAATGGAACGCCAAAGACTAGAACCAGCCCGACTACGACCAGAATGGGGGCGAAACCTAGGAAAAAGTTCTTGATCGCCTCCAGGCTGCCCTCTCTCTTGGTGCCAGATACTCTGGGGTCATCAACTCCGCGGAAAAAGACAAAGGGCCCTACAACAAGGCCCGCAAGCATCACAAGGACGTTTGATCGGATCACAGCTAAGCGGGGAATATCGAGCAGTTCATTGAGGAGGATCAGGGACGAATACAAGGGATACGCAAAATAGCCAATGTGACGATAAAACAGGTTGACGGCCGCTTTGATGTCCGCTGGCAGCTGGAGAGAC
>DUPN01000034.1 GCA_012838305.1 Bacillota bacterium | reverse complement strand
TTAGAACCGTCTTTTTGTATATCCTTGTGGTGGTCACGATGCGGCTCATGGGCAAGAGACAAATCGCCCAACTAGAGCCCTTCGAGCTCGTTATAGCCATTATGATTGCCGAATTAGCGGTTATACCCATGCAGGACCCCAACATTCCTTTAATCAACGGGTTTATCGCCATCACGACCCTACTCTTCGTTCAGGTCACTCTAAGTGTCCTCAGCCTGCGTTCGGTACGCTTTCGCTCCTTTTTAGATGGACGCTACAACCTGATCATCGCCAATGGTGTCATTCAGGAGGTCGAGATGCGTAAAGCCCGCTACAACCTCGATGAGCTGATGGAGCAGCTGCGGCTGAAATCCATCTTCGATCTGGGCGATGTGGAGTTTGCTATTTTGGAGACAAGCGGCGAGTTGAGTGTACTTCTGAAATCGCAGAAACGCCCTGTTACACCCGTGGATCTGCAGGTTGCGACAGAGTACGAGGGCCTGCCTCTAGTCTTGATTATGGATGGCAAGGTCATGGTCTCCGAACTGAAAAAGGCCAAGCTCAGCGAGGCTTGGCTCCGGTCCGAACTGGAGATCTACGGGATCAAGAGCCCCAGTGAAGTGCTGATTGCCTCCCTCAATACCCAAGGCGAGCTTTTCTTCCAAGCCAAAGAATCGTAAGGAGATGCCTATGAGACTCTGGATTGCTATTCTGGCAGTGATCGTTTTGATCATTGCAGGAGGGTTGTGGTTGGAGCAATCGATTCTAAAAACCACCGACCATATCTCCCGCAACTTGGACTTGGTCAAAGAAGCGGTGAGAAACAGCCAGTGGCAGACAGCGCTGGAGATGTATGCTCAAATCGAGACTACCTGGCAGATGCAGAAGGAGCACTGGACTCCCTTAATCCACAATCATGACATAGAACGAGTGACCATTTACCTGGCACGCCTCAAGGGTTTTTTGGAAAGCGAAGATCAAGGTCCATCTTTAGCCGAGATCGCGGAAATGGAAATTCAGCTGATCCAACTCCATCAACAGGAAGTGCTCACGTTTAGGAACGTTTTGTAGTGGCCAGGAAGGAGTAGTGCTTGTTGACCTTCCCTGTAACCAAACCAACAAAAAACCCTGTGGGCAAGGCGAAAAACAGCATGTAGGGCAGGTACGCAAAGATACCTGTTGTTTGAATCACAAGGGACGCCACCGTGAGCTGGGCCAGGTTATGGGTGACGGCGCCAACTAGGCTGACGCCAAGCATACTAAGGTACTTGGAGCCGTATTTGTAGAGCAATCCCATGACAATGGCACTGATTAGCCCTCCGGCGAAGCTGAAGTAAAAGGTGACTGTCATGAACGTCCCCGATAGCAAGGCGCCCAGGACGGTGCGGAGGATCGAAACCACAACCGCATCCTTCATGCTGAAGTTCATAATGACATAAAGCGTTACAATATTGGCTAGGCCTAGTTTGAAACCGGGCACAATCAAGCCTGTGGGCATGGGAATTAGGGCTTCAAAAATGTGCAAACCTAGGGCAAGACCCGTGGCCAGACCCAGATATACAACGCGACGAGTATTCGATAAGGCCACGTAGTGTTCTCCTTTGTCTCGTAAGTTGGGTTCCATTGAACCCCCTACCTTATTTCTACTTGGCGTCGCCTTCCCCTGCCACGAGGACTCGAATTCGAAGAAAAACCCTGGGAGCCCAGGGCTTATTTATGCGGTTTTCGAAGTAGTGCAAAGAGACTGCTAAAGACGATGGATGCTGCTAGACCGAGGCCTGTGATTTCAAAAGCACCGGTGAACAGGCCTTCCCAGCCCAACCTTTCCAGTTCCGAGAGCATGCCCTTAGTGATGGAACTGCCAAATCCCATCACGGGAATCAGTGCGCCTGCACCGGCAAATTCCTGAAATGGTTCGTAGATGCCCAGCCCGCTTAAGACAGCACCTAGGCAGACGAGCCCTACCAAAAGGTGGGCATTGGTGCACTTGGTGGTGTCCAAGATCAGCTGGCCTAGGGCACAAATTGCTCCTCCCACAAGAAACGCGATTAGATACTGCACGGTAGACCTCCCCCTCTAGGCCTCAAGGGCAATGGCATGTGCGATGCAGGGGATTGATTCACCCTGCGATACCGATACCGTACTTTGTAGAGCGCCTGTAGCCACAACCAAGATGCGCTGGGCTTTGGCGGATTTGAGCAGGTTAAGGCCATATCCAAGGGTCATCACAGCGATGCAGGCAGTTCCACTGCCCCCAGCTCCAGTCTTCTGGCCATCGCCGTAGATTTGACTCCCTCCGTCCTGGAGACGATCCAAACCTGCGTAATCTTCCTTAGTCAGCAAAAGGCGCAGCATCTTTCTCCCCTGCTTCCCCAAATCCCCGGTTAAGACAATGTCATAATCCTCGAGGCTGCGGTCTGTGTCTTTAAGATGCTGCGTCAAGGTGGCAAAGGCCGCCGGCGCCATAGCACTGCCCATATCTAGGGCATCTTTGATTCCCATGTCCACAACGTGCCCGAAGGTGGCATGGGTAATTCTTGGTCCCTGGTCAGCAAAACCCAAGATGGCTGCTGCTGCCCCCGTGACGGTATGATGATTGCTGGCGATGTGCTGTACATTCAGTTCAATGGGGTACCTGAATTGCCGTTCTGCAGTCTGGTAGTGACTGGCTGTGCCGATCAGGACCTGTTCAGCAAAGTCTCCTTGGAGCAGGACTGCGCCTAGACCCAGAGCCTGGGCAAAGGTGGAACAGGCCCCATAGATGCCAAGGTACGGAGCGGAATAGGTTCGGGCAGCAAAGGTGGACGAGATGATTTGATTCATGAGGTCACCTGCAATCAAAAACTGCAGATCCTCCAGTTTGGTCCCTTTTTGCTGCAAGGTCTTTTCGATGGCCATCTCCAGCATCAGTCGCTCGGTCTTCTCCGGCGTTTTTTGACCCAGTACATCATCGGGGAGAATCTGATCAAAATCCAAGGCATAGGGTCCCTTGCCTTCCATGGGCCCCACGATGGTATAAGAACTGGTGATCCGGGGTCCTTTGGAAAAGGTCACGGTTTGGGATCCAATTCGGTTGCTGGCCACATCATCACCTGCCTTCCCTAGAAGAGTCCAAGGATTAGCGCCTTAGCCAGTGCCACCAGGAAACCGGACAGAATACCAAAGACGATAACCGGCCCGGCAATGACAAACATTTTTGCCGCCATACCGAGGAGAAATCCTTCGCGGCGGAATTCCATGGCCGCCGCTGTGACCGTGTTGGCAAAACCCGTGATGGGTATGGCGGCTCCCGCACCTCCCTTTTCCGCCAGTTCATCATAGATGCCAAATGCGGTTAAGACGGTGCCCACAAAGATCATGACCGCTAAGGTCACCGCGGCTGCTTCCGCCTTGGTCCGTTCGGCACCTTGGGCCACGTCCAAGACCACTTGACCGAGGGCGGAGATGATACCGCCCACAAAAAAAGCCCAGAGTGTGTTGCGCAGTAGCGGACGGGGCGGACTGTTTTCCTTGACAAGCTCCTGGTACTCCTGGGGTTTCATTGTTATCGCTCCTCCCATTAACCCTCCTTAGTATGCGAAAGTTGCCCCAAAGTATGCAAAAAACGGGCCACCCCACAGGGCGACCCGTTCTACTCTGTTTTCGGTTTCTATTGGCCGAGGGTAGTGATGACCCCGATAATGGCGCCAATGGCTCCTAAGGCAATTCCAATGGAAGCCAGCGTTTTTGCGGACTTAACCTCTTGATCGGCTGTCACCCGGTAGGACTCAAACTCTTCCTCCAGGGTCTTAATCTGCCTCTCCAACCTCTGTTCACGGATTAAGGCGGCATTGATCTGGGCATTGACGTCTGTGGCCAGCTCGGTCTTAATACCGTCTAGGTTTGAAGTGTCTTCCCGCAAGAGGATGATATCGGCTTGGGCTTGCTCTAACTGGTTGGCCAAATCCACGCGATTTTGAGTTTCCCTTTGCAGCAGGACGGCCACGTTTTGCAGGTCCTTTTCCAACTGCTGGTTGGTTCGTTTAAGTGCTTCAAACTCCTCGGCCATCTGGCTGTCTGTGGCCTGCAGTGCGGCCATGACAGCACCCTTTTCTCCGGCCCAGTTCTCCAGGCTGTTGATGGCTTCTGCCTGGAGCAATATCTCTTTCTCCAGCTGAATAACGGCGGTGATCAGCTCGGCCTGGCGCAGCTCACTTTCGGACAGACCACCCATGTCCAGCTGCATCTGGCTGATGGATGCCTGGACTTGATCGAGATTATTCTGGGTGGTGGTCATCTGGTCCCGAATCTCCTGCACCTGATCTTCCAGATCAATCTGGGCCATCACCACCCGACTGACCCGTTCTTCGGCAATAATGGCATTCTCGTCAATCTGCTTAACCTCATCGCGCAGACTCTGTTGATCGGCATACCAAGTGGCTAAGTCCTCTTCAAAGCGCAGCCGAAGTTCGTTGATCTCCTGCATGTCTCCTGGCGTACCCTTGAAGCGTGATACCTCCAGGTCTTCCAGGAGGCGGGCGATGACATTGGCCAAGGCGTAACGGTCTACTACCCGGGTTCCTTGGAATGTACCGTCCTCAAACACTGTTAAGTACCCTTTCGACACAGCACTGTTCACTGCATGATAGGCCCAGTGATCCTTGGGGACGTCAGAGACGTCGGCCCAAGCTGCTGCCGGTGCGAGCATGTTCAAAAGCAGTATGGCCATGAGCCCGCAGACAATGTTTCTCTTTTTCATGAAGTAAGCCTCCTCACCTTTATGGTTGAATGTTGATGTCTTTATGTTCGATCCCCAGATAGGGAGCTTCGATGAATCCTTGTTTCGTCAAGACTCGCACCCCATCCAGATTGACTCGCCCCAATCCCGCAGCCTTGGCCCGGAAGTGAATGGTCACCAAGGTACCGTAGGAGAGGCGGAGCTCATTACCTGTCCCCCGGTCTCCCCTTAATCCCACAATTTCTCCGGAAATATTCGAGACTGACGGCATCTCCCAAAACAGGTTGCGAGGAGGGCTAACACTGCTGTCCACAAAGAGTGTTCCCCTGGAAATGCCCAGGGTTCTTCCGACCACTTCCAAATGGTCGGGATCGAAGGAAAGATCCAACTCCACACCTAGGAAATCATGAATGTTGGTTGCCCAAATCGGTAAGGAGAAGAAATCACCTGCTCTGATCATCCCTCCCTGGGGAACCTGGGGTTCTCCCACCCAGACCTTGGGTTTTAGCTCGGGAACGATGATGAACATGTTTTCTACCTTTTGCTGTCCCCGTTCGTCCACTGTACGCAGGGAATAGGGCAAAGGTCCAGAAAAACCATCCTTCGGCCTTAACAGCCATTTGAACGATAACTCCTGTCCAGGTTGGATACTGCCCGGAAACCGCTTGGCACTCTGCCCCGTGACTAATTCTAGCCCGAGGGGATACAAAATCTCAAAGGTTCCTCCATAGAACTGGGATCCGCCGTCATTGCGGATCACCGCCTTGGCTTCGAAGGTTGCAGGATCGTAACGTTCGTCTTTGATCCCTAGGCCCGGAGGCCCGCTAAAGAGGACCTGGAGTTTGGCCGGGCTCAAGACCCGCACTTCACGTGTGACTCTGTTCGGCTCACTGTTTTCTGCAGTCACCTCTACTTCGTAGGTGAAGACTCCGTCCACAATGCTCTGTACTCCAACCTGCCAGCCGGTTTGTTTTGTTTCGCCTACCTGCAGATCGCTTAAGCGAACCTTGGCGGCAGAGCCTACCAGTTGGAGACCTGGCGGCAGTTTCAGCTCGGCCATCACATCACGGGCCTCACCCTGGCCGTCATTTTGGACATAGGCGATAATGGAGAATGTTTGGAACCCTTCTGGATCGGAGGTGATCTCTGCTGGGGACGTCACTCCAACGATGAGTTCGCCTGGGGCGATGGTGACGCCGCCCAATCCATAGTACGAGACAAAGCTGCGCATCTCACCCGGTCCTAGGGAGATTTGATCCCAAAAAAGGGCAATGGCGCTGTCCAGCTCAAATTCGCCTAGACGCTGAAAATCCCGTCCAGGGGTAAAGTCGAAGTTCCAGGCTTTGTCCGCAAGGCTGCCCCAATTGGAAAAATAGACGCGATCTGGAGTGGTGACACCCGATCCGGTGAGTGTTCCCTGGGACATGACTTGGGGATTCGCCAGGGAGTCAAAGGCCTGCCAAAACTGGGGCATATCCTGGGCGTAGAAGACGCTGTCTGCTGTAATGCCCCGGTCGTCCACTCGAAAGGGGGCACCATCGTTGGCACCGAGCATGGTATCGAGCATTAAGCGCAGTCCCACCATGTGGGGTACTGTGTCCAGATTCTCCACGTGATACTCGATCTGGGCTGTGTCCAAGAGACCGGTGGTACTGCTGCGGGTAAGACTCAGAATCTGCCACACCTGGATCGGACCCATCTTCCAGCTGCTCTCGATCTTCCCGTCCACGATGGTGGGTGGTTGAATCATCTCACCGTAAAGGGCATCAAAGCCTGCTCGCCGATCCGTCTCCCCACCATAGACCCAGTTCTGATTCCCGATACGAACTGTGGTATACGACGTCCATGGATCGTCCCCGCCGTAGATCAGGTGCTTGTTCTGATCGGTGATGCGATCAGGGTCGCCGCCTGTTGTTCCCACGGAGAAACGACCCGTATTAAGCTCGCCGGCATTCACCACAATTCGGATATACTCATTATCGATTTGTACTGTGGGTACTTGTGCCCAGACCTGTGGAATCAGGGGAACAGAAAGCGATAGACTAAGTAACCCGACTAGAATAAGTACAAGTTTTTTTTGCATCCGCGATCCTCCCTTTAAGGTGCGTTCAACCATTTGACCTCTCCATATTCAACATGGGAGATAAACCTATTGTCCTCTTTACTGAAGATCACGGCTACCGCCATACTGTAATCGTAGGGCTGG
>DUPN01000003.1 GCA_012838305.1 Bacillota bacterium | reverse complement strand
GCTGCACTGCTCACGGTGGCGCCAGAAGCCGCATCAACGTCGGCACTGTTGGCTGCCACGATTCTCCCAGGGACCTCCTGCATGGCCGGGTCGGAAATGCCCGGCGTATCAGAGTGACTCAAGACGGCAACAGAGGCGATTTTGCCACCTGCAACCACGAGTTCCAGCTCTAAGGGACCACCAAAGGAGTCCGCCTGACCGAGGTAGGTTCCGTCCATCAAGGCACCTAATTCTTCTTGTCCATAAAAAGCCACATTAAACAGTTCCAGCGCCTTGCTTACACCACTAGCTAACGCTCTAGAAGAGATGGTTGCACCAGAAATGGCCTGAATCTCATCTCCAAGGCTGAACGAACTGTCTTTGTCTAGACCTGCAAATTGCTCCAGGAAGGATGGTCTAGTAATGAGTTCACCCAAACCAGGGTCTTCCCTATGCTCTAAGATGGTTACGCTGTGAATAGCATGTTCTGTATCCAACACCAGCAGAAAACGAATCGGGGCGTTAAATCCACCCTGTTCGGCGATGAAGGCAACCTGGGCAGGATTTCCCTCTTCATCTCTTACCAGGTAATAGCGAGTTCCTTCCTGATCTACCACCTCATAGTCACTGTCACCCAGGAGATCGGCCAAGGGTAGATATTGCCCACTATGCAGAACCGGAAGGGTGGCCGGCTGATTTTGATCAAGTACGATAAAGACGCCAACGAGGACGACGACAGCAGCTGCAGCAACAGCGACCCTTTTTAGGCGAGCTTCACGACTCGCACCCACACCGAAAATCGTGGCAATCGTTAAGGACTCAAGGGCGGGCGCTAGGGCATTCATGACCAGAACTGCGAAGGTTACTCCCTCAGGCAAAGGCGTAAACTGCCGGATCACCAGTGTCAATACGCCGCATCCCACACCAAAGACTAGCTGTCCCAAGTGGGTGACCGGCGAGGTGACCATGTCTGTGGCCATAAAGAAGGCCGCAAACATTAGCCCGCCTGCGGTAATCGTATACCAAGGATCCAAACCCCAGATCAGAGCCAGAACAAAGGCGCTGCCAATATAGCCAAGGGGAATGCGCCAGTTAATATGGCCTCGATAGAACAGGTAGATGGCGCCAAGCAAAATAGCGATCACCGAAGTCTCGCCAATACTGCCTCCCACATTCCCCCAAACCAAAGACCAGGAGAAGCTGCGAGTACTCAGAAGCGGCGTGGCACCAGTGACGACATCAAACGGGACAGTAAATCGAACCATCTGCGAGGTAAAGGCTAACAGCAAAATGGCCCTGGCACCCAAGGCGGGGTTAAATATGTTATAGCCCAAACCGCCAAAGGCTAACTTGACCAAAGCAATGGCCAAGAAAGAGCCGACAATGGGAATCCACCAAGCGGCTGTCGAAGGCAGGATTAAGCCCACTAAAAGACCTGTAACGGCTGCGCTGCCATCACCAAAGATACCTTGGGGTGTGAGGGGTGCTCTCGTCAAGAGAGCTTCAGTTAGGATGGCGCTTAACGTACTTAAGACAAGTAAGAGCAAAGCTCGCCACCCAAAGAACACCACACCGGCAACTACAGCCGGCATTAGAGCAATCAACACATCCCCCATGATACGCTCAATTGTTAAGGGACTCCGGAGAAAAGGACCCGTCTTTATCTGCATCTATCTCACCCCTAGCTGACTTTTTCCTTAGCGCGCTGAGCTGCCAAACCTGCTTTGCCCTTGATGATCCACGTAACCAAAGCGCGTTTGGATGGGCAGACATACGAGCAGAGCGCACATTCTATACAGTCATTTACATTTAGTTTGTCGGCCTTATCATACAATCCCTTATCCGAATATTCGCCAAGCAGATTGGGTGTCAAGCCCATGGGACACGCATCCACACATCGAGCGCAACGGATGCATGGTCGGTTCTCATCAAAAGCAGCCTCCTCGTGGCTGAGGGCCAGGACACCAGAAAGGTTCTTTACAACCGGCCCTAATAGATCGACAACGGGGGGGCCCGTCATAGGTCCACCGCCCACTAGAGCGGCGGGTTGTCCCAAAAGACCGCCGCAGAAATCCAATAGCGTCTGAATGGGCGTTCCAATGCGTACGAGAAGATTACGAGGATCCACCACCGAACCGCCACTGACGGTCACCACGCGCTCATACGAGGGCTTGCCAGAGGTCAGCGCATCATAGACAGCGATGGCCGTGTGCACATTAAACACACAGCAACAGGCGTCGCAGGGAAGACCGCCACTGGGGACTTCTGTGCCCAAGATGGCTTTAATCAGCTGTTTCTCCGCTCCTTGGGGATACTTGACCTTTAAGGCCGCAACCGACAGCTCTTTATGCTCCTTAATGACCTCTTCGACACGCTCAATAGCGTCGGGTTTGTTGACCTCAATGCCGATCACGCCCTGGGTGGCACCGGTGGCCTTCATAATGGCTAGCAGCCCGCCTACCATTTCTTCGGCCTGTTCCAACAGGAGACGGTGATCACAAGTGAGGTAAGGTTCACATTCGGCACCGTTAATTATGATGACCTCCACCGGCTTCGGAGGAGTCACCTTAATATGGGTGGGGAAACCAGCGCCGCCCATTCCCACAATACCAGCGTCCTTCACCACTTGACGAATAGCCTGAGGAGACATCTTCGCTGGATCGCCCGCCTCCATCTTGACCAACTCGTCTTGGCCGTCATTACGGATCACAACGGACAAGACCTTTTTCCCTGTCAACAACGGCCTCTCTTCCACGGCAATCACTTCACCGGACACACTGGCATGGACAGGCGCACAGACAAACTGCTTCGCCTCTCCGATGCGTTGCCCTATTTTCACCTTGTCGCCTGCTTGTACCACAGGCACACAGGGAGCCCCAATATGTTGATGCAAGGGAATCACCACAATGGAAGGTGCTGGCACGGCCTGGATGGCCTTGCGCTCAGAGCCCTCCTTGCGATGAGGTATCTCGCCCCCTCCGCGAGGGAATGTCTTATGAATCAAGCTGGTTCACCCTTTCCTAAAGTACAGACTCGGGATAGAGAAGTCTATCACGAACATCATGTACATATTCCACTATACCCTTGTTATTCCTTCTCCCTATTCCAGTTAAGAACTTCCGTACCTTTGGAAAAAACCAAGCGATCTTCCAAAACCTATCATGGGTAAAAACGATTCTGATGGGACACTCTAGGAACAGAAAGGGAGGAGATTCAATGGCACAAGGATCTGGTAGTAGCAATATAAAAGTCGTTCCATACGCTTATCAAGCCCTGAACCAGTTTAAATATGAGGTAGCTAACGAATTAGGGATCAATCCCGAATACAAGACTGGCTACTGGGGTAATATCTCATCCCGGGAATGCGGTTCGGTAGGCGGACACATGGTCAGGCGGATGATCGCCCTGGCGGAGCAAGAACTTCTCAAAGGACAATCCTTCAATATCAACACCGACCCCTCGAACACATATCGTCCATTCTAGTGCAAAGAGAAGCGCCTTTAGGGGCGCTTCTCTTTCTGTAAAACGAACTGCCATCTGAGACTTTCATCGCTACAGGATTCCAAGGTCAAAAAGTCGTAGCAGGCCTGGAAGATAAAGCCGTGTTGCGTACACAGCTTCTCGATTGTTTCGGGGGTCCACAGCTTCTGCATGTGCTGTTCCTTCTTGCGCTCGTAGAGCCCCTCCTCCGTTCGTATAAAAAAGGTCAAACTCATCGTGCAAAGGGTCCTCTGTCCATCATAGCTATTGTCCCAGAAGTATGCAAAATCATCGTCTAGATCAGCGTAGGATTGGTTGCCATAGACATCCCCCAACTTGTGCTCGGAGTTAAGGTCAAAGAACCAATAGCCACCGGTCCTCAGGTGTCGGTGCACCGTTTGAAAAGCCCGTGAAAGGTCGTCCTCTGTAGTCAAATAGTTCAGAACATCACACCCGCTGATCGCTGTATCAAAACCTTGGCTGAGGCCGGTCAGACTACGCAGATCCCCCTGGAGATAGGGAATGTCTATGCCCAAAGCGGTCGTCTTCGACTTAGCCACCGCAAGCATCGCACCTGAAAGATCAACGCCAGTTAGCTCATAACCCCGCTGAGCCAGGGGTATGGTCAGATTGCCCGTGCCACAACCCAAATCGAGAATGCGGTGGGGAACATGACCATGGCGGAAGGCGAGGTCCAAGAGGTATCCCACCCACTGCTCATAGTCCACACCGATGGAGATATCATAGAATCGGGCCAGAGTCGAGTAGGCGTCACACATGCCAAGGCACTGGCTCCGCATCAGCCCAGAGCTTCTCTAAATCATAGTAGGAACGATCTTCCTCCAAAAAGACGTGGACAACCATGGATCCATAGTCCAACAGCACCCAGTTATTTTCCCCGCGTCCTTCATAACGCAGAAGTTCCGCGCCTGCTTCCTCCAAAGCCGCAGTAATGGAATTCACAATGGCCCGAATTTGAACATGGGTGGACGCACTACAAATCACAAAAAACTCTGTTTCTGCCACCACGGCAGGCATTCGCAGCACTCGTACATCATCAGCCTTCTTCTCGTCCCCAGCCCGAGCCGCTATCTTGGCCATATCTTCGGCGCTGTGCTTGGTCAAATTCCCACGCTCCTATCCTTTATCGTGAAGTCTTTTCCTATGATCACCGTGACCTCGGAGGTCACCACATCAGCCTCTTGAATCGAAGCCCCCAAATACTCAGCCAGAGGCTTGACCCGCTCCACGTCCTTTGGAGCCACTACAACCTGAGTGGTTGCGAAATCGAAGTGCTCGGCGTTACCGTGCGAAACCACATCATATCCGTAATAATTTAAGAGGGTTGACACCTCCTGTGCGATGCCGCTTCGTCCATTACCGTTGAGTACCACAAGCTTAAGCGGCTCAGGCACACCGCGAATGACGGTATCAATCACAAGTTTGGCCTTTTCCTCGTTCACGATCCAATACCAGGCATCATTGAGCACTTGGCTGTTTCCTGGTAAGAGAGCTGTTTGCACCTTGTCCGTGGAAAACTTGGATCCGGACAGGGCAAGATTGAGCACTTCCTCCCAGGGTAAGTTGGTGTCCACAATACGAAATGTCTGCGTGACAAGTTGAGGCAGCCTAATCAGGGACGAGGCACTGAGCGCTTTGGAGACAATGGCCTCGAAGAATTGCCTCTGTCTCTCCACCCTGCCGCCATACTCATCGTTAAAGGGATCAACCAAGGACACATCGCCTAGGCGATCGCGGTAACGCACAAAATGGAGTGCCTTTTCACCATTCAGCACCTGAAGCCCGGGGGCAATGTCAATCTGCAGACCCTGGGCGTTGTCTACATATTGCATTCGCCTGGCCACATTGATCTCAACCCCGCCTAACAGGTCCACAATCTGTTCAAAACCTTCAAAGTCCGTATGCACATAGTAAGACACTGGCATCCCCACCAATTGGGAAACAGCCTCCATGGCCATGGAGGCGCCACCATGGGCATAGGCAGCGTTAACCCGCTCCCAGCGCTGTCGGGACGGAATCCAGACCCTAGTGTCTCTAGGGATGGAAAGCACGCCGGCCTCACCCGTCTTCACGTCGAGGGACAGGAGCATAATTGTGTCAGCCCGGGTACCGCCCTCGGCCTTCTCATCGGTCCCTAGAAACAAGACCAACAACCGTTCATCCTTGGTTGCCATGGCCTGCGTCCCCCGTAAACCCCGCTGATAGGTATAGCTCGCAGTTAGAACCATTAGAATAATACCCACAACAATACATATAGAATAAATGACTTTCTGCCTACGCCGGTAGGCCCGTTTTAAGGCTCGACGTTCCTCAAGCTCCGCTTTTCGCCTGGCAACTTCCTCTTCTGAAAGCATAATCTCCCCCCTCTCCATCTAAAGTACTTCGCATGTCTCCTGCAAAATCCGGGTACCGCCTACAGATAAAGGCCATGGCGCCGAATATAGTGTTCAACCTGTTCAGGAACTAAATAGCGAATGGAGGTACCCTTACGCACTCGCTCCCTAATTTCTGTAGAAGAAATGGCCATGGCCGGGACCCTGAGGACATGAAAACGATCCCCATGCTCGCCCACCCAATTCTGGGTTGTCTGGGGCAATTCCTCCAAACAGAAACCTGGACGGGCAGCGGCGATAAAGTGGGCGATGGTCAGATACTCCTCGGAATCCTTCCAATCTGTGATTTCGAAAATGGCATCGGCACCCGTGATGAAAAAGAGCTCGGTCTGCGCTCCGAACTTCTCCCGCAAGATGCGGAGAGAATCAATGGTGTAACTCACTCCTTCTCGATCGATGTCCAGACGGGAGACCTCGAAATGTGGGTTCGTCAAGGTAGCCAGTACCGTCATCATGTAACGGTGTTCGGCCTCGCTCACCTGCTTGTTTGTCTTGTGAGGAGGTTTCCCGGAGGGCAAAAACAGGACCTGATCGAGGCCATACTCAAAGCGAGCGCCTTCGGCCGTGACCAAGTGCCCGTAGTGCACCGGGTCAAATGTTCCACCCATAATCCCCACTCTGGAGCTCTTGTTCATCGTACTCTACTCCTTCAGGGCAACATAATCTGCGCCTCTTTTGAGGACTCCCGGTACAGAAGAAAGCTCTTACCGATGGTCTGAACCACATCACAATTAAGAGCTCCCGCGATCTCGTCCGCCAACTGGCCGGCCTCATCCAAACAGCTCTTCAGCACCTTTACTTTGATCAGCTCCCGGGCTTCCAAGACCGCATCCAACTGGTTTAGGATTTCTTCGGATAAACCGCCTTTGCCAATCTGAAAAACAGGCTCGAGCTCATTACCTAAACCGCGCAAGTATGCCCTTTGCTTACTTGTTAACATAGGCACCCTCATTCCATATACTCAAATTCTAATTCTCCAAGCCTAACGGTAGCTCCTTCTGGAACCTCCATTTCTGCCAGGCTTTTGTACAGGCCAATTTTTTCAAATAGATTCTGCAGGTAGGCGATGGCCTCAGGATTATTCAGATCCAAACGACGTAAGAGTCGTTCTAGACCCGCTCCCTGCACAACATAGTCCTCATTATCGCGCACAATGGTGTAATCTTCAATGGGCGGTGTTTCGTCCCTGGGAAGAATGAGCTGCTCCACCGGCTCTGGCACAGGATCCCCCTGCTTCATCTGGCGCACGAGGATATCCACGTGACGCATCAACTCCCGCGTCCCCTGGCCGGTGGCGGCTGAGATCACAAAAAACTCCTGGTGATGCTGTTTGGCGACTTCCTCCAAACGTCCTAGGTTGTCCTTGGCCTCAGGCAGGTCGGCCTTGTTGGCCACCAAGATCTGGGGACAGGCGGCCAAGGCGGTGCTATACAAGCGTAATTCTTCGTTAATCTTGGCATAGTCCTCCACTGGATCTCGGCCTTCAAGGCCGGATGCATCCACTAGATGAAGAATGAGTCGAGTGCGCTCAATATGGCGTAAAAAGTCCATGCCCAAACCAACGCCTTGATGAGCCCCTTCGATCAAACCTGGAATATCAGCGATCACAAAGGCGTGACCGGGTTCTAGCGACACCACTCCTAGATTAGGTATTAATGTGGTAAAGGGATAGTTGGCGATTTTGGGGCGGGCGGCAGACACCACCGAAAGCAAAGTGGACTTACCCACATTGGGATAACCTACAAGACCCACGTCGGCCAGGAGCTTGAGCTCCAACTGCAGCCACAGCTCTTTCCCAGGCTCACCGCGCTCCGCAAACGAGGGCGCTTGCCTCGTGGACGTGGCAAAGTGGGTGTTGCCTCGTCCTCCCCGTCCGCCGGGCAGTACCAGGACACGGCTTGCGGGCACAGTGAGATCGAGGAGCACATCCCCGCTCTCCCCATCCTTAACCAGGGTGCCCGGGGGCACCCGAATCTCCAGGTCCTCCCCGTCTTTCCCTGCCATATTCTTGGATTGTCCCGCCTGGCCTGAAGGTGCCACAAACTTCCGGCGATAACGGAAATCCATCAAGGTGGATAATCCCCCGTCGACCACAAAGTAGATGCTGCCTCCCCGGCCGCCGTCGCCACCAGCAGGCCCCCCCGCGGGAACGTATTTTTCCCGGCGGAATCGGACCACTCCGTCACCGCCGTCTCCCGATTTTACATAGATGCGGGCCTGATCTATAAACATGGATCGTCCTCCCTCAAAAAAACCCTTTGCACCGGAGCACAAAGGGAGTTTTCATTACGCAAATGCGGCCTCAGTCACTACGCTAACCGCTTTACCTGTCTTTCCTCGGCGTTCGAAGGAAACATAACCATCTGCCAGAGCATACAAGGTATCGTCTTTGCCAAGACCAACGTTGACACCTGGTTTAACCCGGGTTCCGCGCTGTCGGACAATGATGCTGCCCGCAGTCACAAACTGTCCATCATGACTCTTCACGCCTAAGCGTTGGGCTGCTGAGTCTCTGCCGTTTTTCGTGCTTCCGCCACCCTTTTTTGAGGCGAATAATTGCAGATTTATTCTCACGGTATGGCACCTCCTTCACATTAACATGTGTTCCGTAGTCCTCTTCTATGGCTAAAGCTCCCACATAAAGGACATCGAGTACAATTTGGGCCTGCTTCCATTCTTCTTGGGAGAGATCGTCAGGCAGCAGACACAGAAGCATCCCTGCGTCCTCATCCACTTGGACCTGGCAATGAATCCCAATGACTTCCCTCAAACCAAGCACAGCTGTCTGGGTTAACGCTGAAAGAGCTGCACAGACAATATCCTCGCCATGCTTAGCGTAATAAGCATGCCCTCTGGCCCGAAAACCCTTCCATCCACTTCGCTCCCGGTAAAACACTAGATTCAACATGGGACTAGGCGGTGATGGATTCAATCACCAGTTTGGTGTAGGGCTGCCGATGACCCTGTTTTCTGCGGTAATTCTTCTTGGCCTTATACTTGAAGACAATGATCTTCTTTTGCTTGCCTTGTCTGGCGGCTTTGGCTGTTACTTTGGCCCCTTCAACATAGGGTGTACCTACTTGGGTCTTACCATCCTGGCTCACCAGCAGAACGCGATCTAAAATGACTTCATCGCCTTCGTTCACATCCAGTTTTTCCACATAAATGGCATCACCAGTGGACACACGATATTGCTTGCCACCCGTTTCGATTACGGCGTACAATACGTCCACCTCCTTCTTTAGACTCGCCATACAGGTACATGCTCTGGATTTCTCAACATGTTTAATGCCCTGTAGCAACCTGTTCTGAGCGGTTTCGATGCCCGGACCGAGACCCGGGACATCTACATCAATCATTCTAACACCCACTAAGGTCTCTGTCAATCAATACTCCAGCTTTTCACCTCATAGTCCTGACGCGCCAAGGACGCATCGCCCAGGACCTTAATTGTCCTTCCGGTATGCTGTTCCAAAGCCCGCAAGTTGCTGCCCCCAGGCCCGATGACCAGACCGGCCACCGCGGGATGGCAGTTCACGGAAATTGCCGCTGCGTTCTCCAAAGCCAGCGAATGCACCTTGAGGGCAATTTGGAAAGCCACCGTCTCGTCGGATAGCACCCGACCCGTTCCCTTGCAGTGCGGGCAATCTACTTCCAGGACATGCGCCAGGAGCCTTTCCGTCTTTTTGCGCGTCAATTCCACCAAACCCAGTCTGGTAAACCCCAAAAGATTGGTACGCGTTTTGTCGCGACCCAAAGCCGTGGCCAATTCGCTAAGGACCGCATCACGGTCGGCAGGATCCGTCATATCTATAAAATCAATAATCACAATTCCACCCGTATTGCGCAGACGGAGTTGGTAAGCGATTTCCACTGCGGCCTGGAGGTTGGTCTTAACCACCGTGTCCTGCAGATTCTTAGTTCCCACATACTTGCCCGTATTCACATCGATACTCAACAGTGCCTCTGTCTGGTTAAAAACCAAGTACCCTCCGCAGTCCAGCCAGATGCGATGATTCCCAGCCCGTTCCAGCTGCTTTTTGAGCCCCAGGTAGGTGAATAGATCCACTTTGCCTTGATACAGCTCTACCTTAGGGTCCGACCCGGGAGCAAGCTCCTTGAGCTCACGGATGATCCTCTGCTGCAGATCAGCCCTGTCCACAACAACGGCCGTTTCTCCCTGGGAATACAGATCTCGCAGGATACGGTGAACCAAGTCGTGGTCATGGTAGAGCAGGGGTGATCGGGACTTTCCTTTGAACTTCTCCTGGATTCTAGCCCACACATCCAGCAATTCTTCTAGATCCTGCTGCAGCTCCTCCGGGGTACTATTCTCCGCCACCGTACGCACAATAACTCCCATCTTTGCGGGGCGAATCGAGAGGGCGATCTCCTTGAGTCTAGCACGTTCTGCGGCATCAGTAATCTGTCTGGATATGCCGATATGGTCCTGCAAGGGCATGAGAACCAAGTAACGCCCTGGCAAGGAGATCTTCGTAGTCACTCTCGGGCCCTTTGTGCCGGCCGCTTCCTTGGATACTTGCACCATAACAGAATCACCGGTAGAAAGATCAGCGTCTGCATCGGCCAGAAACAAAAAGGCATTTTTGGCCTTACCTATGTCAACAAAAGCCGCTCCCATGCCAGGCAGCACATTCTCGACGCGACCTTTGTAGATATTGTTCACCAGACGCTCTTTGGAGTCGCGCTCCAGGTAATATTCGACTAATCGATTGTCTTCCACAATACCCACTTGCACCTGATGGAGTAAAGCGGAGATTACAATTTTTCTCTCCATGCCTAACCTCGATTCCCAAGGGGAGAGTAATAGTGGTCTCCCACCTTTTTAAACTGCCCTGTGCGGGTAATAACGGCGCTCAAGTGATCAAAGCCCAGCAATTCACCTAGTTCGTTCATGCGTAGATTGGCCTCGTTGCCCAAGCCCGAGTAGCACTGGATGACTGTCCCTGTATCCACGGTCTGCACACCCACTACAGCATACAGCAAAGGACGAACGTCAATCTCCCTGCTCCCCTTGTTAGTCTCTCGCTTCACCACAAAGCTATCCACGCCCTGAAGCCATTCAAGCCGTTTGCTGATCTCCTCGGTCCCTTGACCCCGAAGCAGTACGCTCCAGGACGCCGCGTTGATCGCACGCATCAGAGCTGGCGTCCGATCCGCCACACGCTCGGCCCGCAGCACCCGAAAGCCCTGTGGAAGGTGCTGGTTGTAGCGGACCACAAACTCGTCGGGATCGATCTTGCGGGCAAAGACAAAATCCCCATACTCGGCCTCACTCAATATCCCCACAGGAAGGGCATAACCGTAACTCATGATGGGACGAGGTGAAAACCCTTCTGAGTAAGCGATGGGCAGATGCGCTCTGCGCAGAGCCCGCTCCATGGTTCTCACGACATCAAGGTGGGACAAAAACCGCACCTCAGGGCCTTTACTGAACTGAAAGCGAAGCACATTACGCAAGATCCGTCCCCTCCACCAAAGAATTGGTCACCTTAAGGCCAGGACATACCCCGCAGTTGCTGCAGTTTTCCCAGCGACAATCGGGCGTGGGAACCTCCTTGTGGGCCAGATCCCACTCCCTGCGCAGAAAGTCCGCCTGCAATCCTGGGCTCAAATGATCCCAAGGCAGCGGCTGGAAGAAGCCTGGCTCCCAATTGGCGTAGGCTGCGGGTTCTATGCCCGCCTGTTCAAAGGCCTGCATCCAAAGGTCAAAGCGGAAGCAGCTGCTCCAGGAGTCAAACTGACAACCTAAGTCCACAGCCCTTTCCGCCACGTTCCCGAGACGCCGGTCACCTCTGGCAAAGACAGCTTCTAAAAAGCTTTCCTCCACCTTTGGGTAACTGAAGTGGATGCCCGGGTGCCGCAGCCGGTCCTTCAGATAACTCTGCTTGGAGCGCAGCACCTCCATGCTGTCCATTGCCATCCACTGGAAGGGCGTATGGGGCTTGGGAACAAAGGATGCCACACTGATGGTGACTTCAGGGCGCCTCTGCCCGGTCCCGAACTCCCGCCCCCAGCGCAGCACTTGGTGGGCCAGATCCACAATGCCATCCAAATCCTCCCTGGTCTCTGTGGGCAAACCGATCATGAAGTAGAGTTTAATACGGGACCACCCGGCCTGGAAGGCCCCCTGCACAGCGTCTTTGAGATCCTGTTCGGAAACGTTCTTGTTGATCACATCCCGCAGCCTCTGGGTTCCAGCCTCTGGAGCAAATGTGAGCCCTGTCTTCCTGCCCTTTTGGATTTCCTCGGCCAATTCAACCGAAAAAGAATCCAGACGTAACGACGGCAAGGAAACGGATACACCGCATCCTTGGTAGTCCGCCATCAGATCGCGGATCAAGGGAAGAATCTGTCCATAGTCACCGCTAGATAGGGAAGACAGGGAGATTTCTTCGTAACCAGTACTGTCCGCCAAACGAGCAATCTGCTCCTTGAGTATCTGGGGACTGCGTTCTCTCACGGGGCGATAGATCATACCCGCTTGACAAAACCGACAGCCCCGGGTACAGCCGCGCATAATTTCGGCCATGACCCGATCATGGATCACCTCGACATAGGGAACAACAAACTCCTCTGGGTACGGGAGATGCTCAAAGTCCGCAACCACCCGTTTTTCAATCCTTGCGGGCGCACTCGGATGAAGCGCCCTCAATGCTGCAAAGTCTCCTTGCTCGGTATAGAGCGGCTGATAGAACTGGGGAACATAGACCCCTTTGATCTGAGCAATCTGCTCCAAGAGGACATCCCTGGCTCTCGGCCCGAGCTTCTTCTTGGCCACTGCACTTAAAATCTCGTGAATCACTTCTTCCCCTTCACCTAAGACCACGAAATCCAGGAAATCTGCCAGGGGTTCTACGTTGAAGGCGCAGGGACCACCCGCCATGATCAGAGGATCCGTCTCCCGCCGATCTTTGCTTCTCCGGGGAATGCCAGCCAAATCCAGCATAGCTATAATATTGGAGTAGCTCAGCTCATGTTGGAGTGTAAAACCAACCAGATCAAACTGCAGCAAATCTGCACCGGATTCCAAGGACGTTAGGGGAATGTCCCGCTCTTCCAGGAGAGCCTTAAGATCAATCCAAGGAGCATACACCCGCTCCGCTAGGCTGTCCTTTCTAGCGTTGATCAGTGCATAGAGAATCTTGAAGCCAAGATGGCCCATGCCCACATCATAGATATCTGGAAAAGCTAAAGCCACCTTGACGGCCGTCTCGGACCAGTCTTTGTGCTGAGCATTTAGTTCCTGATTTGTATAGCGTGCCGGTTTCTCGACCAGCGGCAAGAGCGGCATCAGACGCTTGTCCATGTGCTCCACTTCCTATCTGCAATCTCAAATCTTGTGTACGGGTACCGCCCCCAGCTTATGGGTGAACCCGTGTTCAAACAGGGCGGCAATCAGCTCCACTTCCCCGAGAAAGCCGACCAAGCGGCCTTCAATATCCATAATCCAGATCAAATGATAATAGGGGGGTTGAATATGCTGGAGCACTTCGCCCAGGGAGGATTCCACCGTCGCCACAAGCTCACGGGCTGCAACAACCCTCTTACGGCGTATCTCCTGTCTCTTGTGGGTCAAGTAACGCATGAAAATGTAGGTGGCGCTCTTTTGTTCCTGTTTGGCGGAAAGAAAAAGCATGGCCGCTGCCAAGACAGAAACCAGCCCCTGCAGCTTTCCTAAGGACAATACATAAATGCCAAGGCCGGCCAGGATTAGGCTGAGGATTTGCCCCAGGATGGCCGCCACCTGCGTAGCCTCGTTGAAACCCTTACGGCGCACCAACAAACCTCGCAAAATGCGACCGCCATCCAATGGCAAGCCCGGTAGCAGGTTAAACAGGGCCATACCCACATTCGCCTGAAGAAAGAAGTCGAACCAGTAAGGATCTACAGCAAAATAGGGTCTAAGGCCGTAAGCAAGGAATATCAGGACGCCGTTACTCACAGGACCCGCCATGGCCACCCGCCACTCGATCCCCGGGTTCAACTGCAACAGAGATTCGAGCCGCGTCACTCCCCCAAAGGGAAGCAGTTCGATGTCTGTAACGTAGAGCCGATACACCTTGGCCATAAGTATATGGGCGCTTTCATGCCAAAGAACGATGCCAAAGAGTAGGAGCGCTTCGATCAGCCTTCCCCAGGCAAAGGCGGCCGCCAAGAGCAGAATGAAAAAGGGATTCACTTTGAGGGGAATCCCAAAATAGTAACCTATCCGCATCGCCTCACCATCCGAGAGTAGCTTCAGACCACCCCTCGAACAAAGACCCCAGATCCCAGGAGTCCCACTTCTCCGCAAGGCCTACTCTTTGGAGAAAGGGCTGGACGGAGAAGTCCGTGGTGACCACAAACGCTACATACTCCGTGATGGGCTCGGCAAACTCAACATTGGAGTAAACCAAGACCGCCATGACAAGGAACACGCCTAAAGCAAGCACCAAGTTGCGAACAAAACTCTTAGCCACGACTGAGCACCTCCTTTGCCCTATCAGTATATTACAGGAGGAGCTTAATCATGAGTCGTTGCTACTCTGCTTTTTCTTTGTGCCGCTTCACCCTTTTCACCGGGATATTGGCGATCAGCGCCACAGAGTCATCACTTTCATCAAAATCGACCTCAAGGCCTTCCTCATCGATTTCAAGGTACTTGGATATTACTGCGATCAGCTCTTCCCTCATCGCCTCCACCAGGCCAGGAGAGAGGCTGGCCCGATCGTGCACAAGAACGAGGCGAAGTCGTTCTTTGGCCTTATTCTTACTTCCCTCGGAACCGCCAAATAGTCTCGTGATAAAATCGAACATGACCTATCCCTCCCTTTACTGTGCTTCGCCGCTGAGGATCCTCTTGAACCAATGAAGCATCTTTCGCCCCTGCAAATCCAGGAACGGAACCTCATCGCCGAGCATGCGACGGACGATATTGCGGTAGGCTTGACCCGGACGAGATCGCTTATCCAACACCACCGTTTCACCCTTGTTTGTGGAGACGATAATGTCCTGATCATCGGGAATAACACCGAGGATGGAAATCGCTAGGATATCATCGATGTCATCGATGCTCATCATATCTCCCTTGCGCACCATCTCAGGACGTACGCGGTTGATAATCAGTTTCGGGTCGTATAGTTCGGCAGCCTCCAAAAGACCAATGATGCGATCCGCATCCCGGACGGCAGAAATCTCCGGAGTGGTCACTACAATGGCAGCATCCGCTCCGGCTATGGCATTCTTAAAGCCATGCTCAATGCCTGCGGGACTGTCGAGGAGGACAAAATCGTACACTCGTCGGAGCTGCTCCATCAGTTTGAGCATCTGTTCAGGGGACACAGCATCCTTTTCCCTGGTCTGCGCAGCGGGAAGGAGTACCAAGTTCTCACCAAACTGCTTGTCCTTAATCAATGCTTGGCGAAGCCTGCACTTGCCTTCCACCACATCGAGCAGATCGTAAACGATGCGGTTCTCCAGTCCCAGGACAACATCGAGATTTCTAAGACCTATGTCGGTGTCCACCAGACATACTTTCTTCCCCGCTGCCGCTAGGCCCGTTCCTAAGTTGGCCGTGGTCGTCGTCTTCCCTACTCCACCTTTTCCACTTGTGATCACTATGACTTTTCCCAAAATTAGCTCCTCCCTCAACCCTTAGTGGCTGTACATCGAAAGCTGGACACTATTTGCCACAACCCTGGCTATCTCAGGACCAGAGGGTCGCGGACTCTTTTCGTCGGGTGCTCGCGAAATTACATGGGCGATCCGCAATTGTGTCGGCTCTAAACGGAATGCAAAAACGGTAGCATCAACCTTCCCTTCAGCCCCTGCATGAGCCACACCCCGGAGCGCACCGAGCACCAGGATATCCCCTGTGCAAACCACTTCGGCGCCTGGGTTCACATCTCCCATGATCACCACGTTGCCATCATAATGCAGACGTTGGCCGGAGCGTATCGTACGCCGAACCAAGAGTGTAGTATCTTCTACTACCTCGGGGGTTTCCTCTTCCATGGGGTCAACTGGGGGGCGGGTCATACTGAGCTGAGGGGGTTCGCGGTTGAGGCGCATGCCGTAATCCGCTATAAGCTCTTCAATCTGGTCCAGATAGCTCTCTGTCAGCACTCCCTTGTGTAAGTAAACCTTGGCTGAACTGCCCCGGAAAAAGCTCTGGGACGCCAAAAGTTGTCGCTCCAGTGAACTGAGGACCTCGGAGAACTGCGACACATCCGCGATGTTGATTACTAATCCATCACGGGTACCCTTAATTGTACATAATTCACCATTCATGGACAGCCAACTCCTTACCTTACATCTGGTTATTTCTGCAAATGACCGAAGACTCCTGCCGTATGCTAAGTATCAGGTATGTCCCTCTGGAAATACGCGTCAAGTATCTTGCGAGCAATGGGCGCCGCCGACGATGAACCTCCGCCGCCGCGCTCCACAACAACAGCCACTAAAATCTCGGGATTTTCCGCCGGAGCATATCCAACATAAAGACCATTGGAAACACTGCCCGGCACCTCCCATGTACCGGTCTTGCCAGCCATGGTATACCCCGCGCCCGCCATAGTGCTGCGTGCCGTACCCCTGGCATGGGTAATGGGAGCTTTCATCACTTCAGCCAGTGCATCCCATGTGGACTGCTTGGCCTCTACCTCGTAGGCAATCTCCGGTACGGCACGAAAAACCACAGTGCCGTCGGGAGCCTCAATCTCCTTCACGATTTGGGGCTTGTAGATGGTACCCTTATTGGCAATCGCTGCATAGGCCTGCGCCAACTGGATCAGGGTCATCTGATGAAATCCCTGTCCAATAGAGATTTGCTCGGTATCCGAAGGATACCAGTTCTGTTCCGACGTTCCACGATTGCTGAAAGCCTGGCGTTTCCACTCTCGACTGGGAACCAAGCCGCTGGCTTCCCCGGGGAAGAGGGTCAAGCCCGTGGGCGCCCCAAACCCAAGAGCAGTCATCCAGACAGATAGCCGGTCAATGCCCACCTTTGCCCCATTATCGGCGAAATAGTGATTGCTGGACATACCCAAAGCATCGTACATATTGATCTGGCCAAAGGGTGCCAAACCGCTGTTAATCACCCAGTCCTTCACGCCATACTGGCTTACCCCGGTGGCATTAAACCGATCACCGGCGCTTAACACTCCCTCTTCCAAAATGGCCAAGGCCGTGATGGGTTTGAAGGTGGAACCTGGCCCATAGAGAGCTTGCGTCACGCGGTTGAAAAAGGGCAGCCTGGGATCCTGGCTCAAAGCCGTATAATAAGGGTTTCTCTGTGCATGATCCAGGAGAATCTCTGGTGCAAAACCAGGAATGCTGGCCATGGCCAGGATTTCTCCAGTCTGGGGATTCATCACCAAGACAGCTCCTGTCTGGGTACCGGGATCGTCCTCTAGTGTAAGAATATGTTCGGAAAACGCCTCTTCAGCCACAGCCTGCAAATGTGCGTCCAAGGTTAGGGTGATGTTGTGCCCCGGGACAGGCTCCAGCACATTCACGGTCCGGATCGGCCGGTTCAAGGCATTGACTTCCACCGTCAGTGCACCGATCTCACCGCGCAGCAGTTCTTCATAGCTCTGCTCAATACCGCTTTTGCCCACCAGGTCGCTGCCTCGATAGCTCACGCCGTAACGCTGCAGCTCGGCCGGGCTGATAATCCCTAGATAACCCAGCGCGTGGGCCGCCAGATCCCCATGCAGATACTCTCTGACCGGTTCCTCCTCAATAAAGATACCCGGCAGGTTGATCCTATTCTCCTCAATGGCAATTACCGTTTCGGGATCCAGGTCCTGCTTGATGCGGACCGGTTCGTAGGGAAATCCCTTGCCCTTCTCTACTGCCTCTTCCAGTTCTTCCAGGCTGAGTCCCAGCAGTTCGCACAAGAGACACACACTTGCCTCATTGTCACTGCCGAAACCCTCTGGAACAAGGGACAAGGTGAAAGCGGGCTTGCTGCGTACCAAGACCGCACCGTTTCGGTCGGAGATCTCACCCCGGGGGGGAAGCAGACGCAGCTGCCGCATGCGATTACCATCCGCCAAACGTGCATAGTACTCACCCCTGGCGAGCTGCAAGAACCACAGGCGTCCGATGATAATCAGCACACATACCAGGACAATTCCAAAAAGAACGAAAAGACGTTTCTCCTTGCCTTTCTCTCCCACCGACGTCACCCCGTTCTTTTCAGCAATTCATCGATATAGACCAGACGTTTATGGAGAGCAAGTAAAGGACGATACAAGAGCACTCCTAAAAGTCCATTGAGGGCACTTGTTCCCAGAATACTGCGCCACGTGACCCAGGACCATGAGCCGGCTGAGCCAAAGGAGGCGGCACCAAGAAGGTAAACGATCTGTCCCAACAATGTTCCGCCCAAAACAATGAGAAAACGTACCAGGAAATTCTCCTTATAAAACCGTTTAGCGACGAATGCCGCCAAGACGGCCATGAGTAAGTAGGTCATAGCATATAAGCCAATAAAGCGACCGATCAATACATCCTGCAAAAGTCCGCTGAAAAAACCGAAGCAAGCAGCTCCCCCTGGCTCGAGCAGCATAGCAAAAAGCAGAGTCAACAGCAGCATGAGCTCGGGTTTCGTGCCAAAAAGAACAAATCCAGGCGAACCAGCGGTCTGGAACGCCAACCCCAGCACCATGATGAGTGCATAGCCTATCGTTCTCATCTCAAAGCTCCTCTTGCGGCATGACAATCAAGACATATTCCAAGCGGGCAAAATCCACGAAAGGCTTCACGATGGCAGCAAAGGACAGATCATATTGGCGTGATTCCACGGCGACAACCTCGCCGATGGGCAGATTCTTCGGATAAATTCTACTTAAGCCCGATGTGACGATCACATCACCCACCTCGACAAAGGTGTCGCGGCCTAAAGGTTTGGCCACCAGACTGCCCTGATCCATCTGTCCGCCTTCAATCAACACCAAATCGCCGCTGGACTGAACGAGGCCCCCCGTGGCGCTTTGCGCATCGACAATCAAGAGCACGGTGCTGGTCAAGCTGGATGTGTTGATCACGGTGCCCACAATGCCCGCGTTGGTCACTACAGCCATACCACTAGCGACCCCGTGGACCTGCCCCTTGTTCACGGTAATGACGCTTTCCCAATTACTCGGGGACCTTCCGATCACTTCGGCCACAAGAAGATCGTGCTCCCGCTCATCCCGAAAATCGAGCGCTTCCCGCAACCATTCGTTTTCACGTCGATAATTGCGCAGTTCAAACACTTCCGCCTCCAACTCCAGGAGGCGCGCTTCAAGCACGACATTTCTTTCCTTCACGGAACGCCAACGATTGAACTCCGTGATTTGCTTTTGAAAAAAGCCTTCGATGCGGCGAAAAACCCATTGGAAGGGAGAAAGAATATCCCTCCAGAGCGCTTCGGCCTTACTAATCTGGCCGCGAGGCACAGAGGTGTAATGGATCGTGCCGACCAGCACCACGATTAATACGATTATCAGGGGAATCCTCCAGCGTAGTAGGCGCTCCAGCACGTCATTCACCACCCTCAATTCTTAGCTGAGCACCATCTTTAGTAACGTCGAGGACCCAACATAATCCGCTTCAACAGCTCAAAATGGCGCAAAGCTTGTCCTGTTCCTTCCACCACGGCGGTGAGGGGACGCTCGGCGATATGCACCGGCATGCCCGTCTCGTTCATTAAGAGCTCATCGAGACCGCTCAGCAGGGCGCCCCCGCCTGCCATCATAATACCCCTGTCCATGATGTCAGCGGCCAATTCTGGCGGTGTGCGTTCCAAGGTCACCTTGACAGCGTCTACAATGGCCTGGACCGGTTCCTCCAGAGCTTTGTAGATCTCTGTAGAAGAGACCGTAACCGTCTTTGGCAAACCGCTAACTAGGTCCCTTCCCCGTATCTCTGCGGTGAGCTCTTCTTTTCCATCAATCAAGGCATAGCCTATCTCCGCCTTCACCCTCTCCGCCGTTCGCTCCCCAATCAGTAGATTATAGGATCGGCGAATGTATTGCACGATGGAATCATCCATCTCATCGCCCGCTACTCGAATGGATCGCTGCGAGACGATCCCCCCGAGAGAAATCACCGCCACCTCAGTGGTTCCCCCACCGATATCCACGATCATGGTGCCTGTCGGATCCTGCACAGGTAATCCCGCTCCAATAGCAGCGGCCATGGGTTCTTCAATCACCCTGGCATCCTTTGCTCCCGCGGAGAGGGTAGCATCGATCACCGCCCGTTTCTCAACCTCGGTCACGCCCGACGGTACAGAAATAATCACCCGCGGACGCCTGAGCCGCGAACGGCGTGTCGCTTTGTTCAGGAAATCGCGCAGAAGGCGTTCTGTAATGTCAAAATCCGCGATCACCCCATCCTTCAAGGGACGAATGGCGACAATATTCCCGGGAGTCCTTCCCACCATTTCCTTTGCTTTGTTCCCCACGGCGAAAATGGCATTGGTCTCCCGATCGATGGCTACGACTGAAGGTTCATTAATAACGATCCCACGTCCCTCTACCAAGACTAACGTGTTCGCGGTTCCCAGATCAATGCCTATGTTCTTGCTAAACCTCCTGAACATACAGTAACCCCTTCTTTCTCCTATAGCAATCCTTGTTCCCGGAAGCTCAAATAACGATTATCCCCAATGATGATATGATCCAGAACATCAATGCCTAACATGCTTCCCGCTTCCCTCAGTCGCTCCGTGGTGGTAATATCATCTCGACTGGGGGTTAAGTCACCGCTGGGATGGTTGTGCACCAGGATCACAGCGGCGCTGCTTCGCCTGATAGCCTCTTTGAACATCTCCCGAGGGTGGACCAGCGAGGCATGCAAATGACCGATGGAGATCACTTTTTTCGCAATTACACGATGTTTCGTGTTCAGCATGATGATCATGAAGTGTTCTTTGTCGGCTAGACTTAACTCACCTAAGACTAACTGGGCAGCATCTTGAGGACTGTGGACAATACCGTGGAACTCCATGCGGGATTCGGCCAGACGCTTGGCCAACTCAAAAGCAGCCAGAATATCCGCTGCCTTAGCGGGCCCGATACCGTTCATCGCCAGTAGTTCTTCGTAGCCGGCGGTGGCTAGTTCGGGCAGGGAACCAAAACGAGCCAATAACCTTTCGGCAAGGATGAGGGCCGACTCCCTCTGGTTGCCCGTACGAAGCAAGATGGCCAACAGCTCCCTATTAGCCAGACGCTCCGCTCCATGCCGAATTAAACGCTCTCGAGGACGCTCTTCCTTCGGAACATCTTTCATTTTAACTTGCGTGATCAATATCTGCTCCTTCTCCAACTCCCTGGGTCAGTGAGGGAAGCCTATGTAAGGGGAAATACTTCCATACCCAATGCCCGCAGATGTTCAGCCAAACTTGGCATGGGCAACCCTACTACATTATAATAACAACCTTTGATGCTTTTCACAAGTAGACCGCCAAATCCCTGGATTCCATAGCCGCCGGCCTTGTCAAGGGGCTCTTTGGTGGCAATATACCCGGCAATCTGCGCATGATCAAGCACTCGAAACTGGACTAAAGTGGTCTCGCTAAAGCTTTTTAGGATCCGTCCGCCCTGGCAGAGCGCAACCGAAGTTGTCACCTCGTGCTCGCGGCCGCTCAAGAGAGTCAGCATAACCTGGGCGTCTTTTGCATCCTTCGGTTTGCCTAAGATCCGCCCATCCAAGGTTACAATGGTGTCAGCCCCAAGGACCAAGAAGTCAGGATGGACCTGGCTGACCGGAACCGCCTTGCCGGCGGCATTGGCCCTGGACACATCCAAAGGTTCACCATGCTCCACCTCACGGGTGGGCAGCACCTCTACGGAAAAGGGGATACGGAATTGTTCCAACAATGCTTTGCGCCGCGGCGACTTCGATGCCAAGATCAGATTCATGCCAACCCCACTCAACTCATTTTTGTTCAATAAGATATTCACCCTTGCCGGTCATTTCCCTTCTCGAAAAAGAGAGTCCGTGCAGGACTCTCTCTAGCGCTCCCAGTGCGGTACTGTGGTGGAGCCAAGTTCTTTCGCCACCTCTAGCAGGTATTTATCTCGACTGATTCGGTTGTTGTTTATTTTCCAGCTGTCCAAATGTCCATAGTGCAGGTAGGCAAAATCCCATGGTCGATCCAGCTGCTCCTCCAAATCGAATTTGCGCCTCATTCGATCATAGTCCAAGTTAATAGGCCTCCTTCAGCTCTATCCCTTGGTAGTAGTATTGGAGAATTTCCTCATATCCATACCCGGCCTCGGCCATACCCTGGGCACCATATTGGCTCATGCCCACACCGTGACCATAGCCCCAGACAGAAAAGACCATTTCATTACCTAGGATTTCCGCAGTAAACCAAGTGGAACGCAAAGAAAGGCGGGTTCGGATCTCCCGACCGCTGAACCATTTTTCATCCACTTCCACCGTTTTAACCCGTCCCGAAGGATAACGTTCCACCACTCTGAAGTTGTTCACATTCTCCACCTCCAAAACCTTGGCTAGATTGGTCAACTGGATGGTAGCGGTGGAATAATGACTGGGGGAATTGATGCTGTAGGGGTCTTCCACCGAACACAAGTAGGCCAGTGCCTCACTCCAGTAGTGCTCGGAGTTTTCTGTCCTCCCGCCGCTTGTGGAATGGTAGACGGCCAAAATGGGTTCGTTATCGTAATAAGCGATGATGCCCATGGTCTGCCTCACTGCGTTTCGAATCTTCCTCTGCAGGATCAAGCCGGCCGACCCGCGGTTTCGTTCCAAGAAGGTGTCCCAGGAGATCCAGGCTTGACCCGACTGGAAATCCGAAGAAAGGTGGGCCTCAGGATGCTCAGGAATACGTTCATCCCTTTGAATGCGCCTGTAGGCGTAGGTTCGAGCCGCTACTGCCTGAGCCTTGAGGGCTTCTAGATCAAAGCTCGCAGGCATTTCTGCAGCTACCACCCCCTGCACGTACTCCTCCAGGGTGATGGACAGCAGTTTTTGTTGTCCAGCATCCCACAAATTAACCAGTGGAATTTCCCGCGGAGAAAAAAAAGGAACCGTGCAACTGCGAACCAACAAAGCCGGTAACCCAACCACCACGAGAAATAGAATCGTTAGGGGAAGACAAGAGCGACCCCTAGCACGTTTGCGCCTTCTACGTTTCGTCCGCAAAAAAACTCCCTCCCACCCAGTTCATTACTATGAACGGGAGGAGGGGGTTATGCTACCTAAAGTTCACTAATTGCGCCAACTGGACAGGCATCTGCACAAGCGCCGCAGTCAATACAGGCCTCAGCATCAATCGTATAGTATTCAGTGCCTTCACTAATGGCCTCCGCCGCACACTCGGGCAAGCAGCTGCCACAGGCGATGCAGTCTGTACTAATCTTAAATGCCATCTAACTTCGCCCCCTTTTTCACACAGTCTCTCCTATACGATAGCAAAACGTCCAGAGACTGTCAACCAAGGGAAAATCTGGCAATCCTCAATCTAGCGAACGATGATGGCCTCAAAACCTTTCTGTGTCAGCTCTTCTACGAGTCTGGCCGCATTGTCCTGTGAACTGAACGCTCCGGTTTGGACCCGATGGGGCGGCCCTGCAAGAATGATACCTTCATAACCCGCCTCCTGCAGCAGGGCAATCATGCGCTCGGCATTGGCCCGCTCCGAAAACACCCCCACCTGAACCCGGTAGAGTACTCCCTCCTGGGCAGGAGGTGAAGACACCGGCGGCTGTGAACTGCTTTGAGGTGCTGGCTGCGGCGGGGACGGCGAAGGCGTTGGAGGCGCAGGCTCAGTGGTCTTGTTTGCAGGAGCGGTGCTTGCTGCTCCTGTGACGACGGGCCGATCCGCTCCCTGCGCTAAGTGGGTGGACGTCTGATGCTGCTGCTGCAGCGCCCGGACAGCATACTGCCCAATTAAATAGCCAATGAATAGGAAAACAACCGTCATGGTAACCAGGGTGATCACGAAATTCGTCCCTTGTCCGGTATTCTTCTTCTTTTTCTTGCGGCTCATCGTCAAACCTCCTCCATGGCATAATTACCCATTCCGTCGCAAAAACCTCTTTACCGAGCCCACCAAATAGAGAGAACCGCAAACGCAGACGGGATCATCTGCCTGGACGTCAGCGAAAGCATGGGGGAGACTGGGATAACCTACCGCTTCGCCCCCGCGGCCGTGCACATAATCCACCATGATCCCTGGCTCCATCCCAGGTAAACGACTGGCGTCGGCTGCAGTAAAGACAAAGCGCTTCGCCAAAGGTAACAAGGGCTCCAGTAAGCTTAGTTCTTTGTTATGCAGCATACCGAAGAGAAAGGTGAACTTGGATTTCTCCAACTCCAGAAGTACATGGCGCAGGCTCTGGGCTAGCGCATCAATACCCTCCTGGTTATGCGCTCCATCAAGGATCATAAATGGGCGAGACGACACCACCTCCAGCCGTCCGGGCCAGATCACCTCCTGGCAGCCCTGGAGAATCGCCTGCTGCGGAAGGTGGTAACCTAGTTTCCGCAGTTCCAAGAGGGCCAAAAGGGCGGTGGCCGCATTCTGCAGCTGATGCTGACCGAGAAGGCCGACCTGAACCGTTCCAATGGGTGGAAAAGTCAGCTGTCCGCCGGACAAACCCCAGCCATGTCCTTCCCAGGACACGTCCCTCATGCTTCGCCAGGGTGCACCTCTTTCCTGGGCGATTTGCTTCAGCACGGCTTCTGCAGCCATGGACTGCACCCCGCTGACAAGGGGCACCCCCGCCTTTACAATCCCTGCCTTTTCCGCAGCAATCTCCTCTAGGGTTGAACCCAGATAATCCTGATGATCCAGGCTGATGGTGGTGATCACCGTTAAGAGAGGATCCACCACATTCGTGGCGTCAAGGCGGCCCCCCAATCCCGTTTCCAGCACAACCAGATCGACCTGGTTGAGATGGAAGTACAGAAAGCCCGCAGCGGTTGCCAGCTCAAATTCGGTTACAGCCCCAAGTTCGGGATACGCCTGCTCAACTTGCCTACAAGCAGCCTCCGCCTTCGTTATCACCGTTTCGAGGGCAGCCAAATCAATGCACTGCCCATCGATCTGAAAACGTTCACAGTAGTGTTCGAGGTGGGGTGAGGTAAAGAGCCCCACCCTCAGTCCGCTTCGTCGTAGCACTGCGCTCAACAAAGCCGCGACTGAACCTTTTCCACTGGTGCCAGCCACATGAATGCACTTGAGGTCCCTTTGGGGATGTCCCAGAGCGTCACAGACAAGCCCAATCCGCTCCAGCCCCAAATGACTGCCAAATCGTTCTCTCAGCCCAATCATTTTCATGGCTAGCGCTGCATCTCCTCGAGCAAAGCCTGCAACTGTTCTAATGTGGATCGATACGATGCCGCTTTCTCTTGTTCTTTAGCCACAACATGGGCAGGTGCCTTCGTTATAAATCCTTCGTTGGCCAGTTTCGCTTCGGCCCGTCGCAGTTCCTCCTGTGTCGCTTCCAGATCCCTTTGGATCCGTTCCAGCTCCTGATCGAGATCCACCAGATCCGCCAAGGGCAAGAAAATGCTGATGCCATCGACCACAGAACTCAAAGCCTTTGCGGGATTTTGCCCCACATTTTCCAAGGTTAGTGTATCCAAACCAGCCAAGTTCTTTATATCCTCTTCGGCAGCGGCCAACACCTCCTGAACATCAGGGGTGGCCTGGCAAATCGCTGTGATCTTTCGGCCAGGGGGTACCTTTTTTTCGCTGCGCATGGTCCGAATCTCTGTGATCACGGCCATGACCGTGTTCATCACCTTTTCGTTCATTGGTGAGGTCAAACCTGAGGGGTTAGGCCAGGCAGCCACCATAATGCTCTCTCCCTCGTGGGGCAGGTTCTGCCAAATTTCCTCGGTAATGAAAGGCATGTAGGGATGGAGGAGCTCGAGTGTACCTTTGAGCACGTACCACAGTACGTACTGAGCCACGTAGCGGGATTCTTCTCCCTGCTTACCATAGAGCCTGGGCTTGATCAGTTCAATGTACCAGTCGCAGAGTTCGTTCCAGATGAACTCATACAGAACCCTGGCCCCTTCCCCTACATCATAGCGATGGAGAAAGCGTGTGACCTCTTGCGCCGTGAACTCATAGCGACTTAAAATCCAATGATCCACTGCTGTCAGAGCCAGCGTTCCCATATTTTGCCGCCTGTAGTTAAAGTCGCTTAGGTTCATCAGAGCAAATCGAGACGCATTCCAGATCTTGTTGGCGAAATTGCGGTACGCTTCCACCTTTTCTGGAACATAGCGCAGGTCGTTTCCGGGAGCCACTCCGATCACCAGGTTGATCCGCAGCGCATCAGCCCCATATTGGTCAATAGCATCCAAGGGATCCACCCCGTTGTTCAGGGACTTACTCATTTTTCTCCCCTGAGCATCCCGGACCAGACCATGAATTAGGACATCACCGAAAGGCTTATCACCCATGAATTCATAGCCCATCACAACCATGCGGGCCACCCAGAAAAAGATGATGTCAAATCCTGTGATCAAAACAGAAGTGGGATAGAAATGTTCCAGCTCTGCGGTGGAATCCGGCCAGCCCAAAACGGAAAACGGCCACAGGGCGGAAGAAAACCATGTATCCAACACATCCGGATCCTGTTCGATCCGGATCGAATCACAGTTCGGGCAGGCGCTGGGCTCGTCAACTCGGGCAAACCTCTCTCCACAGTCGTCACAGTACCAGACTGGAATGCGGTGCCCCCACCAGAGTTGGCGGGAGATGCACCAATCCCTAAGATTCTCCATCCAGCGGAGGTAATGTTTGCTGAAGCGCTCTGGTATAAAGCGGATTTCTCCCGTTTCCACCGCGGCAATGGCCGCCCTTGCCAAGGGCTCCATTTTCACAAACCACTGTTTCGATACTAAGGGTTCCACAACAGTGTGGCAGCGATAGCAGTGGCCTACGGCATGATCATGGTCCTCGACTCGTTCCAAGAGACCCAGCTGACTCAAATCCTCCACCACTCGCTGTCGGGCCGTGTAGCGATCCAGACCTGCGTATTTCCCTGCTTCCGCCGTCATGGTCGCATCCAGGCCAATGACCTGTATCTGGGGAAGATTATGACGCAGTCCGATTTCAAAGTCATTGGGATCATGGGCTGGAGTAACTTTGACCATCCCCGTACCAAACTCCAAGTCCACATAGTCGTCGGCCACAACAGGTACCTCGCGATCCACTAAAGGCACGATCACAGTCTGGCCCACCAAGTGGGCATAGCGCTCATCTGCTGGATTTACCGCGATGGCCGTATCACCGAGCATCGTCTCTGGTCTGGTGGTGGCGACCTGAATGAAACCGCTCCCATCACTAAAAGGGTACTTAACATGATACAGCTTACCTTGATCATCTTGATGTTCCACTTCGATGTCCGAGAGGGTGGTGGCACAGTGGGGACACCAATTCACGCTGTAATGTCCCTGGTAGATCAGGCCTTTTTCAAACAGGCGCACGAACACCTCCCGCACAGCCCGGGAACAGCCCTCATCCATGGTGAAACGCTCCCGTTGCCAATCTAGCGAAGCCCCCAGTTTCTTAAGCTGGTTGAGAATCTGATCACCGTAATCGTCCTTCCAGGCCCAAGTACGCCGGAGAAACTCCTCCCGGCCCAGATCATGGCGGGTCTTTCCTTCCGTGGAACGAATATGATCTTCCACCCTCGCCTGGGTGGCAATACCGGCATGGTCTGTTCCTGGAATCCAAACTGTGTTCAAGCCCTGCATACGTTTCCAACGCACCAGGATGTCCTGGTACGTATTATCGAGAGCATGACCCATATGCAGTTGCCCAGTGACATTCGGAGGCGGGATCACAACACAGAAAGGCTCCTTAGTGGTATCCACTTCACCGTGGAAAAAGCCCTTCTCCTCCCAATAACTGTACCACTTCTGCTCCACCCGTTTTGGATCATACGTTTTCTCCATGATCTCACTCCTTATCCCTAAGTAAAAAAAGACCCTTCGCCTTGTAAGGACGAAAAGTCAAATTCGCGGTACCACCTTAATTCTCCCCACACAGGTATGGGGAACTCTTGAAAGCCATAACGGAACCACCGTCTTAGGCTACTTTGCACCAAGTGCAGGCTTCTCCATGCCAAGGACAAGCTAGAACAGCAGTTCACCTAAGAAGCTCCGGGGCGACTTCCATGACCACATGCTTAGAAAGCTCACAGCTCCAGGCTTTCCTCTCTGTAAGGGTTAGCCATGTACTACTCCCCATCGACACTCTATTTGATTTCATTGAAACCATGATACAACGGGTGATCTCCAATGTCAAGCATCGTTGTCTCTTTGCTTTCGCTGGCACTGGGCGCAGAGACCAAAGAAGCGCAGACAATGATCGCTCACGTCAAAACCGGTTTCTTCTGCAATGCGTCTCTCCAACGTCTCCAAGAGGTCGCTATGGAATTCATGAATATAACCGCACTCTCTGCAAATGAGATGGTGATGGTAGTGCTCTTCGCTATCCCCCAGGCGGATCTCATAGCGGTTTTGGCCGTCTCCATAGTCGAAACGGTGCACAATTCCAAGTTTCTCTAGAAGTTCAAGATTACGATAAACGGTGGCCAGCCCAATTTCGGAATGCAGATCCCTGGTAAACATATAGACTTCCTCCGCTGACAAGTGGTCGTTGGCATTGGCGATGAGTACATCCACAATGGCCTCCCTCTGCGGTGTAAGCCGATGGGAATCCTGCTCGAGCTGGGTGCGTACCCAGTCTTTCAACATGTCGCCACCCCCTTGATTAACTGAAACGCCAATAGAAAAATCGTATCATGATCAGCCCGACTCCCACCACGGAGGCCAGATAAATCAGCCACGAGCGCCAATCACGGAGACTTAGCCTCCGCCTGGCATCGGTAAAAGGGGACTGAATGTGAAGATAGAGCCAGGCCACGCCGAAGACCACAAAGGCAAAGGTGTACAGCCATGGATTCGTTGATTCACCCCACACTTCACGGTACGGTAATAGCAGACGCTGGGCCAAAGCGGCTAAAGCGAGATATCCCAGAAACAGCTGCCCATCATAGCGCAAGTTCCGCCGCAGTCTCCATAGAAGCGAGAAGATCACATAGTAGGCTAAGGCGGAGTATAAGGGCAGGGGCTGTAGGACGAATTCTCCCAAATCTACACCCCACACGCTAGTGGTCTCCCGCCCAAGCATACTCGATCCCAAATGGCCTAGGGACTGCATCAGAGCCACAGAAGGAATGATGGCATCTAAAAAACCGGCTGGGCGGTTCACATGGCGCAGGAGAAAATAGGCGGTGTATAGGCCGGCCCCAATCAATCCCCAGACTTCGTCCAGCTGAACGCCGGAAAACAGAGCCCAGGGATAGATCAAAGTGCGCCACCCATGGAACTGCCAAACGAACGACAAGCGTCCAGCAAGGACAAAGACCAGTGCGGCGCGGACAATATAGCGAAACACAAAATCCGATCCGATTCCCTTGCGCTTCCCCTCCCGCTGCGCCAAACAGGATCCGAGCAAGAAACCCAATCCAAGCATAAAACCATAGGAATAGACGGGAAGGTTGGCAAAGAAAAACATAACATTTTCCATTTTCGTGATTCCTGCCCTTCTATGAGTCTATTCCCCCCGTGGACCGGAAAATCCTGCTAATATGGGCATACGGCCATGGGTTTTGATCACGATAAAGCCTCCTCAAGGAGCTTGTTAACGACTTCTGGGTCGGCTTTTCCGCGGGTAGCGCGCATCACCTGTCCCACAAAATACCCTAAGAGTTTGCTTTCGCCGCTTCGGAAACGAGCCACCAGATCTGGGTTTGCCGTCAAGACCCCATCCACGACCCCTTGCAGCTCGGTGCTGTCCCGCAGGGCCTCCAGGCCCTGTTCCTTGACAATTTCTCGGGCCGATTTCTCCGACGAAAACAGTGCATCCAGGACAACGCCCTCCTGGTTGGCGCCAATCAGTCCCTCCTTGACGATGGTCAAAAGGCCTGCAATGCGCCGGGCGTCTAAATGCCCTCGCTCCCTCGCCAAGCGAGCATAATCACCCATCAGGAAGTTGACAATCGCCTTGGGCGACAGGTCATATTCAGCCAGATCAAAGAAGATCTGACAAAAATCCGGATAATGGACGAAAAACGTTGCTTCGTAACGGGAGAGCCCAAACTGCTCTTCTAAACGACCCAAACGTTCCAGGGGAAGTTCGGGAATGGAAGCCCGAATCGATTCAACCCAAGCGGGCTCCAGACACAGGGGAGGCAGATCGGGCTCGGGAAAGAGGCGGTAATCGGGAGCATCGCCCTTGGAGCGCATGGACATGGTCCGCCCGGCGCGATCGTCCCAGGTGCGGCTTTCTTGACGAATGGTGCCGCCCTGATCCAAAATCTCACCCTGCCTGCTCACTTCATACTCCAAAGCCTTCTCTAGGGCTCTAAAGGAGTTGAGATTCTTGATTTCCACCTTCGTACCCAAGAGGTCACTGTCTTTGGGCTTAAGCGAAATATTGGCATCCACCCTGAGAGAGCCTTCTTCCATCTTCGTATCCGATACCCCGATATAGCTCAAAAGCAGTCTCAGTTGTTCAACAAACAGACGGGCCTGTCCGGGATGGTGAATGTCTGGTGCGGTCACGATTTCAATGAGGGCGATGCCCGCTCGATTGTAGTCTACCAGGGAGTAATCGGAGCTGACAATGCTCGAACCACTATGGATGAGCTTACCTGCTTCCTCTTCCATGTGAATACGGGTGATTTCTGTTCGAACCAGTTGATCGTCAACATAATAATCCAAGAACCCCCGGCTGCAGAGGGGATAAGCGTCTTGGGTGATCTGATACGCCTTGGGCAAATCGGGATAAAAGTAGTTCTTTCGATCGAATTTACTGAACAGGTTGATTTGGCAGTTGAGAGCTAAACCTGCTTTGGTGGCACATTCCACGGCTTTCTCATTGATAGTGGGCAGGCTGCCTGGCAGCCCCAGGCAAACCGGACAGCATTGGCTGTTAGGCGGAGCCCCGAACGCCGTGGAACAGCTGCATAGGAATTTGCTGTCCGTCAGCAAGGCGACATGTATCTCCAAACCGATCACAGTATCATAGTTGGCCATGCCTAGCACTCCCTTCGACACCTTGCTCAATCATGTACCCCACCTGAAACAGAAGCGCTTCACTGAAGTTTCCACCCATGATTTGTATCCCCATGGGCAAACCATGGGAGTTAAGACCGCAAGGAACGCTCAAAGCCGGAATCCCGCTGAGATTGGCCATGGCTGTAAACAAATCAGAAAGATACATTTCCAAAGGATCACGCTTGGCGCCAATCTGAAAGGCCGCAGTTGGAGTGGTGGGGGTAATAATAACGTCCACTTGGCTTAATGCGTCCAAAACATCCTCCTTGATTAGGGTGCGCACTTTCTGGGCCTGTTCGTAGTAGGCCTCATAGTGATTGGCACTGAGGACATAGGTCCCCAGCATGATCCGGCGCTTCACCTCCGATCCAAAACCAGCGGATCGACTCTTGGCAAACATCGTGTTTGAATCCTCTGCTTCCACACGCTTCCCATAGCGAACCCCGTCATAACGGGCGAGGCAGGAGCTGGCCTCCGCAGTCACCAGGGTTAAGTAGGTATCAATGGCATACGCATTTGTGGCCAGAGATAGGGGCTGCAGAACCGCCCCCTGGTCTTCCAGTTGTCTGAGGCATCCGCGCACAGCATGCTCCACCTGGGAATCGAGTCCCGCGCTAAAGAACTCTTCCGGAACCCCCACCCTCAAGTCCCGCAGCACCTCAGGGTCCCAGGCCGGCACCTGAAAACTAGGCGCCTTGGCTGACGTTGCATCCCGGGGATCGTTCCCTGCGATCAGGGCAAACAAAGCGGCGGCATCTTCCACCCTTTTGGCCATGGGTCCCACTTGATCCAAAGAAGGAGCCAAGGCCACCACGCCATAGCGGGATACCCACCCATAGGTGGGTTTTAAGCCTACTACACCGCAAAAAGAGGCCGGCTGCCGAATGGATCCCCCCGTGTCCGTTCCCAAGGACCAAGGAACCTCCCCGGCCGCCACGGCAGCAGCGGAACCGCCGCTGGATCCCCCTGGCACCCGAGAGTGATCATGGGGATTATGGGTGACACCGAAGGCCGAGTATTCCGTGGACGACCCCATAGCGAACTCATCCAGGTTAGTTTTCCCCACAAGAACCAGGCCAGCGCGGCGTAAACGGCTGATCACCGTAGCGTCAAAGAGGGGAACATAGTCTTCGAGCATGCGGGAGCCGCAGGTGGTACGCAAACCCTTTGTGGAGATATTGTCTTTCACCGCAATGGGAATACCGTCAAAGGGAGAAAGAGCTTGGCCCTGCGCCCTGCGCCGATCCGCATCGTCGGCCTGACGCAGTGCGCCTTCTTGATCAACCGTAATGAAGGCATGAATGCCAGGATCATGCTGGGCAATTTCTTCCAAATGATGCTGAACAATCTCTTGGGCTGAAACCTCTCGGACATCTAATGACTGAATTAGCTCCTTCATTCCTGTCCCTCCACAATGCGAGGTACACGGAAAAACCCCTGTTCAACCCGGGGCCCAAGGGAAAGAACCGCTTCTTGGCGAAGACTTGTTCCGACCTGGTCCGGCCGCAGTTCATGAGCCACATGAACAGCATGGGATGTGCCTTCTACCTCTGCCACATCGACTTGCTGCAGTTTTTGGCCAGAACGCAAGAAACGCATTAAGTCCTCCTGATACTGGTCAATTTCCTCCTCACTGAGTTCCAGGCGTGCCAGCCTGGCCATGCGCATCACATCGTGCCGATCAATCAAATCTGACACCTCTTTCCCGCAAAAATTCTATCAACTCCGGTTCCGAAAGGATGGGAATCTCCAGCTCGGCAGCTTTGGTTAGTTTCGATCCGCCCCCCGGTCCGGCCACTAGGAAACTTGTCTTTTTACTCACGCTGGAGGTAACGCTGGCGCCTAGGGAGCGTAAGAACTCTTCGATGGATGAGCGGCTAAACCCTTCCAATCGACCGGTAACCACAAAGGTTAGGCCTTCTAAAACCTTGGCCGTTCCCGGCGCCTCGCTGTCCCCTTGATGCTGCAGCAACCCCTGGGCCAAAAGGCCTTCCACCAGCCTCTTGTTCTCAGGGTTGGCAAAATAGTCCAGAATAGACGCCGCGATCTTTTCTCCCACAGCGGGAATTTCCAGGAGCTCTTCCTTCCCTAGTTTCGTCAGATGCTCAAAGCTCTTGGTCCAGGCGGCCACCTCTCTGGCCACCTCGGCTCCGACCATGCGAATACCCAAGCCAAAGAGAACCCGGGCAAAGGGCTGCTCCTTGCTTCGTTCAATGGAGGCCAGCAGATTGTCAGCGGCCTTTTCGCCAAAGCGCTCTAGCTGAAGGAGATCTTCTTTTTTCAGCCGGTAGAAGTCCACAGGGCTGTCCACCAAGCCAGCCTCTACCAATTGTGTGACACTGGCCGGTCCTAAACCCTCAATATCCAGGGCACCTTTGGAAGCAAAGTGAATCAGCTTTTCGATACGTTGGGCTGGGCAGCGCCCATTCACACAGCGGGTGGCCGCTTCACCAGGCAGGCGAACTACTGCGGTGCCGCAGGCTGGGCAGCGGGTTGGCATCTGGAAAGAGACCTCACTGCCGTCCCGCCTTTCAGGCAAAGACCTCACGATTTCTGGAATCACATCCCCCGCCTTTTGCAGCACGACATAATCTCCCACTCGAATATCCCGGTCCCTGACAATATCTTCGTTGTGTAAAGTGGCACGACTGACAGTGGAACCTGCCACCAAGACAGGTTCGAGCTCCGCGAGGGGAGTCAGAGTGCCGGTGCGTCCAACCTGCACTGCGATGCCCAGAACCCTGGTCACCACTTGTTCAGCGGGGAATTTGTAGGCAATGGCCCATCTAGGACTGCGGGCGGTTGTGGCCAGCTGGCTTTGGAGAGCCAATTCGTTGACTTTCACAACCACCCCATCAATGTCATAGGGCAGACTACTCCTTTGATCCTTTTCACGCCACTTGCGAACAAAATCCAGAACATCCCGGAAGGAGGGACAAACCTGGGAATGGGGATTGGTCCTTAGACCCACCCTCCTTAGATACTCGAGGGCCTCCCCCTGGGTTTGAACACCCGGCGTAGGCGCCGTGCCTAAACCAAAAAGGAAAATGTCCAAGTGTCTCTCCGCCGTAAGCTTAGGATCAAGTTGACGCAGGGAACCCGCGGCTGCATTGCGCGGATTGGCAAAAACGCTCTCGCCAAGTTCTCGTCGCTCACGGTTGAGAGCGTCAAAATGGCGGCGGTTCATAAAGACTTCACCGCGGGCATTCAGTGTCACAGGTTCATTTAGGCGCAAAGGGAGGGAGCGAATCGTGCGCAAATTGGCTGTAATGTCCTCGCCAACCATGCCGTCACCCCGGGTGGCTCCCCGCACAAAGATGCCGTCTTCATAGTCCAAGGACACAGAAAGCCCATCGATCTTTAACTCACAGATATAGCTTACCGAGCGGCCGCTCTGTCTTTCCACCCTCTCCTGAAAAGCCAAGAGTTCTTCTTGGGAAAAGGCGTTGTTCAGTCCCAGCAGGGGACTAACGTGCTCCACGGTGGAAAACTTGGAACTGGGGGCATGCCCCACCCTTTGGGTAGGCGAATCGGGAGTGACCAGTTCTGGATGCTCTGCCTCTAGGTCCTCCAGTTTACGCAGCAGACGATCATATTCTGCATCCGAGATACTGGGGTCATCCAGTACATAGTATCGATAGTTATGCAGACGCAGCTGTGACCTTATGGACTCGACTTTGGCCCGAAGATCTTCCATCTGGCAATCCTCCCTACGAAATCTTTGTTATCGGTGCTAAATGCGCGATAACCTTCTTTATGCCTTGATCCTGAAAAGCGATACTCAACTGGAGATCACCGCCTGCTTCACTCACAGAAACCACCATGCCCTCGCCCCAAGCCTTGTGGAGGACCTTGTCACCGGGTTTATAGGATGCGTTGGATACTATGGGCCGGGGCCGGGGTTTTGGCACTAAATCCCCAGCATTCATTGGAAACCGAGACGACCCTACCTGTTCCACAAACTCCTGGGAGATCTCCCCCACAAAGGTGGACACCGGGTTTAGCTGCGTTGCGCCATACAAGGTACGCTGGCGGCTGCATGTCAAGAAGAGACGATCCTCCGCCCGGGTCATACCCACATAGGCGAGACGCCTTTCTTCCTCCAATTGCTCCCCCTCCAAAGAAGAGCGCGTGTGGGGGAAAATCCCGTCTTCCATTCCTACGATAAAGACCACCGGAAATTCCAAACCCTTGGAGGCATGCAGTGTCATCATACTCACCGCATCAGCCTGGGCATCATAGCTGTCCACCTCATTGATTAAGGCTACATGTTCCAAAAACGCACCCAAATCGGTGGGAGAGACCTCCGCCTCAAACTGGCGGGTGACAGAGAGAAACTCCTCGAGATTTTCAATGCGAGCGGCCGCCTCTGCATCACCTTCCGCCTCAAGCTCCCTTAAGTAACCGCTCTGTTCCAGGACAGACCGGGTTAGTTCTGTGAGCGTAAAATCTCCGAGCTGCGTACGCAGTCCCTCGATCAGCACTCGAAAGGCTTCTAGAGATTTTCTGAAACGGGATCCCAGACCATCTAGACCGTCCAGATACGATAGGGCGCCAAACAGGCTCAGATCAAACTGCTCGGCGTAAGCACCGAGCTTAGCCAAGGTCGCATCGCCCAGGCCCCGTCTGGGTACATTGACCACCCGCAAGAAGCTCTGATCGTTTTGGGGATTATGGATCAGGCGCAAATAGGCCAAGAGATCCTTGATCTCCTTGCGTTCATAAAAGCGAAGACCTGCCACAATGCGATAGGGCACCCCTCTGCGCATAAACTCTTCCTCAAAAACACGGCTCAGGGCATGGGTACGGTACAAAATGGTGACATCCCGAAACATACAGCCCTCTCTGCTGCGCAGACCCTCGATGGTGTCAGCCACAAAACGCGCTTCATGCCTTTCACTTTCACCCTGATGGAAGACGACCTTTTCTCCTTGCTCCCGATTGGTCCACAATGTCTTGTCTTTACGCTCCGTGTTGTTGCGGATCACCGAGTTAGCCGCTCCCAATATGGTTTTGGTGGATCGGTAGTTCTCCTCCAATTTGATTACAGCAGCCCCTGGAAAGTCCTTTTCGAACTCTAGAATATTACGGATGTCGGCTCCCCGAAAGGCGTAAATGCTTTGATCCTCATCGCCAACCACACAAATGTTGCCGCTTTGTTCCGCCATGAGCTGGACAAGCATGTATTGAGCCATATTTGTATCTTGATACTCGTCAACCAAGATATACCTGAAACGATCCTGATACTTGCGGAGCACTTGGGGATGTTTTTGGAACATCCTGACCGTGGCCATGATCAGATCGTCAAAATCCAAGGCATTGCTTCGTTGCAGTTTCTCCTGATACTTAGCATACACCTTGGCCACCGTCTGGGCCCAATAATCTCCCCCAGGGGTCGGGTACTCCGCTGGAGCGATCAGTTCGTCTTTGGCTTTCCCAATGGATCCTAAGACCTGTTTCGGCGGAATGCGTTTCGGATCCATCCCCAGTTCTTTCAGGCATTCTCGGATCACCACAAGCTGATCCGCCTGGTCAAAAATCTGGAAGTTAGGTTGGTAACCGCTCTGTGCTACCTCAAAGCGGAGTATTCTCACACAGAGGGAATGGAAGGTTCCCATAAAGACTTGGGAGCCGTTTGCTCCCACCAGATTTTCTACCCTTTCCCGCATCTCCCCGGCCGCCTTATTGGTAAAGGTGACTGCTGCGATCTGATAGGGCGGCACCTGCTGTGCCTTGATCAGATGAGCGATCCGAGCCGTTAAAACCCGGGTCTTGCCGCTCCCGGCTCCGGCCACTACCAAGAGTGGTCCCTCCACCGTGGTGACCGCCAGTTTCTGGTTGGGATTTAGGTTTTCTAGATAATCCATGCTTCTCTCCTTTTACGCAAAAAGGCCCTTGTTGATTGTGTCCAATGGTTCCCAGCCTTTCCCTGCAGGGTAGAGCAACACTAGGAAGAAATATGAGGTACAGATAATTGCTGACAATACTGGAAAGAAGGGCGATTCATTTTGCGGAATACTATCTTGGTGCCAACTGCATTGCTGCTAGCTGTGGTACTAAGCGGGTGCCTTGACACATTGCCACCTTCGTCAAAGCCGGGCCTAACGCCTCCTGCTGCCAACCAAAAAAATCCCTTGACCGGAACAGTGCAGGACGCCCGCTCCGGACTTCCCCTTTGGCAGGGACAAGTCACCCTAAGCAATACCCAAAACGGATACAGCACCGCCATTGCCGATGGTGTCTTTGCGTTCAAGAATGTGACCCCTGGCCGCTACACTCTGACGCTGGAAAGCGTCTTCTATCGACCTCTGCAAAAACAGGTGGTGATCTCCAACGCGAACACCAGCCTCTCTGAGGCCTTGACACCTGTCTTTAGCCAGAGCGAGCTGGACCTTTTGGCCCGGCTAGTCCATGCGGAGGCCAAGGGCGAGACCTATCGGGGTCAGGTGGCTGTAGCATCTTCGGTCCTGAACCGGATCCTCCATCCGGATTACCCTAACTCCTTAAGTGGAGTCGTCAACCAGGTCGTCGTGGCGGGCGGACGCCGCTACTATCAGTACGAACCCGTGCAAAATGGTTCCATCAAGACCCCGGCCCAACCCATGGCCAAAAATGCAGTAGGTGATGCCCTGGCGGGCTGGGATCCCTCTTTCGGGGCGACGGGCTTCTTTGCACCTGCCAAAGTGAGGTCTGGCTCCTGGGTTTGGAACCGTACCCCCACTACCACCATTGGCAATCATCGCTTCTTTCGCTGACTTCTACGTATCTTAAGCCCATCACGATCAAAGACACCTTTCTTCTAAAGAGATCTCTGCCTTAGAGAACCTCTCCAGCAGAAAGGTGTCTTGTGCTTTCTCCGTTAGTTGCCGGACAAGGTTGAACGGCCTAGGAGTTCTTCCCAGATTGCCTCCAGGTTGATTTTGCGATGCACCAGGAGTACCAAGAGGTGATAGAGCAAATCACTGGCTTCATAGATCAGCTCTTCGTCACCCTCATTCTTACCTGCAATAATCACTTCTGCGGCTTCTTCACCAAATGCCTTGAGGATCTTATCTAAACCGTTCTCTATGAGATAGTTGGTGTACGAGCCTGCCTTGGGTGAGCGCTTGCGGTCCTCGATATTGGCATACAACCACGAGAGGGCTTCTCGCTGCGGCCTGAGATCACTCTGTCCAGGACCGTCGGACATAATCAGGTTGTGGAAGCAGGCGTAATTGTCCTGTTCATCGTCACAGGCCCCATGGCCATGTTGATCCACGGTGATCAGAAGCGAATCCCGATCGCAATCGGCGGTGATCCGGCGCACCTTCTGTACATTGCCGGATTTCTCACCCTTCTTCCACACTTCCTTCCGTTTACGACTGTAAAACCAAGTCTCACCGGTCTGCAGCGTCTTAGTCAGCGCTTCCTCGTTCATGTACGCCAACATAAGCACCCTACACTGGGTATCTTGGATCACCGCTGGCACCAGACCATTCTCATCATACTTGATCATGGCAACATCCCTCCAATCTATTCCCATTCAATCGTAGCTGGCGGTTTAGAACTGATATCATACACAACCCGGCCAATGCCCCTAACTTCTGCCAAGAGGCGCCGGCTGATCGTATCGAGAAGTTCATAGGGAACTCGGACCCAATCTGCACGCATGGCATCGGTACTGGTCACAAAACGCAAAGCCGCAACATAATCAAAGGTGCGCACCCCGTCAAAGGTTCCAACAGCGCGTGTGTTCGTCAAAACAACTAGGGCTTGCCAAATTCTATCATACCATCCCGCGCTGCGAATCTCCTCCATAGTGATGGCATCAGCTTTGCGAAGAATCTCCAACTTTTCCCGGGTAACGGCTCCCATCACCCGAATAGCCAGCCCGGGACCTGGAAATGGATGCCTCCAGACCATAGCGTGGGGAATCTTGAGCTTCTCTCCGAGCATTCGCACTTCATGTTTGAACAAAGGGGCCAAGGGCTCCACCAGTTCAAGACCTAAGTCCTCGGGCAACCCCCCAACATTATGATGGGACTTAACGAAGGTTCCTCCATCTTTGCTGCTTTCGATTACATCGGGATAGATGGTTCCCTGGGCCAGAAAAGCGGCATCTCCTACGCGTTCAGCTTCCTCTTGGAAGACACGGATAAACTCTGCTCCGATGATTTTCCTCTTTTCCTCAGGATCCTCTATTCCCGCCAGTCGTTGCAGAAATCGGTCTTGGGCGTCAACATGAACCAGGGGGATGCCAAACTGGTCCCGAAAGGTCTGCACCACTTGATCGCTCTCGCCGGCGCGCATCAAGCCGTGATCCACATAGACACAGGTTAGTTGGTCTCCGATGGCTTTGTGGACTAAGACTGCGAGTACGGAGGAATCGACACCGCCGCTCAGGCCGCAAATCACCTTACCCTGCCCCACCTGTGCCCGGATCTTGTCCACCGCCTGGGCCAGAAAAACGTCCACATTCCACTCTCTAGTATGCCCGCAGGTCGTTGTGAGAAATGTCTCCAAGTCTCCGGAGAACAGGACTGGAACAGGGCCTTCCTGGAGCGTTTTGACCACAGCCGACGGAATCTCACCTACAGCAATAATGCCGGCCGGGAGCTTCTCTCCCCTGAGGAGCTTCTCCATGTCCAAGGCAGAGACCACCTCGCTGTAGATGCCGGAGGATCGAACCTTCTCCGCCACATCCTGAGCCTTGCTTGAGCCAAAATCCAAAACCGCGATCCGCTTCAAGGAACACCCCTCCGTCTTAGTTATTGACCACACCTATGTATGGCAGTCCTCGAAACTTGTGTTCAACGTCGAGACCATAACCAATCACGAATCGATCCGGGATCACAAAGCCTACGTAATCGGGGACAAATTCTGTCTGGCGGCGATCGGGCTTATCCAAAAGGACCGCTGTCTTGATGCTGGCTGGTTTGCGCGAATGGAGCAACTGGTTTAAATAGGATAGAGTGAGTCCCGTGTCGATGATGTCTTCCACTATGAGAACGTCCCGGTCCTCGATGGAAGTATCTAGGTCCTTGAGCAGCTGTACAACTCCAGAAGTCTGTGTGGACAAACCATAACTCGAGGTGGCCATAAAGTCTACTTCCAGCGGCACCGTAATCACGCGAATGAGATCGCTCATGAAGACAACGGCCCCTTTTAGAATACCCACCACCACTAGATCCTTGCTGTCATAGTCGCGGGTAATTTCCTCGCCCAGTTCCCTAACACGCTTAGCGATGTCCTCTGCACTGATCATAACCTCTACCTGCAAACCGATCCCACCTTCGATTTTCGTAAAGACTGATTTCGCCACGGTCCGCTGCGATCCCTTGTAAATGGGGTGTTAACTTAAAAGGGGACTGCTGCTAAATGAACGACTCAACGCCCATTCTGCAGTAGTCCCCGGGAACCCAAGCTGCAGCCCGGGTTCCATATAGTCATGCTATTTCTTTGCTTACATCATTCCGCCCATGCCGCCCATTCCTCCACCGGCTGGCATGGCAGGCTCAGGCTCAGGCTGATCCACAACTAGGCACTCGGTGGTCAGAATCATAGCTCCAATGGAAGCAGCATTCTGAAGGGCACTTCTTGTGACCATGGCTGGGTCGATAATACCTTGTTCGACCATGTCCACATACTCTTCGGTGAGTACATCGAAACCGACACCCTTGGCCGCATTCTTCACCTTTTCCACAACGATGGCACCTTCAACACCTGCGTTATTGGCGATGAGCTTCAAAGGCTCTTCCAATACGCGGCGCACAATGGCAACACCTGTGGCCTCGTCGCCGGAGAGGTTGAGGTTATCCAAAGCGCCAATGGCGTCAATTAACATCGTTCCGCCGCCAGCAACGATTCCTTCTTCCACAGCCGCGCGGGTCGCAGAGAGGGCGTCTTCGATGCGGTGTTTCTTCTCTTTGAGCTCAGTTTCTGTGGGAGCACCGACCTGGATCACTGCTACGCCGCCAGAAAGCTTAGCGAGACGCTCCTGGAGTTTTTCTATGTCATAATCAGATGTTGTATCCTCGATCTCGGTCCGAATCTGGTGGATTCGGCCTGCGATAGCTTCTGCGTCACCGCGGCCGTCTACGATGGTGGTATCTTCCTTCGTCACCAAGACTTGGCGAGCCTGGCCCAGCATATCAATTGTGGTATTCTCCAGTTTGAGACCGACTTCTTCGCTTACTAACTGCCCGCCGGTTACAACGGCAATATCCTCGAGCATAGCCTTACGCCTGTCACCGAAACCAGGGGCCTTCACAGCCACAACATTCAAGGTTCCCCTGAGTTTGTTCAAGACCAAGGTGGCCAAAGCTTCAGCTTCCACATCTTCAGCGATGATCAGAAGGGGTTTGCCAACCTGCATGGTTTTTTCCAAAATAGGCAGAATGTCGGCAATCGCGCTGATCTTGCGATCGGTAATGAGAATGTAGGGGTCTTCCAAGGAAGCTTCCATACGGTCTGTATCGGTCACCATATAGTGGGATACATAACCGCGGTCAAATTGCATGCCTTCCACAACATCCAAGGTGGTACCAATGGTGTTGGACTCCTCCACCGTAATGACGCCGTCTTTGCCCACTTTTTCCATGGCATCGGCAATCAGATCGCCGATTTGGGTATCGCTGGCGGAAATCGAGGCTACCTGGGAAATGGCTTCTCTTGTTTCCACAGGCCTGGCGGTGGCGCGAATCTCTGCTACAACGGCATCTACAGCGCGCTCAATGCCGCGTTTTAGGAAAATGGGGTTGGCGCCTGCGGCCACATTCCGCAAGCCTTCACGTACGATGGCCTGGGCCAAAACAGTACCGGTCGTGGTTCCGTCACCAGCGATGTCGTTGGTCTTTGTGGCCACTTCCTTCACCAATTGGGCACCGAGATTTTCAAAGGGATCTTCCAACTCGATCTCCCGAGCAATGGTCACACCGTCATTGGTAATGGTGGGAGAACCATAGGATTTCTCGATAACCACATTGCGTCCTTTAGGTCCGAGGGTTATCTTTACTGCATCGGCCAGGGTGTTAACGCCTTTTTCAAGCTTTTTCCGGGCATCTTCCCGAAAAAGTAAATCTTTAGCCATAGTCAATCACCTTCCTCGTTAGATTATCCTACAATCGCTAGCAGATCAGACTCTTTGAGAATAAGTAGTTCTTCGCCGTCGTACTTGATTTCGGTTCCAGCATACTTGGCAAACAAGACCGTGTCGCCCTCTTTTACGCTCATGGGCATGACCTTGCCGTCTTCACCGTACTTCCCAGGTCCCACAGCCAATATCTTGCCCTGTTGCGGTTTTTCTTTGGCGGTATCGGGTAAGACGATGCCACTGGCGGTCTTTTCTTCCGCTTCTAGGACTTTCAATACTACGCGATCTCCTAAAGGTTTAATGTTCAACTACGTGTACCCCCTTTAATCTCTGTTGTTAGCACTCATTCTGAGTGAGTGCTAAATCTATACCATATATTAATCAACCACACCAGTTATTGCAAGTCGGTTCATCCGGCAAAAATAGGTGTAATTGACCAATTTCGTCGAAAAGCACCAATTAGCACCAGTATCCTAGCGTTATCTACTCAACGCTCCCCAACCTGTAAATTGATCCCATAGGACAAGACCAGGGCTCGCATCGATCTCCAGACAAAATTCCAGGTCAGCGTGGAGTCCTAGATTTTGCAGACGACGTCCATGTGCACTTTGCACCAGTTGGCTGCGGTCGATCTGCTCCCAGAGAAGCAGAGCGGTTTTAGCCCCGTCGCCCAGTTCTTCTACATCCAATTTGCTCAAAATCAGGCCAGCACACCAAGTGTCCTCTAAGGAGAACTTCCCGTCCACTCCCGCGGGGAGAATCACGATCTCGCCAGCGGAACGCCGCAGGTAGGCGGCGACGGCCTCTGCAGAACGCAGTGAAGCTAAGACCACCTCCTCGGCCCCCTTGGCCGCCTGAATGGCCCGGGTGCCATTGGTGGTGGAACACACCAGATCACCCCCGGAATAGCTTTTCCCATAGTGCTCCAGGGGCGAGTTGCCAAAATCAAAACCGGGGATCTTCAGAGACTGTCTCTCCCCGGCTAGCTTTACCCTAGGATTTGCCTCCTTTAGGGCCCATGCTTCCTCCACCTCTGCCACAGGATAGAAACGATCCAGACCTGCTTCTAACGCAGTGAGCACGGTGGTGGTAAAACGAAAGACGTCAATCACAACGGCGGTGGCCCCCCGAAGACTATGATGGACATACTCCCCGGGGCTCAAGATAACTTCAGCTTTCATCATTCTCTCCTATTCATCTCCTAGGCGCAGATTTGATACAGCATTGAGGGAGTAATCGCTGCGATAACCGGCAAGGTAACGAAAATACCCGGCGCTGCCCACCATAGCGGCGTTATCGGTGCACAGATGGACAGGGGGATAGAGGAGCTCCAGGCCCATTTGCTCGGCCTTGACCTGAACATGCCCTCGAAATGTTTTGTTGGCGGCCACACCGCCGGATAGTACCACTTTGTCCACCTGATGTTGTTCTGCCGCTGCCAGCAGCTTCTGGGTCAAGACATCGATGATGGCCCACTGGAAGCTGGCTGCAAAATCAGCCAAGGGCACCTCTTTTCCCTTCTGCTTCGCTTCGTTCAGGTAATTGAGGGCAGCGGTCTTCAGTCCACTAAAGGAAAAGTCCCAGTTATCTTTTTCCAAAAGGCTCCTGGGAAAGGAAATGGCCTCTGGGTTTCCTCCCTGGGCAAGCTGTTCAATTTGGGGCCCTCCCGGATAGGACAGACCGAGCACGCGAGCCACCTTATCAAAGGCTTCGCCGGCCGCATCATCCCGGGTGCGCCCTAGAATCTCATACTCACCCAGGCGTGGAATCAAGAGCAGATCGGTGTGTCCCCCAGACACAGTCAAACAGACGAGAGGCGGCGTGACCTCCCGTCCATCCAGAAAATTGGCATAAAGATGACCTTCGATGTGATTCACACCAACCAAAGGTGTCTTCGTGGCGAAAGCTAACGCCTTGGCCGCGGCCACTCCCACCAAAAGGCTGCCCACTAATCCGGGTCCATAGGCCACCGCGATCACCTCAAGATCGTCGAGGGCGACCTCCGCAGCGCTTAAGGCTTCCTGGATCACAGGAAAAATGGCCTCAATGTGATGGCGCGAAGCGATCTCGGGAACTACTCCCCCATATTTCTGATGAATATCGATCTGGGACAACACAACATTGGACAAAATCTTGGTGCCGTCTTTGATGACGGCCGCCGCTGTTTCATCACAACTCGTCTCAATTCCCAGTGTTAGTCCACTCTTCACCTAATTCCCTCCACATAATCAAGGCGTCTTCTTTATCGTCCTGATAGTACTCCTTACGAATTCCGCGGGGAACAAAGCCTAGCTTGGTGTAGAGGGCTTGGGCACTGAAGTTGGACACCCGAACTTCGAGCGTCATGGCAACCGCACCTCGTTCCACCGCGAGTTTGGTAATCATATCCATGAGACCCTGGCCAATACCTTGCCTCTGGAAGGATGGATCAACCCCAATATTGGTGATATGGCCTTCATCCAAGATGATCCACACTCCAGCATACCCCACAATCCGTTCACCCACTAGGGCCACGGCATAGATGGCATTGTCATTGCGGGTAAGCTCGCTGACGAAAATACTTCTGGACCATGGAGTGGTGAAACACTTCCTCTCCACCAGTTGAACCAGGGGGATATCATCCACTGTCATCAGCCGATATTCTACATTTGCTTCTGCCATTTTCGTTCGGCCTCCGTCTGCCGCATATAGGTGGGATTCAAGGTGAAGGCATCCTGCGCGGCCCCTTGCAGAAAACGCTTGTAACCCAGATCAGCTGCGGCACTCGGACGCAGCAGACTCTGTGAGGGGCGGACCCTGGACGGCAGCTTGGCCCCGTGGCTGATTGCTCCGTCACCCACAAAAAGAAGCTCTTGACCCAATCCCTCAGACCAGGTCAAGACATGGCTCAAAGCATCGCAGGAGGGCTCATTAAGGGCCATTCCTTCCCTAAATGCCTGCCAAAACACATTCTCACGCCTAGCGTCCACTAAGGCGAGAACGACGCCTGGAAAAAACCGAAACTGCCAACCGTAAGCCTCCAACGTGGTCACACCAACCGTGGGTATTCCCAGAGCGTAACTGAGACCCTTGGCGGTAGCCACCCCAATCCGCAAGCCTGTGAACGAACCAGGCCCAGTCACCACACTGAGCAGACCCAGTTGCTTAACGTCAAGACCGCCCTGACCAAGCAGCCCTTCTAGCGCGGGCAGGAGCCGCTCGGAGTGCGTGGTGCGAATATTGAGTACCGACTCCCCCACAAGCTCGTCGTCACGCAGCAGGGCTACGCCTCCAGTCATGGTGGAAGTATCGATTCCTAACACATACACTATAGAAGCCCCCTTAACTGTTCCTCGACCTGCTTGCCTCGGAGTCCTTGACCCACAACGATAAGTTTGCGGTTCTTGTGGCCAAAACTCTCCAGGACAATGTCCACACGTTGCTCCGGCAGGCGGTATCTGAATCGATCTCCCCACTCCACGACGGTAATGCCTGAGCCATAGAAATAGTCCTCATAGCCTATCTGCTCTAGCTCCAGGTCATTTTGGAGCCGGTATAGGTCAAAATGGTAAAGGGGGGGCTCTATACCTGTGTACTCATTCATGATGGAAAAGGTCGGACTGGTGACAAGATCGGGATCAAGTCCCAATCCCTGTCCCACTCCCTTCACGAGCAAGGTTTTTCCTGCACCCAAGCTTCCGTTTAGATTCAAGAAATCCCCTGGCAAAAGCTGTTCACTGAGTACTCGACCAATCTCCACCGTCTCTTCTGGGCTAGCAGATCTTACAGTCAGCAATACAATATCCTCCCAAGATAGGCCTAGCGATCATAGACCACTTGGCCGTGGATGAAAACTTTCTCCACTTCCGACTGGATTTCCAATGGATCCCCGCTCCAGAGGACCATGTCGGCCATCTTCCCAACATCCAGAGAACCATAACGATCGTCAATACCCAAGACCCTGGCGGGATTGATCGTGATGGCTTTGAGCGCCTCTTCTCGGGGCAAACCGGCCTTGACAGCGTACCCTGCTGCCGTAGGCAGATATCCCACGGGAATCACGGGATGATCCATGGTGATGGTCACGGGAATTCCGGCCTCCCAGAGCACCCGCAAGGTGCTAAAGGAGAGTTCTTTCAGTTCCACTTTCGAGCGATTGGTCAGGGAGGGTCCCACTAAGGCCCACACCCCAGCCTCCTTCAGCTCTCTGGTGATTTTATGACCTTCCGTGCAATGTTCAATGCTCATGTCCAGGTTAAATTCCTTGGCAATACGCAGAGCGGTCATGATATCATCCGCCCGATGGGCATGGGCCCGCACGGAAAGCTCCCTTTTCAGTACCCTAACCAGCACTTCCATTTTCAGATCCCGTTCAGGTGCCTTGTCCGGATCCGTCTTAGCTTTTTCCAATTTCGCCAGATAATTCTGGGCTTTGACCAAATTCTCGCGCAAAATAGCGGCGGTGGCCATTCTGGTCGAGGGTGTCTTCTTCTGCCCCGAATACACCCGCTTGGGGTTCTCGCCGAAGGCCATCTTCAGCCCGCCGTCTTCTTTAATGATCATTTCCTCCACTGTATTACCATGGAGATGCACAACTACACCTTGCCCACCCACCACATTGGCGCTGCCAGGCAAAATACACATGGCCGTTACCCCAGCTCGCAGAGCCTCGGCAATACCTTCCTCATGGGGATTAATGGCATCGAGTGCCCGTAGGTGCGGGGTGATGGGATCGGTCATTTCATTTCCATCGGAACCTTCAAAACCTAGACCTTCTTCCCAGACTCCGGCGTGACCATGGGCATCGATCATCCCGGGCATAAGTACCTTGCCCTGGCCGTCGATGATGGTCGCTCCCTCTGGGATCTCCACTGCGCCAACAGCTGCGATGGTTCCCTGATCGTCGACAAGGACACTTCCTTCTTTGATTCCATCAGTAATCGTAAGTAACTGAGCATTAACAATGGCTAACACAAATTCGCCTCCTCAATCTGCACATGATAGCCATGTTCAACTTCGAAGGCGAGATTCCTGCCTGCAAAATCAGCCCGCGGCAGCCGCCCGCACAAAATGCTCAAAGATGCCCAGGGCCGCAGGGTAATGATCAATCATCAATTCGGGGTGCCACTGCAGACCCAGGGCAAAACGATGTTCGCTGCTCTCCACCGCCTCGACGATTCCATCCGGTGCGGTAGCCACTATACGCAACCCCTGGCCTACTTGGCCAATGGATTGGTGGTGAAAGGAGTTCACCTTCTTCCCAGCATTTCCCCAGATGCTTCCCAGGAGGCTTGCTGCCTCTAAGGTGATATCATGGGTGGCATACCACCTCGGCCCCGCTTGCGCATGCTTAATGGGGTTTTTGACTTGGGCTGGTATGTCCTGGATTAAAGTACCTCCCAAGGCCACGTTCAGTACCTGGCAGCCGCGGCAGATACCTAAAACTGGGAGATTAAGCTGCAAAGCATAACCAGAAGCCCATAAATCGAGTTCATCCCAATGGGGATCCACCTCACCGCATTCCACAATGGGGTTCTCGCCGTAGCGATTGGGATCCAGATCAACTCCCCCTGGCACCAGGAGACCGTCTAGGCCCTCAAGAATTTGGAAGATCTGCTCCTTGGGCTGATACGGGATGAGGATAGGAGTCCCGCCAGCGCGGATCACCGACTGAATATAGGCGGTGTTCACGAAGTAGCGATCGGGATTCTCCCTCTGGTGGCCGCAGAGCAGGCCAATCACGGGACGTTTCATGGACATGTAGACTCCTCCTTGAGTGAGCAAAAAACACTCACAACATGAGTGCTTGGGCAGGGACCTATAATTTGGCAAGACCGAGGCTAATCTGCAGCGCCTCATCGATCCTACGCATCGTGTCCTCATCGAGGTGGGCAATCTTCTCCTTAAGTCGGCGCTTGTCAATGGTTCGCACCTGTTCAAGGAGTATCACAGAATCTTTTTCCAGGGCAAAACTCTCGCTATCGAGTTCAATATGGGTAGGCAGTTTCGCCTTCTTAATCCGCGACGTGATAGCCGCCACAATGGTGGTGGGGCTGTACTTGTTCCCGATATCGTTCTGAAGAATCAAAACGGGCCTCACGCCCCCTTGTTCCGAACCGATGACGGGATTCAAATTGGCATAAAAGATATCGCCGCGTAAGACGTTTTCCACTTTATTCAGCCTCCGCCAACTGCCTCTCATAGTCTTCTAATAGGTTATCATCGTTACATTCTTCAGCGAGCGTCAAATTAATGTCAGCCATAATCTGGTACCCCACTTGCAGTTTTTCTCGCAGGTCATGGGGTTCTCTCTCCATTATATACACCTGGATGCAATTTTGTATAAACTGACTGCGATTAATCTGACTTTCCTCTGCCATACGGTCGATCTGATCCAGTAAATGCCCGGGAACACGGATCTGTATTCGTTTGCTATCCACTACATCAGTCACCTCGTTCTTGGGACGAACTCAATGTCATTATACTGGGAGGGGAGAATGCTGTCAATAATGGGAAGCGTTGCCTCTTTTCATGTTTTATGGTACAATCTGCCTAGGCGAGGAGTTTATGACCACGTTTTGGGGGTCTGGATATGGGTCTGCTAGGATCTCGGCTACGGCAGCGACGCAAACAGATGGGCTTACGCCAAAGGGATATAGCTGGAGTAGACAGGGTCAGCTTCCTGAGCAAGGTGGAAAGGGGAGCCTCACGACCCTCCCTCAAGAGTCTGGAAGACTGGTCCTTGGAACTGAGCAGCACAGCGGCGGATCTCATCGGGGACCATCTGGTGCTGGAGGCTGCCAAGGAGAGTATCCTGCTCACCGAAAAGTGCCATGCTTATCTCCGCCGGCTGCCGGCGACCTCCCTCACCTCCTTCCTGCGAGACTTGAGTGCCAGCGCATCTGCACTTAGCATCCCGGTGCCCCAGCCTCCCCCTGACCCGGATTTGGCCTATCTCACCGCCAAAGTTCTCCTCCACCGGGGAATGACGAGGGACGCGCAGAAGATCGTGGAAAAATGGTTGTCAAGCCCCTGTCCGCCCCTTGCGCGCATCCGCCATCTCTCTCTATTATGTCTGATCTACAGGGAACTAGCCGAGTCAGGCAAAGAGCAGGAGGCCCAGGATGCTCTGCGCAGAACCCTGCTAGAGCTTGACCATCAAGAGCTCCTCGATACCCTGCCCGATGCCTGCAGCCTGACTGCAAGCGATCTGGAGCTGCTAAAAGTAAGCGCCCTGGTCCGCAAGGGCAATTTGCTCTAAAGCACACAAGAAAAACCACCCAGGAGACCCGGGTGGTTTCTTTTTACACTCATCTAGAATGATTCTAGAAAGGTACTTCGATGGACAGCTTGAGCAAGCTCTCTGGAGCATCTCCAAATACTTTCTTACCCTGGAAGTTGAGGGTGGTATCGCTGGCGCCAATCTTGTAGCTGGCCGCCAAGTTGATTGTGGTTGTAGTGGTTGTCTCTACTGCTGGCTCTTCTTCCTCTGTCGCTGCGACTTCCTCGACTTCGGCCAGTACAAACTTGACAGAAGGTTTAATGGTCAGCTTGGAGAAAGGTACGATTTTTCCAAGAACGCTGGCTTCGAAATTCTTGCCACCGGTGTACTTGGCTTGCCCTTTCACCCAAACCATATCGGCCACGACAGGGCTGGCTGCATCTACTTGTACATTGTCAAACCCAAGGTCGACAAACTCCACGCTGGCACCAAAGGCTGGGGCATCGTTGGTTGCCCAGACATCTTTGTCCTCTTTGAACAAATCGGCATAGGCGACCGTCTCGCTCATGCGATACTTCGCACCAAAGCTGATTTCGTTACTGTTGTCGTCATCCTGAACGATGGTGTAGCTTCCATTTGCTGTAACTTGGAATGCGCTTTCGGTGTAGGTTGCTCCACCGGCAAGAACAGTCTCCTTAGCGGTCAAGCTGTCGCCTGCCCAATGCTCACTAGCATGGGTTACGCTTGCTTCGAGGTTCAACGGTTCGATCACATCAGCGTCTGCACCAAAACCAACGGCAAAACCAAGATCTTCGCCCAAGGTGACACCGGCAGCGGCCTCTAGATTAACATCCATATCGCCGGCGGCGATGGTGGTATCAACATCAGCTGCGATTACATTCTTCGCATCTGTTTCGCTCCAATCACGGAGATAGGCTAGGCCAACGTTGAAGCCCTCAATTTCCGCGTCCACAAAGGCACGAACGGCGGCAGGAGGTGTGAGGTCGATGGTTACTGTTGCCAGATCCATCACAGGAACCTCAAGGCGTGCACGCATATCGGTCGCCTTTTTGGCTGCTTTGACTAGGCCAAAGTTGACTCCTTTGTCACTGAGTTCCTGGCCATTACCCCAAGCCCAAGCACTGAAATAGTCATCATACAAGCCTAGCTTGTATTTGCCTAATTCAAACTTGCTGTCCGTAAGACTGATACCGCCACTGAACTCCCAGTTGAGGACATCGTCTGTTTCGTCCTTATTGCTTCCAGAAATCGTGACCTCGAATCCAGGTGTCAGCTTGTAATCTTCCGTAAACACTCTGAAACTGTCCATTTGAGCTGTGGCGGTGAATTTTCCGCTAAAGCTGACTGCAGCCATTGCACTGCTGGCAAACGCCATGACGAGCACAAGGGTGATCACTAATACTCTCTTCATTCTTTTTCCCCCTCAGTTTTTCACAGATAATTGTTTGCTTCTATCTGCACTACCTTTGGGATGGTGGGGAAAAGTCTCCATGTTTCCTTTTCGCCCCGTTTTCCTAGGGTAATGCCTTTATCTCCCACTTGGCAACTGGACTCTGAGTGGGCACCTCCCTTCCTTACCAGTACCTTTGAGGAGCATAAAGCGGATTTCTATAGCAATATTTGACAAGGAATGAGTAAATCCTTCCGAGCTACGAAGTTTTTTTCCTGCTACCCCCAGAAAATCCAAAATCAACTACTTATTCTATATGTATGCGCAGTTACCTTCCTCTTACCCGAGAAACGCGAAAAATGGCTCCTTAGCGCAAGGAGCCATTTTCTGTCTTACCTGTGTTTCAGATTAGAATTCAACCTTCATACCAGCGTTGAAGGTGGTACCAGCATGACGGGCATGCTCGATGCCGAGGTTTACGCCATTGGGTGCAGCAAACTTCGCGCCCACTTTGTAACCTACAGAGTCCAGATCCAGCTTCGAGGTGGATACCTCAGCGCTGAGTTCCAGTCCGTCCACGGCCGGTACGATACCAAGGGTAGTATTGGCACCAAGGGTGTGCATCAGAGTTCTCTCGTCTCCACCTGTCCATTTGCCTTCGTAGCTGGCATCGATGGCCAAGCCTTCCATGATGTCGAACTCACGTCCCACACCAAAGGTTGTGGTCTTGGTAGCAATGGAGCTCACTGCAGGTACTGCAAGAACAGTTTCTACGTTGAACTTGAAGCCTTCGTACTCGGTACCAGCACCAATGCTTGCTTCAGCAAACATTTGGTCATAGGCCGCATTCATGCTGATGCCTTGCTGCTCCGTCTCAAATCCTACGAAGAGACCAGAGTCTTTTTCCCGGGCCAAGTGTACCCAGTCGTGCTCGGCTGTTTCCTCTTTGGTCTTCTCAGCCACGTAGTGCGGTGTAAACCCTGCGGTAATATGCTTGTAACCGGCTACTACATTGGTGTTCTCTGCCAACTCATAGTCAGCTCTCAGTGTCCACAGATTATCCATCTTCAAACCAGAATCGTCGGTGTGGTCAACGGCCAAATTACCGGCAACCAGCAAGCCTTCGATTGGAGCGGCGGCCGCATCAACTTGGACACGAAGGATTTCCCGATCGTTGATCAGCGATGCGCCAAGGGCTACATCATCAAGCAAGTACAGATCCGAGCGAAGACCCACAACATGACCGCGCTCTCCAGCCAGGGCATAGAAGCCGCTTAGCCCAAGAACGTCCAAGTCGATACCGCTAATGCTGATACCACTCTGGTCAGCCAAAGCAGCATAAGGGCTGTAGCCGATATCCAGGGTGCCAAAACGGGTTGTGGCTTCAGGACCGCCATGCCAGAAAGGTCCATCAGCTTCAATGAACGCCTGTTTTAGAGCAATGTCGCCCAGAGTAATACCGCTGGGAACCAAGTCTTCATTCTTTTCCTTCAAACCGAACTCTACGCCGGCACGAATTCGATCCTGTGCTGCGCTTACCCCAAGATTGAGGGAGAGTTCCGAACCGGGAGTTACCTCCACATCTTTGCCTTCTTGCTTGTTCACTTCAATGCTTGTCTCAATGGAACCGCCAAAGTCCAGGCCGGCAGCGGATACTGGGGCCATGGCAACCAAGGCGATGATCAAAGACAAAACGATTGTTTTTCGCATATTTCTTATCCCCTTTTTTGTTTGTCATATCTTCCAGTGCAATCCATCCGTGCTGCAAGAAGAGAATGGCCGGGGAGTCTCCATGTTTCCTCACCCTAATTCTCCGTAGATGATTGGAATGCGTTCGCACTGCAGCTGGTCTAGGCAGCTCAAGGGGTGCACCTCCTTTTTTGAGTGATTAACCGAGACCAACTTAGGTACTGCCACAGTATAACTAACATAAGTTAGTGAAGTCGCTGAGAATCTCCATCTCTTTGTGGCGGTACGCCTAGATATTTCGCCTTAGATATTGCTATTCCTCCTGCTAGAGGCCATGTATATCTTTCCAGTTGCGACACGAATCGCCAAAAAAAGAGAGGGTACCTTGTGGTACCCCCCAGATAGTCTCTCGTCTACCGGATAACTTCTTCCGTATCCTTATCGAAGAAATGAATCTTGCCCATGTTAAAGCCAACTTTGAGGGAGCTGCCGTCTTTGGCCGTGGTAGTAGCATCCAGGCGGGCGATAAAGGAATTCTCTCCGCTGGAGAAGTAGGCATTGACCTCGGCACCCATAGGCTCCGTTACGTCAACATCAGCTTCCACAAAGTCAAACCTGGGATCAGAGCCAACAATGGATGCGTCCTCAATGTCTTCGGGACGAATTCCAAGAATAACCTCTTTACCCACATACTGACCGAGACTCTTAATGGACGCGGCCTTTTCGGCTGGAATGTCCATTTGGAACGTCTTAGCATCAATGCTGTAAATCTCGCCATCCTTCTTGAGCACAACATCCAGGAAGTTCATGGCGGGACTGCCAATAAACCCGGCTACAAAGACGTTGTTGGGATGATTGTAGATCTCAAGGGGCTCGCCAACCTGATAGATGTGACCGTCCTTCATGACCACAATACGATCACCCATGGTCATAGCTTCCGTTTGGTCATGGGTAACGTAAATAATGGTGGTCTGCAGACGATTATGCAGTTTGCTAAGCTCGGCCCTCATCTGTACCCTTAACTTGGCGTCCAGGTTGGAGAGAGGTTCGTCCATGAGGAACACCTTAGGTTCACGAACAATGGCTCGACCTACCGCTACACGTTGGCGCTGTCCACCGGAAAGAGCTTTGGGCTTGCGGTCCAGGAGATTCTCAATCCCCAGCAGCTTCGCCGCGTCTTTGACCCGTTTGTCAATCTGATCTTTAGGGAACTTACGCAGTTTCAGCCCAAAGGCCATGTTGTTGTAAACATCCATATGTGGATAGAGCGCATAGTTTTGGAAAACCATGGCAATGTCTCTGTCCTTGGGAGGAACATCGTTCACTACGGTGTCACCAATGGAAATTTGACCAGCCGTAATCTCCTCAAGACCCGCCACCATTCTAAGTGTTGTGGATTTTCCGCAACCGGATGGGCCAACCAATACGATAAACTCTCTGTCCCGAATGTCCAAACTAATATTGTTCACTGCCGTCACATTACCAAAACGTTTGGTAATGTCTTTCAAAAGAACTTGTGCCACAAAAAAACTCCTCTCGTCATAATAGGATATTTTAAATATGACTGAGTGACCGCAAATGGGTGGCTACCCAGAACATATTATATTACATTCACATAATATCACAGATCGGAATCTTTGGCAAAACAAAGTTGCCTAATTGGCAAGAAAAATGTGGAAAAAATCCCGTCGTCTGAAAAGCATAACCTGAAAATCACCTCTGTAGAGCGAATCTCTCGATAGCCCGGGCCACACCATGCTCCTGGTTGGAGCTCGTCACATAGTCTGCGTTTTCCTGAAGGAGCAGGCCGGCATTGCCCACGGCCACACCAATCCCGGCCACCTGAATCATGGTTAGGTCATTGTTGCTGTCGCCTATGGCCATGATTTCACGGACCTCTAGTCCCATAGACTCCGCCAGCCACTTCAGCGCTTGACCCTTGTGCGCCTGAATGTTGGTTACCTCAACAAAGTGCGGTTGGGAACGAACGATCTGCAATTCTTCTCCCACCAGGGAACGCAGCTCTTCGATGCGGCCCAAAGTCTCTTCGGCTTCGCCAATAATCATCAGTTTGGAGAGGCACTTTTTTCCCTCCTCGACAAAATGAACTAGGTCACCCACAGCCGTTACGCTTACCCGGGAACGAAGGGCATAGTCCCTTGCCTTTTGGTTCACCGAAGATACATAGAGCTGATCCTGGAAATAAGCGTTAATGGTCCACCCCCGCCTCTGTCCATAGTCCACAACCATCTGAGAGAGCTCCGGCGCCAGGGGCTGCTCATAGAGAATTTCCCCCGATAGACGACGAATCAATGCCCCATTGTAACAGATCAGGGGCTGCTGTGGCCCTAGACCCAAATCCCGGGCGAAGGGTGCCGCCGACTGGAACATACGTCCAGTCGATAGAGTGAAGGTGATCCCCTGCGCTAACGCTTCTGCCACCGCGTCCCTGTTCTCCTTACTCAATTGGGAGTTGTTATCCAGGAGGGTGCCGTCTAAATCCGATGCAATCAACTTAATCATGTCGTACCTCGTTTCTGTATAAAAAAAGGAGATGGCCTCTGACCATCTCACCCTTTATTCGGCAGCTTCCTCCCCAATCCTGCCTATGCTTCCCGGGCCGATAGAGTAATCGAGCCGGACGTGGAGGATGCTTCTAGATTAAGCCGATCCGCCTTACTGTCGTAATCTACCGTATGGGCGGTTAGCACCGATCCGCCGCCTCGCCGCTCCTGCCTGGCAATCTCCAAGGCAGACACCTCTGTGGAAATCCTGCCTACCGCCGTCTGTAAGTCCAAAGACAAGCCTAAGTCGACCTGAGGCGGCACACTGACTTTGATGGCGCCATTGGTGGTGCGCAGTCGATAACGGGAATCTCCTACGACATCCGCGATACGCACATTGACCGAACCGTTAGTGGTAACCAGATCCACCTCGGCTGCGGAAAGAGACAGGCGATAGGAGCCATTACCCAAGGCGTGGCGGACCATCTTTGCTTCTACGCCTTCCATCTCGCAGGAGCCATTGCCTCCCTCTCCCTGAATGGTCTGGGCGTTGACCGAATGGAGCCGGATAGACCCATTGACGGTATCCACATTGACAGCGGTCCCCTTTAGGTTTTCGACCCGTAGTGAACCATTCTGTGAGAACAGCCGCACGCTATACAGGCGTGCTTCGGGAACCATAAGATGGAGAGAGATGGTACCTTCACTCACATGAGGTACTGACAGGGTAAAGTCTGTTTTTTCCGCATCATCGTCCCAAGGTACACTAAAGAGGCGGCTGCGCAAAAGGTCACGGTCGCGACCCTTCAGCCTCTGCACACAGGTGAGCTGATACTCTTCTTCCGACCATCCCTGCACACGTAGGGCCCCATTGATATTACTGAGATCAATAGGTATCACCTCACCGGAACCAACCTTGCCCCGCACCACGCGGGTGAACTCCTGGCTTTCTTCATAACCCAAAAAAGGAAAGCGAGCCAAGATTTTGGGCAGTTTGTTGAGCTTATCGCCAACACTATGTTCAATCGACCGGGAGAAGCGTTCGGTAGCCACTTCTACCTTGGAAGCGAAGTCTTCCCCCATTTTTTCCAGACGGGTCCAAGGGTCCTCCTGCGACTCCGATCCGGAAAAGTCCGTCTTGCTCCCCAGGGCCGTGAGCAAGGCCTCTGCTTCCTCCGCTGTGATCTTACCTTCTTCTAGCATGCGCAATATCATTCTTTGTTCCTCATGCAAAACGATGACCCCCTTCCTAATTCTGCAGAAGCCTGATGGCCTCTTCTGAGGTTATTTCCCCCTTATCCAGGGCTTCAATAATTTCCTTGCGCCTCTGACTCTGCTCCCGTTCCACACGATAGCCCAGCGCCTCCAGGACAGCATCGAGACGACTGCGCACGGTGGGATAGGATATTCCCAGCAGCCTTTCCACTTCTTTAATGTTACCCCTTGAGGTCATAAAGACTTCAATGAACTGACGCTGCTCTTCTGTGAGGCGGCAGAATTTGCAGGCATCAAACTGTCCTTCGATGGTCGTGTGGCACTTTGAGCAGTGCAGTTTGGTCACCTGCAGGGCCCTGCCGCAGACAGGACACTTGGTTAGTATGAGATTAGCCAATTGACTCACCACCTTTATGAATTAAAGTTCCGGTCTTAATATCTCCAACTCTGATTCATATTTTAAACCTGGAACTTCAGTTTGTCAATATATTCCTTTAAGATTATTAAACGGAAAAAGCTCCGGTTTTTAGGCCGGAGCTCTGACGGGCAAATGTGATCAGGTTAAAACCAAAAGGTCACTCCACCCCCGACAAGGGTATCGCTGTGTTCTGTTGATGTCTTGTAGTACCGAACTGTACCCTGCAACCCCAAATCGTCCATCACCTGGTAAGAAAGGGTAGCTCTTGCGCTAAAGAGATGCCCCAACTCCTCCTCGTCCTCTTTATACTTGGGGGCATAGCTCAAATCGGCGAGTAAGGACAGTTTTTCCATGGGCATCACCTTCAGGCCAAACTTGCCATAGATGCCGCTTCCCCGCACGGTCTCGGAGCTCTCTTCCCTCAGCTGCAGAAACCCTGCTCCTACGAAGAGTTCCATTTCTGACTCCGCCACCGGCCGGTACAGCCCGCCTATGCTCCACAACTGCCGGCTTGAAGTGATTTCCTCTTCCTCCGCCTCCTTGGCCCTGGTGCTCAAAAACGTACCATCCACAAGGACCTGTTCAACCAGCTCTGCCAGGGCGTGGGCGGAAAACCCCTGGCTTCCGGAGCCCCCGATGCCAAAAAGATAACTTACGTCACCCTCAAAGGGCGCAGCAGAGGCCACGAAGTTTGTTGAGACAAGAAGTACAAGGAATACCAGCATAAAACAAATTGGCTTTTTCACGATTCCTACCTCCCAACATGGTATAGTGTCTAGTTCTCGAAACAGGAGACAAAACCTTCCGGGTCTAGCAGGTTTTGGATCACATAATCACGAATTTATGTCGTGTTTAAAGCCATCAAGGAGGAGAAACCGAAATGCGTAAACGGTATAATTTAAGAGGGCTCCCCGTACTCATCCTTGGCTGCCTGCTGCTGATCTCCCAGACGGCCTCTGCCGAGCTCCTCGCCGGCGTTGATCTGGGGTACGGACGCACCAGCTATGCGCAGGTTCTCGGTGGGGGTAAGCTGAACAATAGCGAATGGTCCGCGGGCATTTGGGCCAGGTACGACTACGAGGATTTGCTTTTTACAGGGCTTTACCATGGCAGCCTAGGGCTGAGGGGCGTCAACACCAGTAGGCATCTGGCCCATGTTGGCGCCAATTATCGTTTCTTAGAAGAAGATGCACTGCAAGTTTTCGGCGGGCTAGGCTACAGCTTGGTCTCCATCCGTTTTGAAACGCCAGAGGTGGACTCGGGTCAGCTTAACACCCTGACGGGTCACGGCTTCACAGGTCAAGTAGTGGTGGACATCGCCATCAGCGATCAAGTGCGCACCACTGCCACAGTGGCGGCTAATCCTTGGGCGAGGTGGTCGCACCGAACAGAGGCCTCCACCAATCATGATGTTGGGTCCGGCTCTACGTTCTTCTACCGGCTGGAAGTGTCGTATCACCTCTCCGATGACTTCGGAGCAGAACTGAGCCTGCTGGGGAACAATTTTGGTGTTAAGGGTGATGCGCCGGTAGGCACCAAAGGCAGTTCAGCCAGCGTCAACCTGGGCGTAACCCGGCGCTTCTAGCGGCTAGGCTAACCGCGCAAAACGACCCCGAGCCTGGGGTCGTTTTCTCTGTCCCTATTCTGCCCGCACCTAGGAATTTTCCCTCCTGATCTGCTCCCATCCCTTGGGGGCGTTGAGAGTCAGGTCCAGGGCAAGGACATCTGCTGGGGACCCTTGGCTTCAAACTGGCGCAGATAGTCAAAACAACCCTGAACGCTGCTGAGGATGTCGTTTTTTGCACAGAGCTCCCGAAAAATGCCCATCAGTCTCTCGTTTCTGGGACTGACCACCTGATATAGTTTTCCATACTTCGCCATGTACCTTTCCTTCATTCCCGGAAAGTGCCGGTCAAGTTGGGCATAGAAATACTCTCTGTTTCCGTCTCGGAGCGTTAACCCCATACCAAAGCAGATGATCCCGTGCACCTGCGCTGCAATGCAGTAGTCCATAACGCCCCGCAAATTCTCTTCCGTGTCATTGATCCAAGGCAGTATCGGGTCGAGCCAGACAAGCGTGGGAATCCCTCGATCGCGCATGATTTTTAGCACTTCAAAGCGCTCCTTTGTTGTGCTCACATTGGGTTCCAGGACTTTGCACAGCTCTTCGTCATAGGTGGTGAGGGTGATCTGCACCACGCACTTGGTCTTTTCGTTGATGGCCGTCAGCAAATCTAAGTCCCGCAAAATGCGGGCCGACTTCGTCTGAATGGCCAAGCCAAATCCGTGATCACAAATTACCTCCAAACACCTTCTCGTCAGCTGAAGCTGCTCCTCCAGATGAATATAGGGATCGCCCATAGCCCCTGTGCTAATCATGCATTTTTTGCGCTTCTTCCTCAGGGCTTGATCCAGAAGTTCAGGGGCATTGATTTTGACCTGCACATCCTCAAAATCGTGATCCATCTGATAGCATTTACTGCGCGAGTCACAGTAAATGCAGCGGTGAGTGCAGCCGCGATACATGTTCATCCCGTTTTGAGCTGACAGTATGCCTTGCGCTTGCACCTTGTGCATGAGTCTCGATCCTTTCCTTCCTGGCAAGGTCGTGCCTGGCTATCTGTACGAAAACGCAGGCTGAGAGCAGACGCCGCCTCTTGGTGCGGGAACCAGAGAACTGGACGCCGAAACCCCTGTTGTCAGCGAGCGAAGCAACTCAAAAGCTTTTAGGGGCATGGGTTTTCCCATAGAGCTCATAGTGGAAGTGGATTTAGAACACAACGTATCCGAGCACTTTACCGAGAATCTAAAAGAAGCTGTGGACTTCCTGGTAAAAGAAGGCTAGCTGCAGCTAGCTCTGTTGCAGATGCTGATAGATCTCCGCAGCCAGTTTGGCACTGATGCCTGTCACTTCGCTGAGTTCGTCTAAAGTGGCGGCTCGGATCTTCTTAATCGTGCCGAAATGCCGAATGAGTTCCTTCTTGCGTTTCGGCCCCACTCCAGGGATCGCATCCAAGACGGAACCCCGGGTGGCCTTACCTCGCAAATTGCGGTGATAAGTGAGGGCAAAGCGATGAGCCTCATCCCGGATCCTGCGCAAGAGGAGCAGTCCCGGTGAGTCAAGGGGCCAAACCACCGGCTGCGACTGCCCCTCCAGGTAGATTTCTTCTCGCTTTTCCGCCAGGGATAAAAAAGGAATAATCAAGTCCAGCTCCTGCCTTACCTCCAAGGCTACTCCCAATTGCCCTTTTCCCCCGTCAATGAGCACAAGATCGGGAAATGCAGCAAACTTCTGCTCCAGAGACTCCCCGGACTGCTCCTGTAATCCCCGCCTAAATCTGCGTCCTACCGCCTCCCGCATCGCCGCGTAATCATTGGGAGCTCCTTCCACCCCTCGAATCCGAAAACGGCGGTAATCCGAACTCTTGAAGTCCCCGTTTTCCCAAACCACTAAGGACGCCACAACATTGCTACCTTGTAGATTGGAGATATCAAAGGCTTCGATCCGATTGGGGGGCTCAGGCAGCTGCACGAGCTCCTGCAGGTCTTGAAGGGCTCGCTCCAGAGCCCTTTGTTTGAAGCTGCCGCGGCTGCGGGTCTCATCCAAAACAATCTGAGCATTCTTGATTACCAAGTCAAGCAGATGCTTCTTGGCACCCCGCTGGGGACGGCGCAAATAGACTCGGCTGCCCCTGAGATTCCCCAGCCAATCCTCCATAACCGCCGCTTGATCCACAGCTACCGGAGTGAAGATTTCCCGGGGGATATACGATGCTTCCTCGTAGTATTGCTGGAGAAATCCCCGCAGAATCTCTCCTTCTTCTTCATCGGCCGAGCATTCTAGTAAGAAGTGCTCCCGGCCAATGAGTTTCCCGCTGCGCACAAAAAACACCTGAGCACAGACTAGTTCGCCATGGCGGGCATAGCCCACATAGTCTTGATCTTCCGCGTGCTCCGCCACGATCTTCTGTTTCTCTGCCAAAGACTGGAGTCCCCTGATTTGATTGCGAAAGCGGGCGGCCTTCTCATATTCCAGGCGTTCGGAGGCTTGATGCATTTCCTTGGTCAATTGCGGAATGAGGCGATCAATCCGTCCCTCCAGAAACAACAACACCTCGCTAATCATGGTGCCGTACTCTTCCTTGCTGACCAGGCCCGCACAGGGGGCTAGACAGCGTCCAATGTGATAGTTAAGGCAGGGCCGTTCCTGTGCTCCCTCTTCAATCGCTTTATTGCAACTGCGCACCGGAAAAAGAGTGCGCAAAAAGGCCAAGGTCTTCTTGACCACAGTGACATCGGTGTAAGGGCCGAAGTAACGGGCACCGTCCGGCAGGCGTTTGCGGACCATCAGCACCCGAGGAAAGGTCTCCTGGACGGTCACTTTGATATAGGGGTAGGTCTTATCGTCTTTCAGCCGCACATTGTAACGGGGAGAATGCTTTTTGATCAGGTTGTTCTCCAAGATCAGGGCTTCCATCTCTGAATCAGTTACAATGTACTCCAAATCAGCAATATGCTCCACCAGTGCCTGCACCTTGATGGGCTGGGTGCTGGACTTTTGAAAGTAGGAGCGCACCCGGTTGCGCAAATTGACGGCCTTGCCCACATAGATAACCTCTCCCGCTTCATTCAGCATGAGATAGACTCCGGGATCCGTTGGCAGCAGGGCTAATTTATCTTGAAGATCCATGCACTCACCTCCGCGACAACCGCCGGTCACTGAGAACTTTTTGCAGAAACTGCCCCGTATAGGATGTGGGTACCTGGGCCACTTCTTCCGGCGTACCTTGGGCCACAATGGTTCCGCCCCGCTCTCCGCCCTCGGGACCTAAGTCGATAATGTAGTCGGCGGTTTTGATTACATCAAGATTGTGCTCAATCACCACCACCGTATCACCGGCGTCCACCAGACGCTCCAGCACTGTCAACAGTTTGCGAATGTCTTCGAAATGGAGTCCAGTGGTGGGCTCATCCAAGAGATAGAGTGTCTTCCCATTACTCCTGCGGCTGAGCTCCGTGGCGAGCTTCACCCTCTGAGCTTCCCCGCCGGAGAGCTCTGTGGCGGGTTGTCCCAGTTTGACATAGCCCAGGCCAACATCATAGAGGGTTTGAATCTTTCTGTGAATTTTCGGCACATTTTGAAAGAATTCCGCCGCCTCTTCAATCTGCATGTTCAAGACATCGGCAATGGATTTACCTTTGTACTTTACTTCCAGGGTTTCCCGACCATATCGTTTCCCCTGACACACTTCACAAGGCACATAGACGTCGGGCAAAAAGTGCATCTCAATGCGGAGGATTCCATCTCCCCTGCAGGCCTCACAGCGGCCGCCCTTCACGTTAAAACTAAAGCGCCCCTTATCATAGCCCCGCACCTTAGCCTCTGTTGTGAGGGCAAAGAGCTCCCGAATCCCGTCGAAGGCCCCCGTGTAGGTGGCCGGATTGGAACGGGGGGTTCGCCCAATTGGCGACTGATCAATCTCGATCACTTTGTCAATGAACTCTAGACCCTGGATGGAATCATGCTCCCCCGGCTTAGCGCGAGCTCCATGCATCACCTGGCTCAGCTTCTTATACAAAATATCATTAATCAAGGTGCTCTTGCCCGAGCCGGACACACCTGTAACAGCGACAAATACTCCTAAGGGGAGTTTCACATCGATGTTCTTGAGGTTATGCTCTCTGGCACCCCGAATCGTCAACCAGTTGCCATTGGGCTTGCGGCGCTCCCGCGGGACCCGAATCATCTTCTCGCCCTTCAAATACTTACCCGTAATGGATTTGGGCTCCCTGCAGATGTCATCCCAAGTTCCTTGCGCCACCACCTCACCGCCATGACTGCCCGCACCTGGCCCCATATCGACAATCCAGTCCGCTACCGTCATGGTTTCTTCATCGTGCTCCACGATGATCAAGGTATTTCCTAAGTCCCGCAACTCCTTCAGGGACTCCAGGAGCTTGCCGTTATCCCTTTGGTGCAGGCCAATACTGGGCTCATCGAGGATGTAAAGTACGCCTGTTAGACTCGAGCCAATTTGCGTCGCCAGACGTATGCGCTGCGCTTCTCCTCCGGAGAGCGTGGCTGCAGGACGGTCCAAGGCTAAATAGTCCAGGCCCACATTGACCAAAAACGACAAGCGTTCCCGGATCTCCTTCACAATTTGGCGGGCAATCAGTTCCTCCCTGGAGGTCAGGTCCAGGTTAGCAAAGAAGTCTAAACACTCCTGAATGGAGAGGCCCGTCACATCCATGATGTTCTTATCTCCAACCAAGACACCCAAAACCTCGGGGCGGAGGCGCCTGCCCAGACATTCATTACAAGTTCGAATGCTCATGTACTGCTCCACATCGGCCCGCACCCACTCTGAAGGGCTTTCCCGGTAGCGGCGCTCTAAAGAACCGATCAGGCCGTCAAACGGAGCCTCATAGGTCCGTTCTCGGCCCGCCGTGTTGATGTATTGAAACTTGAGGAGCTCATCGCCGAGACCATGCAAGAGCATGTTGAGCTGATCCTCTGTGAGCTGCCGCAGGGGGAGGTCTCTGTTGATCCCGTATTTTTCGCAGGCGCTCTTTAAAATGGCATTCCTCCAGCGGCTCTTGCTGTTACGCCAAGGGATCAGCCCTCCCTCTTCAATGGACAAATCCAAATCCAAGAGCAGGTCTGGATCCAGCTCTTGTTTGGTCCCCAGACCTTCACATCCTGGGCAGGCCCCAAAAGGACTGTTAAAGGAAAACATGCGCGGAGCCAATTCTTCCATGGAAATCCCGCAATCGATACAGGAGAATTTGGCACTAAAGGTCAGCTCGTCCTGGCCGATAACATCCACATAAACCAGACCGCCGCCATGCTCCAAGGCGGTCTGCACCGAGTCGCTGATCCGTCCGCCCAAATCGGGACGGACACTGATTCGGTCCACCACAATTTCGATATTGTGCTTCTTATTCTTTTCCAGCTCAGGTAGATCGGTCACCTCGCGAAGCTCGCCATCGATGCGAATCCGCACAAAACCCTCCTTAGCCACTCCTTCAATGGTTTTTCTGTGCTCCCCCTTTCGTCCCCGAACGATGGGGGCCAAGACCTGAATTCTCGTACCCTGGGGGAGGCTGAGGATTTGATCCACGATTTGCTCTACCGTTTGTTGAGTAATGGGCTTTCCGCAGTTAGGACAATGGGGCCGGCCCACCCTGGCGAAAAGGAGGCGCAAATAGTCGTAAATCTCCGTTACCGTTCCCACGGTGGAACGGGGATTACGACTGGTCGTTTTCTGATCAATGGAAATGGCCGGTGACAGCCCTTCAATGCTGTCCACATCAGGTTTATCCATCTGCCCCAAGAATTGCCGGGCATAGGCAGACAAGGACTCGACATAGCGGCGCTGTCCCTCCGCATAGATGGTATCAAAGGCCAATGATGACTTGCCCGACCCGGATAATCCGGTCACCACAACCAGCTTGTTTCTGGGTATTTCCACGTTGATATTCTTTAAATTGTGCTGTCTTGCACCTTGTATGATTAATTTGTCCTTCAAACTGACAACCCCATTTCAACCCGTATCTCCTGGATCTCATCCCGGAGTTCAGCAGCCCGCTCGAAATTGAGATCTTGGGCCGCTCTGTACATCTCCTCTTCCAGCTCCTGAATGAGAGCTATTACCTCTTTGAGCGAACCGCCGAGGCGGGCCCCATAGCTTGGTTTCTCCTCCGCCACCTGATCCGCGGAGATCTCTTGGGCAATGTCCCGAATCGACTTCTCAATGCTCGCTGGTGTAATCCCCATGCGTTCATTGTATTCCATCTGAATCGCTCGGCGGCGATTCGTTTCATCGATGGCATATCGCATGGAATCGGTGATGCGATCAGCATACATGATCACCTTGCCTTCCACATTTCGGGCGGCACGACCAATCGTCTGTACCAGAGATGTGGACGACCGCAAGAAGCCCTCCTGATCTGCATCCAATATGGCCACTAAGGACACCTCCGGCAGATCCAGACCTTCACGGAGAAGGTTGATCCCCACCAGAACATCGAAGACCCCTTGGCGCAGTTCCCGCAGGATCTCAATGCGATCCAAGGTTTCCACATCAGAGTGCAGATAGCGCACTTTCAGCCCCACTTCAGTGAAGTACTGGGTAAGGTCTTCTGCCATGCGTTTGGTCAGCGTGGTCACGAGAACCCGCTCCTTCCTGGCCAAGACCAACCCAATTTCGTCGATCAGATCATCAATCTGTCCCTGCACAGGGCGCACCACAACCTGGGGATCAACCAGTCCTGTGGGGCGAATCACTTGCTCCACCACTTGTTCCGAGTGCTCCAGTTCATAAGGCCCCGGCGTCGCCGAAACATAGACTACCTGATTCATATGGGCCTCAAATTCGGGAAACTGTAAAGGCCGATTGTCCAAGGCTGACGGCAGGCGGAAACCATATTCCACCAGGTTTTCCTTCCGGGAGCGGTCTCCGAAGTACATCGCCCTGACCTGCGGTATCGTCACATGGGCTTCATCAATGATCATCAAGTAGTCTTTGGGGAAATAGTCAAGGAGCGTGGCCGGGGTTTCGCCCGGTCTGCGGCCGCTCAAAGGTGCGGAGTAATTTTCCACCCCGGTACAATAACCAAGCTCAGCCAACATCTCCAAGTCATAGCGGGTCCTCTGCTCCAGCCGCTGTGCTTCCAGGAGTTTGTCCTGACTGCGCAGCACCTGGAGCCGTTCCTCCAATTCAGCCTCGATGACCGGTAAGGCTCGTTTAAGTTTCTCCTCAGGCGTGATAAAGTGAGACGCTGGATAGATAGTAAGCTGATCGCGATGGCCTAGGATTTCTCCAGTAATCGGATCGATCTCTTGAATCCGCTCAATCTCGTCTCCAAACATCTCGATCCGAATCACCGTTTCGCTGCCCACGGGATTGATCTCCACCACATCACCGCGGACCCTAAAGCTGCCACGGGTAAAACCGATATCGTTGCGTTCATATTGAATCCCCACCAAACGCCGTAAAATGTGATCGCGGTCTCTGTACTCCCCATTCTTAAGGGAGAAGGTCATCCCCGCGTAGTCCTCCGGCGATCCCAAGCCGTAGATGCAGGAGACACTGGCCACAATGAGCACATCACGTCGTTCAAAAAGTGCGCTGGTGGCCGCATGACGCAGGCGATCGATCTCATCATTGATCGAAGCATCCTTCTCGATATATGTGTCGCTAGTAGGCACATAAGCCTCAGGCTGGTAATAGTCATAGTAACTCACGAAGTAGTGCACTGCATTGTGGGGGAAAAACTCCCGAAATTCACTGCAGAGCTGCGCTGCCAAGGTTTTGTTGTGGGCCAGAACCAAGGTGGGCTTTTGCACCGCCTCTACCACCTTGGCCATGGTATAGGTTTTTCCCGAACCGGTCACGCCCAGCAAGGTCTGGTGTTTCATTCCGGCACGAATTCCTGAAACCAATGCCTGGATTGCCTTGGGCTGATCGCCCTGCGGTTCAAAGGGAGCCACTACTCGGAAGGGATTGTCCACCATCATTGTCCTTCGACATCTCCTTTTTTCCATTCTCAGTAGGTAATTTTGCCTGTGCGGCTAATACTAACAGAAGCACTAGTTTTTGGGAGGTTATGCTATGAGTCTAATCATGATGGTAGAGATTCCACGGGGCAGCCGCAACAAATACGAGTATGACAGTGAGACGAAACGCTTCTATCTAGACCGCATGCTCTTCTCCTCGGTCCATTATCCTTCCGACTATGGTTTTATCCCTGAGACACTGGCCGAAGACGGCGATGCCCTTGATGCCCTAGCCCTGGTGGGAGAAGCCACCTTTCCAGGCTGCCTGATTCGGGTGGAGCCTGTAGCGGCCTTTGAGATGTGGGATGAAAAGGGACCCGACCAGAAAATCCTGTGTGTGCCCGTCAGTGATCCCCAATGGAACTGGGTAAGAACCCTGGAGGATGTCCCGCCACACCTGCTTAAAGAGATCACCCATTTCTTCCAGGTCTACAAAGACCTGGAGAAGAAGAAGACGAAAGTAGGCGACTGGTTGGGTAAAGAAGAGGCCAAACGTTTTGTAGCCGAAGCCCAAGCCCGTTATATTCATGCGGGCTAATCTTCATACAGCAAACAGGAAATGGGCACAAACTGTACGCCCGAATCCAAGAGTTCTGGGATCATCTCCCAGAGCGCAATCACAGTTGTCGGTCGGACATGCCCAATTAGGACGGCATGTCCCTGTCTTTGTGCCAAAGCTAAGCCTGAACGCAGCTGCGCCTTGATCTTGTCCACATCACTCTCATTGTCGATAAAAAAGTTGTTGACTCCATAGGGAATGCCCACTTGGCCCGCGACATCCGCCACCACACTGGATGTCGTGGTTCGACTATCCACAAAAAACAGACCCAGCTCTTTCACCACTTCAAGTACGTGGCGCATGGTGTCATAGTCAGCTGTGACCGATGATCCCATGTGATTGTTCATGCCGACCGCCATGGGGAGAGAAGCCGCATTCTCCTTTAGTTGGGCCTCTACTGCGATCCGATCCATTCCCAGGATGATGCCGCCCGGACCCAGATCCAAACTGCTATCCAAGGCCTCCATGGGTTGATGTAAGAGCACCTCATGACCGGCTCTCTGGATACGTTCTCCTACTTCCCGGGAGACAGCCAAATGGGGCAAGACCGCCATAGTCAGGGGGAAGGGATAGGCAATCATGGGATCGGCCGCGGCAGTGTCGTATCCCCAATCATCGATGATCAAGGACAGGACAGGAGCTTGGGGCGTGCCTCGGCGAAATCCTGCCGGATCAAAAAACTGACCCATGACGGAAATGAACCCTCCATAGTGGTGGCCATAGTTTTCGGGATTCAGGAGTTCAATGTCCCACAGGTAGGACAAGACCCTGTGATCCCAACCAGGGACACGGCTCCAAAAAGCAATGGTATAACCATGATCTGTGGCCTCAAGCTGGATCATCCATCCCGCCTCAAGAAAGGAGGCACTCATCTGGAGCACAGAGGAAGCAAGCTTGAGATCATAGCGCTGGGGCACCAAGACCAAGGTCTCTCGCCCCTGGATCCACACCCCCCGATCCGGACCCGCGCTCTTCTGCAAAGCATACTCCTGATCGCGGCTAAGCACAATAAAACCGCTTTCCTCCCAAAACTCGGCCGACTGATCGAGTGCAGGCATCTCTGGCCGGGCAATCTGCACCACAACTTGGGGCCGGGGCTCCAACTCCACTTGCAGCTCGGGTCCAAACACCAGACTGAAAATGGCAAAACCCAAGGAGCTCATGGCCAAAATGCCGAGGAGCACAACGATGGACGTCTGATCATCATCCCAGCGCAATCGCATCATGGTCTCACTTCCTCCCGGTTTTCCATTTCTTCCAAACGCTCTGCAAAAATCCATCTTTGAAGCGAACGTAGGTCCTCTGCTCCCCTTGGGGCGCAGGTACGATGCCCAGGGGCGGAATCTTGCCCTTGTAGGCAATTTCCCGTTGAGCTGGCTGCCGGAACTGACTCTCCACCACCAACACAGGATCAATCGCCCAGGGAGACATCTGCTCCGCCAAGGCGGACAAATCAGGGGTCTCGATGCCATTGATGCTGCGGATCACATCCCCCGCCTCCAAACCCATCTGCTCTGCCGGTGAGTTGGGATAAACAGCGAGAACCATAACGCCTTCTTCCCCACGGAAGACAGGCGTTCTCCTCTCTTCCCTCCGCTGCCCGAATTGGATCACCAGTTCATGCCCGAGGGGCGCATAGAGCACGGCGAAGATGGACAGGATGGGATACTGGTTCGCCAAGACAGCTAAGCCCAGGAGCACAAGGCTGTACAAAAAGAGCATGCCGGCACTGCGGCGGGCCTTCGCCTTGGGTAGTTCCGTCTGCGCATAATCACCATAGCCCAAGGCTACCACGAGGGGAAACAGAACGTGCATTAAGACATGGCTTTCGGGTACATCCAGCCCTGGCTGGAAGATAGGCCACCAGTCCGGCATAGCTATGGACTGGAAGTCCGCTCCGGAGGTGATCATGACCATGCCTACTAACGCAACGGTGGGCATGGGCCAAAACTTCCGCAGGGCAAATCCCCCAACTACCTTGCCACTGCGGTGTTTAAAAAACATAGGTGAGGCGTTGTGATAGCCGTTAACGAAAATGAGCAGCGATTCCACCAAGTGCAAAACCGCCACCAGTGCCATTAGGGTGGGAATGTGGATTTGGGGATATCCGGTGAAAAGGGCCACTAGACCAACGAGACCGCCAGCGTAAGCAAAACAGAGAAAACGTTGATTGATCAGCATCAGCAAAATCGCCGCCAACCAGAGGTACGCTACGCCTGCATCGCTCATGGACACACCAAGGAGAATGAAGAAGACAGTGGCCACAATTCCTCCTCCGATCCCATAGACCAGGGAGGTGATTGTCTCCATCAAAGGATTGATTCGCTTTAAACCAAAGAACTCCTGTTCGTATTGGCGAATTTTTGCGTATTGGCGATACACCAACACAAAGACTAGCGCCATCAGGAGAATGTAACGCAAATCGGTGACCATAAATGTGAAAGCCTGAAAGGTGATTTTGACCAATTCCCAAATTCGATCCACAATTCTTCCTCCCTGATTTCCCTTAAGAAAAAGGCAACCCCGGAAAGGACTCCGGGGTGGAAATTACGTTTCGAGCTGTGTGCGCAGAACCTCCAGAGCCTTTTCCAGCTGCGGATCAATCTCGGCCTCATCGAGGTAGATGGCCTCCTCTTCCTCCAATGTGACCTCCACCACAATATCTGGCTCGATACCCACACCATTGATATCTTTACCACCAGAGGTAAGATAACCCTGTTCGGTCACGGTCAGGGCGCTCCCATCACGCAAAGGATAGAGGGATTGCACCAGACCCTTGCCAAAGGTGGTAGTACCGACTAAAGTGGCCAAACCATTGTCTTGCAGCGCACCGGTGACAATCTCGGAAGCACTGGCGCTGCTGCCATTGATTAAGGCTACCATGGGCATGGGTTTACGCGTTCCCGCCAGTATACTGTCGAATGGAGTGCGATTTCCTTCCTTATCCTCCAGGTAGAGCAAGGGTGCTCCAGAGACAAACTCATTGGCCATCTGCAAGGCGGCACTTAGGGTCCCACCGGGGTTAAAGCGGAAATCCAGGATCAATGCTCGTTGGCCCTGCCCGTCAAGGGTGGCTAATGCTGTTAGCAGTTCATCATAGGTGCGTTCGGAAAAGTTGGTGATTTCGATATAGCCGATTCGATACTCTTCATCGATGATCCTGTAGTCAGGTACGGAGATCACGTTGATCAGTTCCCGTACAATGTGTACCTCAAACTCCTCTTCGTCCCTCCTGATGGTCAAATCCAGCTCCGTATCTTCCGGTCCCCGCATCAAGCTCACTGCTTCATCCAAGGTCATATAAGTGGTATCTTTGCCATCGATGGCCATGATCTTATCTCCGCGCCTGAGACCTGCCCGTTCTCCAGGCGTTCCCTTAATGGGCGCGACCACCGTGACCCGATCGTCCACGATACCTACGGAAAGCCCTATACCACCGTAGATTCCCGTTGTAGTGTTCATCATATTCTCAAAGGCAATGGCATCCATATGGCGCGTGTAAGGATCATCCAGAGCTTCTTTAAGCATTCCGTTAATGGTACCGTTTTTGACATAGGCCTTGATCAGCTCAAAGGTGCTTACGGGCTGAAAATAGTGTCTCGTCTTGACCAGGGCGATCACTTCCAGGGCCGTTCCAATGCTCTCATAGCGAGTCTCTTCCTGACCGACCTGGGTGTTCCCTTGATAGGACCCATAGACAAGGGACACAGACAACAAAGCTACCAAGGTTATGATTATTAGAGTTGCTTTTCGGCTCACTCCGTCACCAGCTTTCTATCTAGGCAAACTATATGTGAAGACTCCAGTTGATAGACGATCATGATTCACACTATCATACCAAAAACCCAGGGCAATTGGCAAGTGCCTGCTCCGGCCGGCACATGCTAGAGCCCCCTGAAACCTTCTCCCAGAACCTCATGGACGTCGTAAATGATCACAAATGCTTTTCGATCCACCTCGGCCACAATACTCTTCACCGCCGCGATTTCCATCCGGGACACAATGACCAGCAGGACCTCCTTGTCATACTTGGTGTACATCCCCCGACCATCAAGCATGGTTACACCCCGTTCCAAGCGTTGCATAATGCTCTCGCCGATAGGTTCAGGATGATCGGAGATAATCAGGCATGCTTTAGCATAGTTTGGTCCCTCCTGGACCACGTCCACTGTTTTTGTGGTGATGAAGACTGCAATCAAGGCGTACATGGCCAGTTCCAGACCGAAGGCGATGCCGGCCAGTACAATCACCATACCATCCACAATCAGCAGGGCCTGGCCCACACTGGTTGGGAAGAATCTTGCCACCAACTGGGCGGCCATATCCGTACCCCCGGTCGATCCCCCCGCCCGGAAGGCGATGCCAAGCCCAATACCGGAGAGGACACCCCCATAGATGGCCGCCAAAAGCAAATCTTCGGTCATGGGCACCGCAATTTGATTAAACAGATCGACAAACACCGACATGGCCAGGGTACCAAAGAGGGTTTTTGCGCCAAAAACAGGTCCGATAATCTTCCAACTCAAAAGAAAGAGGGGGATATTCAAAAGGAGCATGGTGACACCAACGGGAAGCCGCATCAGGTAGTAGATGACGGTAGCCAAACCACTGACGCCGCCAGCAGCAATCTTAGCAGGAATGAGGAAATAACTCACCCCGGCTGCAGCGATGATGACACCAACCAAGACCCCGCCATATCCCAGCACAAACCGCTTGACCATGACCTACCTCCCTGACTTGAAGCGTGCGACCAGTACCAAGAGGACAAAAACGGGCAAGACTAAGAGACGTTTGATCCTCCATGGCTGCCTGATTAGACGGTAGAGCCATTCTAGGTGGATGTTTCGCATCCACAGCGGCGCTCGCCTGTCCACGCCCGCCCAGACATTGAAACTACCTCCCACTCCCATCGCCACCGATACTTTCATGGTGCCCAAATGTGCTGCCAACCATTTTTCCGCACGGGGCACGCCCAGGGCCACCAGAAGAATGTGGGGCTTTTTCTCCTGAATCTCCTGAATAATCACATCTTCCTCTGGTCCTGCCTGAAAGTAGCCATGATGTGTACCTACGATCTTCAGTCCAGGCAGCCTTTGCTGGAGCTTAGTGGCGGCCTGTCTGGCAACCCCCTCTGCAGCCCCGAGCAAAAACACCGTCCAACCCTCTTGGGCCGCCTGGCAGAGCAGGCCCTCGGCCAGTTCAATTCCGGGGATCCTTTCGGGAACAGCCTTCTGCAGCATACGGCTGGCCCACACCACCCCAATACCGTCGGCCACAACCAAATCAGCCCTAGCGAGGATTTCCGCTAAGAGTTGATCCCCTCTAGCCCTCATCACCATCTCCGGATTGGCAGTAACCACCAGATGAGAGGCGTTTTGGAGTGCGTAAGAAGCCATTTCTGCCTGGGCCTGATCCATGGTGACAGGATCAAAACCAACTCCCAAAATCTCCGTTCTAGCCATGCTCTCACCTCAACACCCGGGCCAACATGGCGCGATTCTCCATGGCAGCACCCTGTAGTACGTCTAGAGCCCTTCGATAGTTCAGTCTATGCTCCGCAGCCCTTCCCAGTACATGGACCACCTCTCGGCCCAGACCTTGTACATCCGCCAGCTCCAAGCAGGGTGTATTGAGCTGCCTGCTGATGGCTGCCACCTTAGGATCATAGACCAGGCCCAGGGGAAGGCAGTCATGGAGAACAGCGAAAATCAATCCATGGAGGCGCATGGAGACAAAGAGATTGGCACCGGATACAATCGGTGCAACGGTCTTTAGTGTCAAGCCGTGATGAACCACGAGCTCGGGGCACCCTTCCTGTAAAACCCTGCCCATGGCCGCATCTCCAGGGCCAAGGGCCACAAACTCCAGAGAAAAACCCTGGCTCCGCCACAACCTCACATACTCCAGATAGATCTGGCGGTGTTCCTGCCAGCCCCGATAGGGTCTAAGATTCAATAAAAGCCTTTTTTCGTCATGCCGAACACCTTGGAGCGGAGTCTGTTGGAAAACGGGGTCTGCAGCCAAGGTAATCGTTTCCCGGGAGATTCCCAGATCCAAGAGAAATTTCAGGCTCCCTTCATCCCGCACCGAGCAGGCTAGACTGCGGCGGAAGGCCCTTCCCACCCATGAGCGCAGAGTGCGGCTTTGCACAGGGCCTAGACCCTGGCCATACATAATCACCGGAACCCTGCGCCATAGGGCTGCCTCCACCAAGCCTAGGTAATAGGGGATGCTCCGTTTACTGGTCACATCCTGCAGCAGGGAGCCTCCTCCGCTCAGAAAAAAGCTGGTGGATCCCAAGCGGCGCAGGATCTGGCGAAGATCATAGCGGGGCAGTGCGGTCACGCCATGATCTGCTCGGGTTTGATCGGGGTCTTGCGAGAGCACTAGAATGTCCTGCCGGGACCAACCGAGATCAACCAAATCCTGGCACAATACAGCCAGGATGGCTTCGTCCCCGAGATTATGGAAACCGTAGTATCCGGAAACCATGATCACGTTCCCACCACCTCTTCCCCCACTGAAACACCTTCCAAGCCAACCAGCCCAGTAAATAGCCAAAAACCAATCCATACAGCGTCCTTAAGAGGCTGACCCCCAAGAAAGTGTGGATGTGCGTAAAGGTATTCACCAGCGAAATCTGTCCAATAACGGCCACAGGGAGCCACCATGACCTCTGGGGCTGCTGGGATTGGGCAGCAAAGTAGAGGGCCGGATGCCCCAGGAACAGCTCCTTGGTCCGAGGACGAACCAGGAGCAGATTCTCCAGAAACTCCCGGGCCTTCACTTCCAAACCGATCACGGGAAGTCCGAAATTGCCTGTACGTAGAATATAGAACACACCGGCCAAACCCACAAAAGCGGCAAGAACCAGGTACCGAATGGGCACATTCTTGTTTAGCCAACTCTTCAGAGGTCGAGCCAAGGTATAGAGAGCCAAAGCAACGGGAACTGCATGCATTACCTTTACGCCGCGGAACTCCTGGAGCTTGAGCAAGAACTCCGTGCCGCTTAAGACCGTCACCACAAAGACGGCGCCAAGCATGGAAATCGCGGCAGTGAACCAATAGCGCTGCCAGCAAGTCTTGGCCATCATTCCCCACTGCAAAGCCAGACAGGGGAAGACAATGGCAGCAACCAGGGCCAGAACCTGCTTGGCCAGGAGGGGACTTAGGAATAATAGAACCAGATTTGCTGCTAGGGCCACAAGAGCTCCCCAGGGCAGGATCTTTCTCCACTCCGCCAGCAGCCCCCAGGCATAGAGCAGAGCGGCTGCCCAAATTCCTACAGCCGCCAGGGCTGTCCAGATCCCATGGGGACTCCAGGGACTAAAGGGGCGGGCCTGTCCCAGCGGAAAACCTGCTTTCTCCAGCTTCTCCCCGAGCGCTTTGAGCAGATCCAAGGAACGATCCCAGCTGTCCTCGCCGTGGACAAAGGGCCGCACATAGAGCACCCGGATATTGCGTTCCCTAACGGCCCGCAGATAACGATTGAGAATACGCTCCTGGGAGAGGACCAACATCTCCGGCGCACTAATGCCGTGCAGTCGAACCATGCTCCCTGGGTCAGCGGGACGAATCTGCGGTGTGGAAAACTCGACCAAGGCCAGTCTGGCCCCGCTCAGCTCAAGCTCGGTCAGATCCATCATCCCCTGCCCGCTCACAATCAGCAGCTCCGGTTGGTAAGCGGACCAAATCGGTTCGACATTCCAGGGTGCAGTATTGATTTTCGGCGCCGTCTTTAAGCCTGCAGATTGTACCCATTCAAACTGCTCCTCCTGGAAAGCGACGGGCAGGGTCAGAAGCTTGGCCAAATCCGGAATATGTCCTGGCAATTGCGAGCGTATGTCTGCAGGGACCACATCCCCAGTTAGCAGAATATCGCCTATGCTAGCGGGCTGAACCGCAATGGTCTCGACCCCGGCGGAGTGAAGATCCGCTATGATCCGGTCAAGATCCAGACCGGTCGTAGCGCTTACTTCGAGCAGGCCCGGTAGATCATAAACGATTTCTACCGTGCGATTGGGCCGCTCCACGTTCCAACGCTGCACAACCACTCCCAAGGAGACGCAGGCAGCTAATAGTATGATCATCCACAAAGTTCGTTTCATTACAGCCCTCCGAAGGTGACTAGAATCTGCTCCTCCTGCAGGTGAACCTCTCTGAGCTCCACAGGATAGGGGAACACACCGAAATCCACTACGAAATCATAATGCTCGCTGAGAACTTCTAGCAAAACCGAGGGGATCCTTGTTTCTTGTACTTCCAGATTCTTGAGGACAAAGCGCAGCGAACTGCCTTGATGCACCTCCAAATCCCCCAGCAGCGTGATAGTCCACTCCATGTTCCAGAAACTTATCTGGCCGCCTAAGCCAATCTCGCCGGGGGCGACCCGAAGTCGCAAGAGGCGATCCTGATCAACCTCTTGCCAAAAATAGGCGTTCAGGTCCTCTTCCGTGAGGATCATCTCCCCCCACAAGCTCGATGCTTCTGTATAGACTAGTTCTTTATCCTGCCAGAGAGAACGGGGGTCAAAGCGGATCTGTTCTCCATGGATGGTAACCTGAAACACCCTGAGTGCGTCCATACGTGCATCGTTGGCCACAATGTCCAAACGGGGCAATCGCCCAAAAACCAGTTCCCAGCCCCAGGGCGCCTCTAGTTGGACTTGGACCTGTTGCGCCTGGAGAAACTGTCCCACTTCGTCTTCTAGTTCCTGGACAACCAGGGGCACCAAGACCAAGCGGGGCATAGATAGAAGAAGTAGGATCATGACGAGAACTGCGCCCAGCAAGTAAGGTTTCATCGTCGTTCCGCCTCTCGAAAAATGGCCCTTTTCTCTCCAATGAAAAAGGCCATCATCTTCATTGCTTCAACTTGAGGAAGCCCTCAATGAATGGTTCCAAATGTCCGTCCATGACACCATCTACATTGCCCGTTTCCACATTGCTGCGATGGTCCTTCACCATGGTGTAGGGGCAGAACACATAGGAGCGGATTTGGCTGCCCCAGGCAATATCCTGCTGCTGGCCCTTGATACTCTCCAGCTTGGCCCGCTGCTCCTCTAGCTGCCGCTCCAGAAGACGCGCTCTGAGGATTTTCAACGCCGCTTCACGGTTGGCATGCTGGGATCGCTCCGACTGGCATTGCACCACGATACCGGAAGGCAAATGGGTGATGCGAATCGCTGAGTCGGTCTTGTTCACGTGCTGGCCCCCTGCACCGCTCGCTCGATAGGTGTCGACGCGCAGATCATCGGGATTGATCTCGATGGTGAGATCATCCTCGATCTCCGGCAGGACCTCCACCGATGAAAAGGAAGTATGCCTGCGCCCCGATGAGTCAAAGGGCGAAATTCGAACCAGACGATGGACCCCCTTTTCGCTGCGCAGATAGCCGTAAGCATTGAGTCCCTTGATGAGGAGAGTTGCATCCTTCAATCCAGCTTCATCCCCTGCCTGGTAATCAAGGACTTCTACGTCGTAACCTTGATCTTCAGCCCAGCGGACATACATCCTGTGTAACATGGATGCCCAGTCTTGGGACTCCGTTCCCCCTGCTCCTGGATGGATGGTCAAAATAGCATTTCCGTGATCATACTCGCCATTTAGCAGCGAGGCCAACTCCAGTTCATCCACGGCACGCTCCAGACGGGGGAAGAGACTCTCCAGTTCGGCCCGGAAGTTCTCGTCCTCCGCTTCATCCAGTAATTCTACCAACGTCAAGGCATCTTCATGGAGAGCATGGACGGAATTCCACTCTTCTATAGTTCGTTTGAGGATACTGATCTCCTTGGTGGTCTGCTGAGCCAATTCTTGGTTATCCCAGAATCCTGCGGCCAACATACCTTGCTCCAGCTCCTTGAGGTTGGTCTCCTTTTGATCGATGTCAAAGATATCCCCGCATTTCCTCAATCCGCCTGCCTAAGTCTTTTAGTCGTTCGTGCACTAGATTACCTCCCATGACACTTCTTGTATTTCTTCCCGCTTCCGCAAGGACATGGATCATTGCGACCCACCTTCTTTTCCACTCGACGGGGCTGCTTCTCCACTTCGTCACCTTGATTCGTTTGGGCACCGGCCAGGCGGTCTTTGGGCCTGCTGCTCTCCGGCGAGGTCAAACGAACCTTGAAGAGCATACTGATGGTATCTTCCTGGATGCTGTGGATCATCTCCTGGAACATCTCATACGCTTCAAAACGGTACTCCAGAAGGGGATCCCTCTGGGCGTAAGCCCGCAGCCCAATTCCTTCCCGCAAGTCATCCATGGCACTTAAATGGTTCATCCATTTCTGATCCGTGATCTGAAGAAGAACCACTTTCTCAATCTGTCTCTGCAAGTCCGCTCCGTACTCCGCCGTCCTCTGCTCGTAGGCCTGCCTGGCCAGGGCCGTGAGCTCCTGCACCATCTGAGCAGGGGTGAGATCGCCCAGCTCCTGGCTCGTCTTGGCAAGGGGTCTCCCTACGATCTCTTTGTACTGCTGTTGAATGGCCTCAATATTCCATTCCTCCGGGATGACCTTCTCATCGGCATAGCGCTGCACCAAGCGCTCAAAGACAGGCTCGAACATGGCATCAATCTGCTCGGAGATGTTTTCGTTCAGTAATACACCCCGTCTTTGCTCGTAGATCACTTCCCGCTGCTGGTTCATGACATCGTCATATTCCAGAACCTGTTTTCGTATTTCAAAGTGGCGGCTCTCCACGCGTTTTTGCGCGTTCTCAATCCCTTTGCTGATCTGGGGATGGTCAATCACCTGATCCTCTTCCCAGCCAAGACGATCCATCAGCCCCATAATCCGATCGGAGCCGAAGAGGCGCATGATGTCATCTTCCATGGACACATAAAACTGGGAGGAACCTGGATCCCCTTGCCGCCCGGAACGTCCCCGCAGCTGATTATCGATACGGCGGGACTCATGGCGCTCAGTACCAATGATATGCAGACCGCCCAGTTCCACCACGCCTTCTCCAAGGACAATGTCTGTCCCCCGGCCAGCCATATTCGTGGCAATGGTGACCATGCCCCGCTGACCAGCCTGTTTCACAATCTCCGCTTCCTTGTCATGATACTTGGCATTGAGCACCTGGTGCTCGATGCCCTTGCGTTTCAACAGTGCGCTGTACATTTCCGACGCTTCAATGCTGATGGTACCCACCAAGACAGGTTGGCCTTTACTGTGACGCTCCATGATATCTCGAATAATGGCATCAGCTTTACCCTTAACAGTCTTGTAGACCGCGTCGGGATAGTCCTTTCGAATCATAGGCATGTTCGTGGGGATCACGGCTACATCGAGCCCATAGATTTTCCGAAACTCGTCTTCTTCGGTCTTGGCCGTTCCGGTCATTCCCGCAAGCTTAGTATACATTCGGAAATAATTCTGATAGGTAATAGAGGCTAGGGTCTGGCTTTCCTTTAAGACAGAAACCCCTTCTTTCGCCTCGATACTCTGGTGAAGCCCGTCGGAATAGCGCCGGCCCGGCATCATGCGGCCCGTAAACTCGTCAACGATGATCACTTCGCCGTCTTTGACAACATAATCCCGGTCCCGCATAAAGAATTCTTTGGCCTTCAGTGCTTGGTTCAAGTAATGGTTGAGTTCAAAATGCACATCATCAAAGAGGTTTTCGACACCGAGAATCTTCTCAACCCTCGCCACCCCGTCTTCCGTAATGGCAATCGTTCTCGCCTTCTCGTCAACAGCATAGTCCCGTTCCGGCTTGAGCTGGGGAACAATCTGAGCAAAACGCATGTAGTGCTGAGCTGAATCTTCCGCTGCGCCAGAGATGATCAGCGGAGTTCTCGCTTCGTCGATTAAGATGGAGTCTACTTCGTCCACAATGGCATAATGAAGCTCCCTTTGCACCATTTGTTCCGGATAGACAACCATATTGTCCCGCAAATAGTCAAAGCCGAATTCATTGTTGGTTCCATAGGTGATATGTGCACTATACGCTGCTTTACGTTCTTCAAAACTAAGCCCATGGACCACCACGCCAACCTCGAGCCCGAGGAACTCATAGATCTGTCCCATCCATTCCGCGTCACGCCGAGCCAGGTAGTCATTAACGGTGACTACATGGACTCCCTGGTTGGTCAAGGCATTGAGGTAGACCGGCAAGGTGGCCACCAATGTCTTTCCTTCCCCCGTCTTCATCTCGGCAATGCGCCCTTGGTGCAAGATGATTCCACCGAGAAGCTGCACATCAAAGTGGCGCATCTTTAAGACCCGCCGCGATGTCTCGCGCACAACGGCAAAGGCTGCGGGGAGTATATCGTCCAGAGTAGCTCCGTCCTGCAATTTCGCCTGGAAGTAGCTGGTCTTATTACGCAGCTGATCATCGCTGAGTCCCTTCATCTCCGGCTCTAAGGCGTTGATTGACTGCACAACGGAGTCCAGACGTTTCAATTCTCGCTCCGTAGGATCGAAAAAGTTCTTTATACTCTTGAGCACATCTCTACCTCCTGGGTCTATTCTATAGCCTACCTTGTCTACGGTCAATTCGGGCTCGCTCCTGTGACAAGCTCACATAGATAGCGGCAGGTACGGCAGCGCAGCATAATAAAATTCGATAGATGGGCTGTTGGAATGTCTGTAGGATGGTGAAGACGACACCAATAATGGGCAAGACCTGGTGATTGCCGTTCTTCACGAAAAGGTACTGCATATCCCGGGATACCGTGACGATACTGTTCAGAGATAAGATACCGAGCTCATGCCGGTACTTGGCGGGGATACCGATCAGCACATTGGCCTCCGCCTCATCATAAACGAGGGGATTGGCGTCCAGGAGCGGGTCAAACGAATCAAACTCGAGAGCTCGCAGGACCACCCTTTTGCCTCTGTGCTCAATCACAACCTTATCGAGCTCACAAATACCTAGGATTTTCATGGTGGTGGGCATAATGCGGACAATGTCACTATCCTCGTCGGTGCTGTACGGCCTCCCGCTGCGCAGCTGAATAGGTTTGGTGTCAATCAGCCGGCGCAGTACACCCTCGGCTAGACACCGGATCGTTTGCTGCAGACCACGTTCGGTCTGCCTGGGTGCATCGCCTTGGATCTCGATCAGCTCAACTCTGTCCAGTCGAAGTGTGCGAAACACTGCCTTTAGGCTCTCATCGGTAATATACTCCTTTTTGATTCTATAATACTGTTTATGGTTCTCATAAGCTTCTTGCAGCAGTGCCTTTTCTGCAGGACTCAACTCAGCTTTGTTCAGATAGGAGGCGTACTGCTCGGCCGGGATCACTTTTTTGGGGATGTTCAGATTCATCAGCTGCCGCTGAAAGTAGTTCAGATACAGGCGATTACTGAGCTTTCTTGGCTGATACTCCTGGACACAGTCTAAGGTGTAGTCAATATCATCGTTACGATTGTAGAGTTGGTATCCCTTCTTCGGATCAAGGTCTTTGACCAGTTCCGAACCTAGAAACACCCGGTCCACACCCACCCTGGGAATGCCCAGGGATACATCCTTTCTTGGGCTCTTTTGGACGAGAATATACTCCTGTCCAGACGCTTTGGCCAAGGGCCCTACTACCTCTTCGTACAGCTTCGTGGTTAAGTAAACATACCCCGGGTGCAGTGGTTTCGTCCTTGTTGGCATTTTCAGCCGTCCCAAAAAGGGCGAGGGCGCCGTCCCGGGCTGGATGGGCATAAGCTGGAAGGTATCATGCTGGCTCAGGCCGTACCTGGCAATCTCCTGGGCCGCAAACTCCACCTTATCCATGGGTAGAGGTATATTGCTTCGCTTGGCCTTGAGGACATAGGTTTCCGGATTCCAGTTGAAGGCGGCAAAAAACCCAATGATGTCACAGAGAGCCTGCACAAAGTGTACGAAGCGTTCGGGGTCTTCCTGCGGCTGGCGAAAACGCCGATTCACTTCAAACTGGAGGGCCGGGATCATGCCCCGTTCCCCCACATTTCTGGTCACATTATTCGGCGGGTCGGCACTGAAGATTTTGTTGTGTCCCACATTGTCCAGGCCGTGCTGTGCACAAAGGACCTGGATGATCCGGGGCAAGCAATCAAACTCTTGTAGAGACTGGCCGTGATTGGTTCCCAGATCCAGATCAATCTCCCTGCTGGCTGCGGCGCCGTGTAAATCAATAAACAGCGTAATCCCATGTTCCCTGCAGGAATCGACAATCCGCTGCTTATAGCCATGATCCTCCTCGAAGCTATCGTGGTTGGGATCTTTCCCGTCATTCTTCGCTTTATAGATGATGTGGCATCGCGTCAGCTCATGCAGGAGCAGCGATATGGCCCCGGTGTAGACCTCGGCCGCTTTCAACCGCCCATCTCTAAAGTGATTTACAGCATGGGGAGCCGACAGTAAAATGGGTATGGTTCCTTGCTGGTACACGAAGCTACCTGCTTGAGGCTGCCCATCGTATCCATGGGATGAGAACCGTTGTTCATGGCGGATCGCCTGCTGCAATAACCGATTCTTGTCCAGGAGAACATCCACGTCTACTCACCAACCTCCTATCCATCGAGATGCAGCGTATCTTGGTGAAAGAGTTCTTTCGTATCCTTGACTAGAGATTGCGTGCCAATGATACAAACCATATCCTCCGCACTGACGAGCGCCTGCGCCTGATGCAGAGCCTGGTCAATGGTGGGGGCAAAATAGACGGGACCCCCCATCGCATCCTTCACTCGCTGCAGCTGATCACCGCAAAACTTCAAATATCTGTTCTTGGTCTGGGTCAGGATAATGGCGGCCGCTAACGGTTTGATGCGTTGAATGACGCCCATGTAATCCTTGTCATCAGGTATTCCCACAATGAAGACAACTTGCTTTTTCCCGGTCGACTCCACAAATTCGGCGATGTACTGGGCACACTCCCTGTTAATACATCCATCCAAGACTACAGTGGGATCATGGTCAATGATTTCCAGCCTTCCCGGCCAAGTGAGGTTCTGAAAACAGTGGGCGACCCGATCCGCATCGAGACCCCCTAGGATCTTTTCTGCCGCACCTATGGCCAAAGCAGCGTTATAGGCCTGATGCCGGCCTAGAAGTCTTAGGCTGAGATTGGGATAACTCCCCTGCTCCGTGCTGACATCAAAGCGGGTACCTTGGGATGTGACCTCCACATTCTTGCAGCAAAAATGATGGTCATAGCTGTAAAGGGGCACACCCTTACTGTTCGCTTCCTTGCGAATGATCTCATGTACTTCTGGCCTCTGCGCCGCGGAAAGCGTAAAGTCCTGCGTAGACTTGATCACCGCGGCCTTGTCACGGGCAATTTCTACAATACTGGTCCCCAGCTTGGGCATGTGCTCTTCAAACACTGTGTTAATCAGGGATCCATTGCTGGACACCATGTTGACATCATCATATCTTGCCCCTTTGCCGCACTCAATCACATTGTACTGGGTTGCGTTGTCAAGGAAGTACAGCATGGCCATGACAGCGATAATACCCACCGGTCCTAGGTAGTGGTTGGCGGGTAGAGTACTCTGAATCCCATCCACAGCAGGCTGAATCAAATCAGCATAGCGCATCAGATCTTGATCGGAAACAGCCCGTCCGTTAATGCGGATGCGTTCATTAAACTGCACAAGATGAGGCCCGGAAAACAAGCCCACCTTGTATCCGTGTGCTTGGAGAAGGCTGGAAACCATTCTGCTCACAGAACCCTTGCCCTTGCTCCCTGTAACTAAGAGATTATACTGCGCAGCGTCGGGCCGCCCCAGCTTGTCCAGGAGCATTCTAGAATAAATAGGATTTCGAACATCCTTGTCGGGCAAGCCGGGAGGTATATGGGGTAGGGCTTTCATGTAGGACGCATAAACAAAGTTCTCTACGTCGTGCGTTGTCTGGAATATGGCCATCACCTCATCGGGATACATTCGACGAAACCAAAGGAGGGAGCTTGTGCTCCCCCGTAAATGACTCTTGTTTTGAACAATGAAGCGGCGCTCTTGGGGACCTTAGGAAGGACCGCGTCAATCTAGAACTCCGACTCGATCAGGCCGTAATTGCCGTCCCGCCGTTTATAAACAACACTGACGTCACCACTGTCGGCGTCTCGGAACACAAAGAAATCGTGTCCAAGCAGCTCCATCTGCATCACGGCCTCCTCCACATCCATGGGCCGGAGGGCAAACCGCTTCGTGCGGACAATACGCGGCTCCGGTGCATCGTCCGCGGTTGTTTGGGCCTGCGCTGCCATTTCACCGAGTTTTGGCCCGGACACTCTGCGACCGATCTTCGCCTTGTACTTGTTGAACTGACGCTCAATGCGGTCCACCGCCGCATCGATAGACGCATACATATCACCTGTCTTGCCCTCTCCCCGCAGAAGTATGCCGGATAGGTTCATGGTTACTTCTGCGATATGAATGCCCCGTTCGGTCCTGAGCATTACTTCAGCGGAAAATGTTCGATTATCATTGAGGTATTTTTCGAGCTTGGCAACTTTTCTTTCTACATAGCCCCGCAAAGACTGCGTAATCTCTAGATTCTTCCCCGTAATATTGATCCTAATTGTGGCCACATTAATCACTCCTTCAATGATAAACCTCGTTCTTAGTACCTAATATTTCCCATACTGAAGCGAAAATCCTCCCCCAAAGAAAAAAATGGACTGAGTCTGCACTCAGTCCTTTCACAGTTAGATTTTAACGACGTTGGCCGCTTGGGGTCCTCGGTCACCAGAAACGATATCGAATTCCACACTTTCGCCTTCTTGGAGAGATTTAAAGCCCTCTTGCTGAATTGCCGAAAAGTGTACGAACACATCCCCTTCCCCGTCTTCCCGCTCGATGAATCCATAACCCTTTTCAGCGTTGAACCACTTCACCTTACCTAGCATTGGTAAACATTCCTCCTAAAATCTAAAACTCCGGTCCTAAATTTTCCGGTGACTTAACTTTATCATAATACACAAGCTATTGTCAAGGTTTGGAAATCAACATGCTTGGCAGAGGGCAACGTTGTCAGTTATCTCGGAGGGGTCATGTCTTGGACAGGGCTGTCCACGACGCCAAACCCCATCCCCTTCGGATCGGAAATTCTTTGATTTTCCTCCTGAATACCTTGGTAGATTTCGTGGCGATGCACCATAATGTCGCGGGGAGCATCGATCCCGATTTTCACTTGGTCTCCCCGGACATCCACGACCACAATGCGGATCTCATCACCAATCATAATGCTCTGATCGACTTTACGTGTTAATACGAGCATATTTGTCCCTCCCTAGCTAGTAGTCTTCCCGAAATTCCAGGATTTAGACAGGAGGGAAACCAAGATGAAGCAGCCTTCTAAAGCTGATAACCTCTATTCCACCTTTCTGTGCGGGCTGCAAAAATCCCCATGGGTTGGCCTCCATACTCTTCGATCAGCTGAGCCAGGGAGGCAAAGGTATGGCCCGAAGTGATCACATCGTCCACAATTAAGCAGCGCTTCTTGCGAAAGTCGAAACCGGGCAGCAGGGCAAAGGCCCTGCGTAGATTATGTTTTCGCTTGGCAGACGACAGTCCGCTCTGGGTCTCTGTCCTGCGGGTGCGCAAAACAAAATCGCAGACAGGCCGCTTCCAGGCTGTCTGCATGTACTGGCACAAAATCACCGTTTGGTTGAACCCTCTCTGCTGCAACCTCGCTGGATGCAGAGGAACAGGAACGAGGAGATCAACCTGCGCGAGCTGTGGTTCTTCCCGTGCGGCCAATCCCAGGAAAAACCCAAGGGTAGAGGCAATCTCCAGCCCGCCTTGGAATTTCATGCGATGGATTATGTCCCGCCCGAAGCCTTGGTAGGGAAACAGGGAGAAACAGGGGTAGCCCTGTACGTCCCATCGCTCCCAGCGAATCGCTAGCGAATCTAGGCAAGCCCGGCAGGCCCCCACAGGCAAACGGGGATACTCTCCGCACAGGCCGCAAGGGGGGGTTGCAGGGAGCAGCAGCTGCTCTAGTGCCTTCCACCAGTCACGCAGTGCCTTCATTGAAGAGAAGCCCCCTCTCTTTGGCCTGATCATTCAGGTGGCGGATCAACTGCAAAGATTTTTTCATGGGCCAGGCGATCCTGGCCGCGGCGAAGATGACTGTACCCCTTGGCGAGTCCGCTGTTCGACCTACACGTCCTGCCATCTGTACCAGCGTACTCACGGAAAAAACACTGTGGTCCGCATAGAGCACCATCACCCCGACTCCCGGGAAGTTTACGCCCCGTTCCAGTACAGACGTTGACACAACCATCTCTAGCCTATTTTCCCGAAAATCCCGAACCACCTCAGCGCGGTCGGGCACTTTGGAATGGCAGAGACCCACGGACTTGTCCGTAACCTCCGCCAAGACCTTGTGCAGGGCACTGCAGGCAGAAATGGTGGGGGCGAAAATGAGCCAGGGGTGGCCTGCGCCTCCCAGCCTGTCCAAGAGAAAAGCCGGAAAATCCTCGGCCTGTAACACAGACCAGGGAGGCAAGGCCCAAGCCACAAGCTCGGGCTCGGGTAGGGCAAAACCATGGTAGCGTGCGGGGATGGTAATGATCTGCCCATACTCGCGCTGGGCCTGGGGGGTGGCGGTCATTTCGACGAGCTTTCCCTGGGGTTGAAGGGCGCGCTTCAAACCAAGGCGCAGCATTTCATTGCCTTGGTACGGAAAAGCATCCACCTCATCAAGGATGGCCAAGTGAAAGCGCCGGTGGAAATGGAGTACTTGATGGGTCGTAGCCACAACCAACGGTCCAGGAGCTAACCAGGGTTGACCGCTGTAATGGGCCGCCACCTGGACATGGGGAAATGCGCGGCGCAGGCGATCTGCCATCTCTTTGACAATATCCTGCCTGGGGATGGCAAAAAGCACTTCTCCGCCCCCCTGCAGAACGTCTCGGATCACGGCGAAGGTCACTTCCGTTTTTCCTGCGCCGCAGGCCGCCCAGACCAAAGCCTTGCCTTCACCTCTCAGCCAGAACTGGCGAAGGGCTTGGCTAGCCTGTTTTTGCGGTTCTGTCAATGTATACGTTAGACTAAGTTCCACAGGACGTGGGCCAGCGGGCCTGGGAGACGCCTGCAGGGAAAACAAGACACTGCAGGAGCGGTGTTCACCCATGGAGCGGCACTCCAGACAGAGGAGACAGTCCCCGCTTCCGCAAACCATACAGGGGAACGCCTGCGCCTCTTCACTTTGACACCGCGAACAGATGAGGCGTCCCCAAGAACCCTGCACAAATCCTGGGACTTGCCTTAACTCTGATCGCTGCACCCCTAGGTCCAATGCTCTGCTAATATCGCTGGGCCAAAATCCCTCCTGCCGCAGCAACCGCATCAAGCGCTGCTCGGACAGAAGACGACCCTCTAGGAGTTGTCTCAATCTGTCCAAGACATCGAAGACACGTTCTTGCCCTTCTGCGGCCTGGGCCTTGACGGTCCAGCCCTTTGCGTGCATCTGCCTTAGGGCCAGAGCCCACCACAGGCGGCTCCACCTACCCCGAAAGCGACCCTGCCAGATGCCAAGCGACTTGTACGCCGCGGTACTGGACAGAGGCGGAGAGAGAATAGCCACGCCCTCCGCTGCGCCTAACGAAAGATCCCCTAAGTGCCTCGGGTGGCGCACCAAACACAGGCGATAGGCTCCTTGATATTTGAACACACAAATCTGTAATTTTTGCATAAGGCCCTCCTCAGACCCTGGGCCCTATTTTCTTCTCCCTATCCGTCTAGAAATCCTGCAAGCAAGAAAGCGACACCTCGCCCGAGAAATGTCGCCTTCGCTCCTTCATTTTACTCCACCATGTCTTCCCCAGCAGCCAATAGCGCAACCCTTGTGCGATCATGTTCCCCCAGCTTACGGTAGACATTGCTCACATGATTTTTTACAGTGTGCTGGCTTATAAACAAGGTCGCAGCAATCTCTCCATTGGAGAGACCTTGTGCTATCAGCTTTAGGACCTCGCGCTCCCGTGGGGTAAGGAGAGAAAGGGTCTTTTCGTCCATATGCCGCCCTCCTACCCAATTTACTCCTGTGTTGTGGTCTATTGTATTCGCCTGCCTGCTCAATGTCCACAAAAGGAAGGGACAACAACAGAAAACGGGAAGCCAGGGTTGGGATTTGAGTACCGGTCATTTGTCAAGACGATTGGGCTATGATATAACTAAGAGAACAAACTTGGCGGAGGTGGACGTGATGGCGAAGCTGATCACGCTGCAGGATATTGAGGAGGATCCCGTCTTTCTCACTCTGATTGATAATTCCAGTACCTATCTTAAGATGCGTGGCTATACGGATCATGGACTCCGTCACGTGGCCTATGTTTCAAGGAAAACGGCACAGGTCCTCTCTGAGCTTGGATATGACCAGCGCACGGTAGAACTGGGGGCCATCGCCGGATATCTCCACGACCTGGGGAATCTCCTCAACCGCATGCACCACTCCATCACAGGCGCCAGCATCGTCTACGGTGAGCTGCGGCGTCTGGGCATGGATCTGGAGGAAATCTGTACCATTGTCACCGCCATTGGCAATCACGAGGAAGAGATCGGCAAGGCCGTGAGTCCTGTGGCATCGGCCCTGATTCTGGCCGATAAGAGCGATGCCCACCGCACCAGGGCCAACCGCAGGGAAAACCATCGTCGCCCAGGCATTCATGATCGGGTCAATTTGGCGATCACCGACAGCCAGCTCTATGTGGATCAAGAGCGAAAAACCATCACCCTGGAGATTTCGTTTGACCAAGAGATCTGCCAGATCATGGACTTCTTTGAGATCTACCTGACGCGCATGGAGATGTGCAAAGAGGCCTCCACTCTTTTGGGGTGCCGTTTCCGGCTGTTAATCAATGACCTGGAGTTTCTCGGCCAACTCACCAGCAGTCTGGACTAGTTACTGCAAATTATCTGTTGACAGAGGCCCAACGCACGCTTATACTTAACCTAATTACACGAATACTTATTTACTGCTCTTATCCAGAGAGGCGGAGGGACTGGCCCTATGAAGCCCGGCAACCAGTGCAAGTCATTTCTTGCACAAGGTGCCAATTCCAGCTGAACCAGGTGTTCAGAGAGATGAGAGGAGAGGCGTTTTCTATTCAGGTATCGAGAAACCTCTTCTTTCAGGAAGAGGTTTTTTGTGTAAAGGAGAGACCCATGTGATTGAGTTCAAGGACGTGACAAAGACCTTCACAGGAAAAAACACCGTTCACGCCCTCAAAGGGGTTAGCCTCAAAATTCCGGCGGGAGGGATTTTCGGGGTAATTGGGCAAAGCGGCGCAGGTAAGTCAACCCTGATCCGCTGCATCAACATGTTAGAACGCCCCGACTCCGGCGAAGTCTGGGTGGATGGGATTCTCATGAATCGCCTCAGCCCTAAAGAGCTGCGGCAGGCCCGCAAAGAGACGGGAATGATCTTTCAACATTTCAACCTCTTAAGCTCCCGCACCGTATTCCAGAACATCGCCTTTCCCCTGGAGCTGGCAGGGGTCTCCAAGGACAAGGTGCGAAGCAGAGTGGGCCAGCTGGCGGAGCTGGTGGGGCTAACCGATAAACTGCAGACCTATCCCAGGCAGCTGAGCGGAGGACAAAAACAGAGGGTTGGCATCGCTCGGGCTTTGGCCACCGAACCGAAGCTTTTGCTCTGCGACGAAGCCACTTCGGCTCTGGATCCTGAGACCACAAGATCGGTGCTCAGTCTGCTGCGGACCATCAACGAGAATCTCGGTCTTACCATCGTCTTAATCACCCATGAAATGGCGGTGATTCAACAGATCTGCGATCATGTAGCGGTCCTCGAGGACGGCGTGCTGCGTGAAACAGGCCGGGTGATTGACGTCTTTACCCGTCCTCAGTCTCAAGCGACTGCAAACATGCTGCAGGGATTGCACGGCAGCAAACTCCCCGCAGAACTCAGAAGCAAGGGATCGGCCAACACCCTCGTGCGCCTGACCTTTATCGATCAACGGGCTCATCAGCCCATTATCTCCCAGATGATTCGGACCCATGATCTGGATGTGAACATCCTCTACGGCCGCATCGACCAGATGAAGACAACACCCTTCGGCATGCTGCTGGTGGAGCTTGATGGGACAAGGGAGCAGGTAACCGAGGCCGTGCAGTTCCTGCAGAAAAACCAAGTGGAAGTGGAGGTGCTTAGCCCATGATCAATCCAGTCATGCTCTCTATGCTCTGGACTGCCACTCTAGACACCTTGACCATGGTGGGCCTAGGCACAGCCCTGGCCACTGTCCTGGGCTTGCCGCTAGGAATTTTGCTGGCCACAACGGCGCCCAAGCACATCCTAGAGCAACCCCTCGTACACCGCGCCTTAGGGGGCATCGTCAACATCGGCCGCTCCGTCCCCTTTATCATTCTAATGGTGGCGATCATTCCCTTTACCCGTCTCCTTGTGGGCAGCTCCATCGGTACCACGGCAGCCGTAGTACCCTTGACAGTGGCTGCTATCCCCTTTGTGGCCCGACTGATCGACGGGGCATTCAAAGAAATTGACCCGGGTGTAATTGAGGCTGCGGAAAGCATGGGGGCTTCACCCCCAGTGATAATCTTTAAGGTGATGATCCCGGAAGCCTTACCTGCACTCATTTTGGCTGTAACCCTTACCGCCGTCAACCTTGTTGGTTATTCGGCCATGGCTGGGGCCATTGGCGGAGGCGGCCTCGGAGATCTGGCCATCCGTTATGGCTACCAACGTTTTCGTGGCGATATCATGCTGCAAACCGTTGTCATTTTGGTGCTTTTGGTGCAAGGAATCCAAATGCTGGGCGATAAAATCGCCCAAAGACTCTATCATCGACAATAGGAGGAAGGAAAAATGAAGAGGACCCTAATCATTGCGAGTGTGCTGTTTGTTGTGCTGTCTGGTGTAGGAGCCTGTCAAGGAGAGACTCTCAAAGTGGGTGCCACACCGGTCCCCCATGCAGAGATCCTGGAGATGCTTGTCCCCCTCTTGGAACAGGAAGGTATTGCTTTGGACATTGTGGAGTTCACCGACTATGTCCGGCCAAATCTAGCCTTACAGGAAGGCGAGTTGGACGCCAACTTTTTCCAACATGTGCCCTATCTGGAATCCTTTAACCTAGATGCGGGCACAGATCTCATTGCTTTGGTCGGCGTCCATGTGGAACCTCTCGGCGTGTTCTCGGTGAAATTCGGTTCTCTGGATGAATTGCCCGACGGTGCCACCTTGGCCATCCCCAACGACGCCACCAACGGAGGCCGGGCACTGCTACTGCTTGCGACGGCCGGCCTCGTTGAGTTGGACTCCAAAGCGGGTATCACCCCAACGATCTTTGACCTCACTTCGAATCCGCGGCGCATCCGCTTCGTGGAACTGGAGGCCGCTCAGCTGAGCCGCAGTCTTCCCGACGTGGATGCAGCCGTGATCAATGGTAACTATGCCTTGCAGGCCAATTTAAACCCCGCCAAAGATGCCATTTTCCTGGAAGGTGCCGAGTCGCCCTATGTCAACATTATCGCTGTTCGAGCCGGAGATGAGGCCAATGCGGCCTTGCTTAAACTGGCGGAAGCCTTACAGAGCGACAAAGTGCGCAGCTTTATTCTGGAAACCTATGGGGGAGCAGTTGTCCCGGTATTCTAGGCTTTGATCACAAAAGGGGCATTCCGCCCCTTTTTTTCTATCCTAGGATTCTGCTTCCATAGGGTTTGATCACAATTTCCCCTAAGGCAAACGTCTCTTTGGTGAGCAAATCCTGCACCTGCTTGGGTACGGCCACCGGCCATACCACCTTCGTCAAGTCTATCCTCTGGGTCTTCCCTTGGTTGTTGAGGAGCACCAAGACCTGGCGTTCTTGATCAAAGCGTACAAAACCGAAGATGTTGGAGGCACTGTCCGCCCACACGGTGCGGCACTGGCCAAAGCGCAATACAGGGTGTTCTCTGCGCAGAGCAATGAGACTCTTGTACCACCCTAAGAGTTCTAGGTCCTGCTCTTTAGGATCCCAGATCATTCCTCGCCTGCAGTCAGGGTCGTTTCTTCCCACCATCCCCACTTCATCTCCATAATAGATCATGGGAGCACCCTCATAGGTTAGTTGGAAGGCAACGGCAAGAGCGAACTTGTCGGCGTCCCCGCCGCAGCTCGTTAAGAACCGTTCGGTATCATGGCTTCCCAAGAGATTGAACATGGCCAGATTCACGCTCTGGGTGTAATTCATCTGGACCTTGGCCAGACGATTGGCAAAGGAGCGAGCTCGAATCGTTCCCTGGGCGAAAAAATCGAAGCAGGCATACTGCAGAGAATAGTTCATCACAGAGTCGAACTGATCCCCCCGCACCCATTCACTGGCTTCGTGCCACAGTTCTCCCACGATTAAGGTTTCAGGATTCTCGCCCTTGACAGCCTGACGAAACTCCCGCCAGAACTGATGATCAATTTCATTGGCCACGTCCAGGCGCCAGCCGTCAATACCAAACTCCCGCACCCAGTAGGTCCCTACATCGAGAAAGTACTCTCTTACATCCTCCTGGCCGGTCATGAGTTTGGGCATGGTGGCAATCTGATTGGCAAAGGTCTCGTAATTGGGAGGATCCGTTTCAACGGGAAAACTATCGATGTTGAACCAGTGGGCATAGGGCGATTCCTCCCCCTTATCCAGCACATCCTGAAAGGCGAAGAAGCCATAACCGCTGTGGTTAAAGACGGCATCGAAGACGATTTTGATCCCATGTGCATGGGCAATTTCAATCAGTTCGCGCACGGTTGCTTCGTCACCGAAGTGGGGATCGATGCTGTAGTAGTCTACCGTATCGTACTTGTGATTGCTCGGAGCTTCAAAGATGGGAGTAAGGTAAATCACGTCAACCCCTAAGTCCACAAGATGATCAAACCGGTCCATTATGCCTTGCAGATCCCCACCCTTTTGGCTTGTCACCGTAGGAATCGCATCCCAATCTTCCACATTGGCAGGATCGTTTTGGGGATCACCATTGGCAAATCGTTCAGGGAAAATCTGATAGACAACAGCGCCCTGGGCCCACTTGGGAGGTGCCCACAAATCCCGCACGGCGATATAAGGGTAGTGAAACTGGGTATGAGGCACTACATCATCGAAAAAGCCCTTTTCTGTGTAAAAAGCCTCATGTACTCCGTCGTCGAGCAAAAAGACATACCTGAAGCGCTTTGTCTCCAGCCTGATATCTGCTTGGTAAAAAGAAAACATCTCGTCTTCCGCGGCTACTTCCATAACGGCCGTACGGGGCTCAGAACCTTGATAGCGGTCTTCATAAAGAACGGTTACCTTCTGCATGTCTCCCCTGGCCGTTCGAAGTGTCAGCCGTAGCGTGTCGTCTGCAACTGGGTAGGCATAACTTCCGTGGGCCACATGAAACACTGCTTCCCGTAGCATTTACCACCACTCCTTTTGGCAAGTCTGGCACTACTCCTATTCTGAATCCCCGTCTGTTCTCCTGCTCATAATGGGTATGGCGATGCCTCCTTTGACCTGCCATCCCTTGTCCGTGCTCCAACTTAGCGAAGCTAGCAGCTGAGGAAGGGGATGAAAGAGCAAGCCTGCCTCATAACGAAGATCCATGAGCGGACGGTCGGGCCCCCTACGCATGGTCGCACTGCAGGTTCCTCCAACGTACAAGGTGCAGCAAGGAGCCAGCACGTAGCCTAAATGCCCTCCGGTTTCCATCAGCAACAGTTCGTTTTTCGTCTGGATTGCGGCCTTGATCAACGACAGCCAACGGCCCCTAGAGAAAGCCTGCTTATAGCGGAGACCAGCCTCCGAATCAGCAGCGAATCCCGTCCTCAGATAGGCTTCCCACGGTGCCCACTCCAGCCTAAACTCAAGTGTATTCTCTACTTTCCAGTCGAGTTTCACTCCCTTGTTTTCACCGGCTCTGTACTGAAAGGATAGGCCTTGGGGGTTCAGCTCCCCTCGCAAATGGGGCTGGATCGTTTCGAGCCACAAGGTGCGTGTGCTGGCCCTGGCTCCCCAAGCCCAATTCTCGTAGGACAACCTGAGCTGCACATCACCGGGTGTCAGACGAAAGCCCACCCTCTCGCCACGGTACTGGACACCCAAAGAAGGAAGATGACTGGCGTCACGAGGTATCTCCAGACTCCACAGCCAAGGCCCCTGATGATAGGTCCCTTTGTGGAGCTCCATCGTCTCCAGCCAGCGCCAACCGTCCTTCTGCTCGGGCGATGGAGAAGCGCTTGCAAACACCATGCCCTTCGGCCCGATCTCAAGTGAGGCGGACCCGAACTGCCCCCTGAAGAGCTGCCTCTGCCCTGTGGCATCCAAGAGGACCTGCCCTGCCTTGGCCACAAGACGCCAAGAGAGTCCTTGATCCCACAAGAAGATGGGCAGAACAAAACCCTCCCCATCAGCGCCGATTCCTTTGGAAGACCATAGTACGCTCTCTGCAACTTTAGTCCCCACCCAAAAAGGCGCGGTGGGATTAGCCAAAGGAAGGACCACGTTCAACCCTTCGTCTTCCACAAGCACATGGCCGCCGCTGCCGCTGCGCACGCGCCCGCTGGGGAGCAGCAAAGCGGCATCCGTGTCTACCTGAATGCGCTGCATACCATCATAGTCAAACCAGCTGCGCCCAATCACAATTGGTAATACAGCCTCTACCCCCCGCCAGCACGCTCGGATTATCACTGGATCCCGATCGGGCGGCAAGAAAGCCAGCACAGTACCTTGCAGTTCGTGACTACCTGATCCCAGGGACGGCAACTGGACAAGGTAGCGTCCGTTCGCCCCCGGCTGCCCCCTTAGCTCTTGGCCGTTTAAAAGCCAAGGGCTGTCGATCTGCAGATGTGGGTCGGACACAAGGATCAGTTCACTAGCAGAACTCGGTCCCCTCAGGCACAAGTTGACCATCGCCCGATCCCCAGCCTCCAGGTGGGGAGGCGACTCCCACCAGATCGCAGTGGGTTCTTGGTAATCTGGGAGTTCCATCACATTGAAAACCGATGAAGGCAAGCAGATCCCCTGCTCACCATGGTAAAGTAGGTCTCCTTCCTGCAATAAAAACCACTGCCCCGATGCAAGCAGCAGGGGCTGAACTCCCTCCCTTTCCACCCAGGTCTGATCACTGTTCAAGGGCATAATCCAGTAATCTGCGGAAATGGAGAGACCCAAGACACCTTGGGCTCCCTCCAAGATTACCTGCATGGGAAGGGTGTGGACACCCTCACCAAGCAGACCTAGATTAAAGTGTGTCTGCAGTTCCAAAGCAGTCTCAACCGATGCCATACCGCTCGTAAGCACGCCCTCATTGGTGATCTCCTCGTCTTGAGTCAGGAAGGCCATACCAAGAGGGGTCAGGGCCTTCAAGGACCAAGGACCTTGGGCATCAATCCACAAATCGACGTTCTGCCGTTCCACACTCTCCACAGCTGTTCGATGAGCCACATGCCTAATCATGGGCTCGTCCGCTGCACATGGCTGGGAAAAGAGCAAGAAAAACACAACAGCCAGGATTGAAGTCCTCATGGTGACCGCCCGGTCTGAGGCGAAACAATTTCCACCCGCTCAACCCAGCCGGGCAAAGACACCTCCACAGATCGGCTGCGACCCGCTAGGACTAAGCCGCTCGTCAAGGGCAGCTTCTCCCCTAGTTGGCCGGCACTGTCAAAGAGATGCAGTTCCCCTTCCCAGGGGCCATGCCTGCGGCCGCCATTTTCCACCGTGAAACGCAAGACCTGCTGATGATGTCTTGATGCTACCACCGATACATCGGCCTGGTTTCCCGCCGTGGACAGGAGGAACAACACGGCAAAACGAATCTGAACCCCGGGTTCGTTCGATTGGATAAAGAGAACAGCGTAGAGGTGGTCAAAGTCATCGCCTCTTAGCCTGACCTCTACGGTCTCTTTGCCCTTTGGTTCCAGGGAAAGCTCCTCTAGGTCCAGAAGAAGCACATCCCGAGCCTTTTGAACGGCTTCGGCATCTTCAAGGAAAACCACGCTCCCCATCTCATCCTGGTCAAAGAGGGCTAAGGAGAGCCGGAGGTGGATCTCCTCCTCACCCTGGTTCCGGCAGACAATCGCAAAGGTCTGCCCTGCCTGCACCTTGGCGGCTTCAATGATCACCGGCGCAACGGATAGAGCGGCCTGGCTCCCGCCACTGAAAAGAAGCAGCGCCATCATCACCAAGGTGAATTGCCTTAGTGCTGACCTCATATCGCCGGTACCACAGTCAACTCAATCTCAAACTGATAATTCGCAGGAGCATCGGAATAACTGGCGGTGAAACGGAATGGGATGTCCAGCGTCAGTCCATCCTCTCCCGTGGGTGATTCTGCCCGTCGAAGAATCCATTCATCCGCGGCTAGATCATACCATGTTCCATGTGAATCTTGTGCTTCTATCAATCCCTCAAGACCACCTAGACCGTCGTCAACAGCCTTTCCCTTCAACTCCCACTCCACATTCGACCATACGATGATCTCCAAGTCCTTTTCCGCTGGTATGCCTGGAACCACCGATGAAAAGACCAGCTCACTCGGGCTGGAGATTGTCATCCCCGAAATGACCTCAACTCTAAACGTAACCAGTCCTGAAGCCTGGATCCCTCCGACCCAAACCAAAAGCACAGCGAGGCAGAACAATCCTGCCAACAGCTTCTTCTTAAGCATTGATTTCCTCCTTGCGAGGATAGACCCTACGTCGATTATATACTGCAGATCTGTATCTGTCAATTGCATCTTTTCTGTTATTCCCTTTTTTCTGATTTCTCTTAGCAAAAAAAAGGGGGTTGGTGCATCAGCATACACCAACCCTTACAAAGCTAACCCCGGAGCTCTTTCACCTTGTCCAGCCTTTCCCAAGGCAAATCCAGATCCAGTCGCCCAAAATGCCCATACGCTGCCACCTGCCGGTAGATAGGACGCTCCAGATCCAGGTTGCGAATGATCGCTCTGGGGCGAAGATCAAAGTGTGTGCGCAGCAGCTCTTCGATCTGCCGATCGGGGATCACCCCAGTTCCGAAGGTATCAACAAAGAGCGATACCGGCTTGGCTACTCCTATAGCATAGGCCACCTGCACCTCCGCCCTTTTAGCAAGGCCCGCGGCCACAACATTCTTGGCCGCATGACGGGCGGCATACGATGCTGAGCGATCCACCTTCGACGGATCTTTTCCTGAAAAGGCTCCTCCGCCATGCCGACCAACTCCACCATAGCTATCAACAATAATCTTACGGCCCGTGAGCCCCGCATCACCCAAGGGGCCCCCCACCACGAAACGGCCTGTGGGGTTCACCAAGACCTTGGTCTGGTCTGTCCACAACTGCTTCGGAACAATCGGCTCAATCACATGTTGGCGCACATCCTGATAGATGGTGGCTTGATCCGCTTCGGGATGATGCTGTGCCGAGACGATGATATTGTCCACCGCGACGGGACGATGATCTTCATCGTAACAAATGGTCACCTGGGTCTTGCCGTCTGGTCTTAGGTAGGGAATCAGACCGCTTTTTCGAACATCAGCTAAACGTTTCGCCAGCTTATGGGCTAAAGCTATGGGCATGGGCATGTACTCAGGCGTCTCATCTGTGGCATAACCAAAGACAATGCCCTGATCCCCTGCGCCCATCGTAGAGTCAAAGTCCGAGTCCCCTGACCTCCGCTCGAGGGCTTCATTTACGCCCAGGGCAATATCAGGTGACTGCTCTTGAATGGATGTCAGCACTGCGCAGGTGTCCGCGTCAAAGCCGTATTTAGCCCGGTCATATCCCACATCCCGCACCACATCGCGCACAAGGCGCGGGATTTCCACATAACAGTCGGTGCTGATTTCCCCCAAAATCAGGACCAATCCCGTGGAGATTGCCGTCTCACAGGCCACTCGGGCTGTGGGATCTTGTGCCAGTATTGCGTCCAAAATAGCATCGGAAATCTGGTCACACACTTTGTCAGGGTGACCCTCCGTTACAGATTCTGATGTAAATAGATACTTTGTTGCCGCCATCCTTCTCATCCTTTCCAAACGTAAATCCTCTCCCTTGCGAGAGAGGATTTATCATCCAACTATCCACCCTCATCGGCCAAAACTACCGAACAGTAGCTTTGCAGGAATTAGCACCTGGTGAAAAAGCATTCCACTGGTTGCCGGGCTTCATTGGGCCAGTCCCTCCGCCACTCTTGATGAGCCTATTCAATTGGGTTAAGTGTAGCACTTTGCTTCGGAGCCGTCAAGAACCCCTGGTTCAGCTGGTACTTAGTCGTCTACCTTTACCCACCGGTAGGTCGGCATCAAATCCTCGGTGAACTGGCTGACAGCCTTGCGCACAGCGCTTTGCCTAACACCGGGAATGTCGTTTTTGTGGGGCGAAGGGATGTTCCAAAAGCCAGGCTTCTCGCCTTGGCGGAACCAACCAATAGCCTTTTTCGTATCCACATAGCTTTCTCCTTCTGCCCGAACACGGTGAATCACATTGCCCGATCTCGTTTCCATCACTCGACCGGTGAAACTAACCATAACTCTGGTATTTTGGGCTACTTCCCACTCAAATTCCGTCTTATCGCCTACCGCTCTTTGTCTGCTCATATAGGGCTCGGTCTGGGTAACGGGGGCAAAATAGGCTGACACCTCACCCATAACCAAGGCGTCCACACCCAGCATTTGACCAAGGCGGACCGCCTGATCCCGATTGGGAGACTGTCCCCGTAAGAGGCCTAGACGCACTAGGGCCCACTCCGTTTCGGACGGGTCCACCACGCGGTAGTACTCCGACAGGGTCTGCAGGATTCTCTGTTCCACTTCATAGCTAAGGGAATAATCGTCGGTGAAGTTATCAAAGAATATGACAGCAACGGTATTTCCACCACCAACGGTCACCTTCGGAGGCAACTGCTCCCTCTCATAACTGGCACAACCGACCAGGAGCAAGGCGATCAGCACCAATAAACTTAGTTTGCGTTTCACTCTTCTTCCTCCGTTTCACTGTCTTTCTGGAATTTCATGCTTATCCTTATTTCGCCAGAAAGCCTGATTTCCCTACCAACAGCCCCCACTTATGCCAAAACATTCTAGAGCTGGCAGGTATACAAATTATGGAAACAGTAAATTCTGACAAGCAGGAATAAGGGCATCTTGCCTCGAAATACGCTACGTCGTGCTTTTGCATGGCTCAAGGAGGTACGCCTATGCGTAACGAGATCTATCTAGACAACAGTGCCACGACTCCAGCATCGGACGAGGTGATGCAGGCCATGGAACCGTATTGGTCCATCCAATACGGGAACCCCTCCTCGCCTCACCTGCGAGGAGTTGCGGCCGAAAAGACCATGAACGCCTGCCGGAGCCAACTGGGATCGATCCTCAAGGTCAATCCGGCGCGCCTATTTTTCACCGGGAGCGGGACAGAGGCCAACAACCTAGCACTGCAAGGCGTGGCCAACATCCCCTATTTCCGGCGCAATCCAGGGCACATCATCACCACACCTATCGAACATCCCTCCGTTTTGAATGTGATCAAACACCTCGAGGAGCTGGGGTGGTCTGTCAGCTACCTGAAGGTTGACGGCTTCGGCCGGGTTGAGCCCCAGGAAGTGGCGGAGCTCTTACAGCCTGACACGAAGATTGTCAGCACCATGCTGGTCAACAATGAACTGGGCACGATCGCACCCATCAGCGAGATTGGCCGTATCATCGAGAAGGCCAATGCCGCAAGGCAGCACAAGATCATCTATCACGTCGACGCTGTCCAGGCCTTAGGCCATGTGCCCCTGGATATCTCTGGCGGCAAGGTCCATTTGTGCACCTTCAGCGGACACAAAGTGTTCGGACCGAAGGGCATCGGGCTCCTCTACGCTCACCAGCAGGCTCAACTGCGGCCCATCCTCTTCGGTGGGAACCAAGAAGGCGGTTTGAGACCGGGGACAGAAAACATCCCCGCCATCGTAGGGCTCACTAAGGCCATCCAATTGGCCGTAGAAAACCTGGACACAAATCGAAAACAGCTCTACGCCCTGCGCCAGGAACTGATCGGCGGCATTGAAACGATCCCCGATGCCGGCATCAACAGCCCGGGCGACGGTGCTCCTCATCTGCTGAATGCCAGTTTTCCAGGGCTGCGCGGCGAAGTGTTGGTGCACTTTCTTGAGCAGAAGCGCATTTTCGTGGCCATGGGGGCTGCCTGTTCATCAAAGAAAAAAGGCGTATCCCATGTCCTGGAGTCCATCGGGCTCGAATCCGAGGCCATTCATTCGGCTATTCGGTTCAGCCTGGCTCCCAGCCTGACCCTTGACCAGATTCGCTATGTCGTTTATAGTCTAAAGGAAACGGTGGAAGAAATTCGCAACATCTATGTCTAAGGAGATGCCTATGTACCCCTTGCTCTTAATCCGATATGGCGAACTCAGTCTGAAAGGACGGAATCGCAAAACCTTCGAAGATCTCTTGCTCACGAATATTCGCTCTCGCCTAATGGGCGTTCCCCACGGCCCGGTTACCAAGACATTTGGCCGTATCTACCTGGAAACCAGGGGCAATTGGGAGGAGCTGGTCGCAAGACTGCAGAGCGTGTTTGGCATCGTCTCGGTCTCACCGGTTTTGAGGCGAGACTTAGATCTCGAGGCGATACAGGAGGGTGCTTCCCTCGTCATCCAGGATTCCCAAGGCAGCACCTTTAAAGTTGAGACCCGGCGCCCCAATAAAGCATTTCCCTTAACCTCGCCCGAGATATCTCATGCCCTAGGTGATCATATCCTCAGAAACTTCCCCCATCTTACGGTAGACGTGCATAACCCCGATTTGATTCTGCACGTAGAGCTCCGCAAAGAGGGAGCCTTTTTGTACTCCAAGATTATTCCATGCTTAGGAGGTCTGCCCGCGGGCTCCTCTGGAAAGGGTCTTTTGCTGCTGTCCGGGGGCATCGACAGTCCTGTTGCAGGCTTTTTAGCAATGAAACGAGGGGTAAGAATCGAAGGTTTGCACTTCTACTCCTACCCCTTTACCTCGGAACGTTCGAAAGAGAAGGTTGTGGAACTGGCCGCCCTCCTAGCCCCCTACAATGCCAGGGGTTCCTTAAGGCTCTGGATCGCCTATTTCACAGAAATCCAAAAGGCTCTCCAGAAAAGCTCCTTCCCCACCCTCTCCATCACCCTGATGCGCCGCTTTATGCTGCGTATCGCGGCCAAGTTGGCCCAGCGGGAAAAGGCCCTAGCCCTGATTACCGGTGACAGCCTGGGACAAGTGGCCAGCCAGACCATGGAAAGCATCCATGTGATCAACGCTGTCACCTCAGAACCGATCTACAGGCCCCTAATTGGCCTGGACAAACAGGAGATCATCAATCTGGCCATGAAAATTGGCACTTACGAGACCTCAATCCTGCCCTATGATGATTGCTGCACGGTGTTCGTCCCGAAAAACCCCGCCACCAGGCCCCGTTTGGAGCAGGTCTTAGCGGCTGAAGCGGAACTCGATCTAGAGGGACTCGTCCAAGAAGCCCTGGAGAAGACCGAACTCCTTGAGGTGAACCGTAAAGGGTGATCCTTTAGCGATAGGAACCGATGCCCAAAAGACGCGCCAGGTTGGCCTCGGGATCGATCCGCACTGCGAGGCTGCCGTCAATGGCTGTAAACAAGGTGGTCACTCCGGGTCCATGACCGGCCAGCAGGCAATCGGAATGGACCACTATGCCAACGGAGACGGCCCCCCGCCGGTAGCTGCGGCCAAAACGATTGTCGCAGTCCTCCAAGGCCACGAAATCACCAAACCGCAGTTGATCAAGGCCAAGGGCCTTAATCTCCTCTTGGTCTGTGGTGGTAATGTCATAATCCCCTGAAGCGCTCGATGGACTGCCAATTCCAGAACCCATGAGTTTGGCCGGGATTCTTCCCGCCACCGGTACCACCAGCTGACCATGGTCTTCCTTTACCCCTAGACGCTCCAAAAGTTGCGGGTCTAGGTTCCGAACTGTAATCCCCGGGTAGTCCAACAATTCCAATCCCTGTCCAAAGGACTTGATCAAGATTTTGTCCTCAATGACCATCTTCTCGAGATCCTCTTGGGCAAAATCAATTAGGACGTGTTCAATTCCCCCGTGCATGCCTGTGACGACGCCTTTGGCCCCCTTGGCATCACCAGAGATAACGACGGCCTCATTGCCCACGCATGCTAGGGTATTATACGCGGTGTTCTTGGCGCTGCCGCGGTCATCAATGGTGGCGGCGGTGGATACACCAGGTTCCACATGATCTCCGCTCCAGCCAAAGGCCAAATGACCCACCTTCACATTGTAGCTAATCCCCCCAGTTCCCGGTAGAACAAAGGGTACCCCTTCCCGGCTGACTCTGTAGGGACCCCTCATGAGAGGTGGTGTAATTTGCCCCTGCACCGACAGCTTGACCAGAGTGTCAATATTCGTTCTCAACATCCTCTTTGGCGACCTCCTTACGCTTCTTCCTGATCCTTGCACATACAAAAACACCCAAGACCGTCAAAGCGATCCCCAGACCATCGATGAGTACGTCCTGCCAGGTCCCGGTACGATAGTGCAGACGGCTTTGGTAGTTCTCATCGGCTATGGCCACAAGGAAGGCAAACGCGGCCGCAATTGGCAGCGCAGCGCGCTGCAGCTTCTTGGTCCTGCGAGCCGCATAGTATACTAGCAGAGTTAAGACGGCATAGGCCAGGAAGTGACCGGCTTTTCGCAGTACCAAAACCCAGTGCCTAAGCTCGGACCTGGTTAAGTGAGGCCACAGCCTTTGCAGTAATGTGCTTGAAAAACCTGCACTAGAAGCCTCTTGGCCTGCAAACAAAAACATGGCTATAACATAAACTGCCACAATGGCCCATTGGATCAACATTGTTTCCCCTTCCGATAGGGTGCGTCTACTCTAGTTCTATGCAAAGCGGGAAAAGAAAAACCGCCTTTTCCTGCGATACTCCAGCGGTTCTTCCTTCAACTCAAAATCACCATCCAAAATACGGCGAGGATTCGTCTCCACAAGGTCGCGGGCTTTGATAGGTCCCAGAAGAGCGGCCAAGGCATCAAAGGCTTCCCCCAGGTTCAGCCGCCGACGGTCGCTGCCATGACCATCGCTGGCCACCACTTGGACCATACCCTGTCTTAGGAGGATTTTCGCCGTGTGCTGAATGGCTGGGCCAAAACGACCCAATATACTTCCAGAATTCATTTGAACCAAACACCCCTGCTCGATCCAGGTCAAGACCAAATTGGGATCGCTCACCACCGCAGCATAGCGTTCGGGGTGGGCGATGATGGGCGTGATGTTCTTGGTCTGGACAGCAAACAAGACCTGTTCAGCATAGAGGGGAATCTGCAAGGCGGGCAGTTCTACCAAGCAATAGCGTCCAGCATCCCCGTAGGTAGGAATCTCCTCTTTCTTCATCTCCAAAAGATCAAGATCCATCAGAAGCTCTGCGCCGGGGACCAGTTCCACCCCAATTTGCGCCCGGGCAAACTCCGTTTGAAGCTCCTTTACCTTCTGCTTAACCCTGCTCCAGGAGGGAATCTCGTAGAAATGCGGCGTGACAGCGATAGCTGTTATCCCGGCCTCCCAGGCGGAACGCCCCATGGCTAAAGCCATGTCGAGATCAGCAGCCCCATCATCCACGCCGGGTAAGATGTGGGTGTGTAAATCAATCATTAGGCTCGCTCCGCATTGTAATAATAGTAATAGTAATAGTGATAGTCGCTTTGCCCTTTCGGGTTGACCCCGTTCAAAACGACACCCAAAATCCTGGCATTGGCCTGCTCCAAAACCTGCTTTGCATGGAGGGCGACATCCCTCGGCACTTCATTGGCACGGACAACCAAGACTGTGCCATCGACCTGATTGGCAATGACCACCGCATCCGTTACCGCCACGGCAGGAGTTCCATCAAATAAGACCAGGTCATAGCGTTCCCTTAGCTCGGCAATGGCATCTATCATAGCCCTCGATTGCAGTAGATCCGCAGGGCTGGGCGGAACAGGGCCTGAGGGTATCAGATCTAGACTGGAAACCTCTCTGCTGGGCACAATAATTTCCTCCAAGCTGGCCTGGCCAGTCAAGTAACCGGTCAAACCAGGGGTGTTGCTCATGGGGAAGATCCTGTGCAGTACAGGTTTTCTGAGATCACAGCCTACTAAGACCACCCGCTGACCCGACTGGGCCCAAGCCACAGCAAGGTTCGAAACGACAGTTGACTTGCCGTCCCCCGGTCCTGGACTGGTAAACAGAATCGTTTTCAGCTGCTGATCAACGCTGCTGAACTGCAGGTTTGTACGAAGGGAGCGAAATGCCTCGCTCGCAATTGCTTTGGGATCCGTTTGAACGATCAAGTGACCATGGCGGTCACGACTTCGTTTCTTGGGTCTACGCACCGAGCTCACGTCCTTTTTTCCTCCGCACAGATTTTCTGTGCCGAGCCTCCGTCACACTCAATTCGGGAATCTGCGCCAGTACAGGCAGTCCCAACCAACGTTCCACATCGTCTTGGTCATTGATGGTGTTGTCCATGAACTCCAAAAGGAAGGCGAGTCCAACACCTAAGAACAGACCGAGCACAATACCGATGGCAATGTTCAGCTTCACCCTTGGTTTCACGGGATTCTCCGGCAAAATAGCATCATCAATAACCTGCACATCCGCGGTCTGCATCACTTCTGAGATCCGGGCCTCTTCATACCTTGTCCTCAGCAGAAGATACAATTCTTCCATTACCTTGGCATTGCGCATGAGGCGCGCCAGTTCCAACTCCCGGGTGGGCAGAAGATCCAATTCCTTTTCCTGTTCCGCGATCAGGGTGAGCAGAGCGGTCTCCCGGGCGTGCAGGCCCATGGTCTCCACTTCCAGATCAATCAGATTACCGTACAATTGCCGATGCACAGGATTCACCGACATCGTCTCTGTACCAATCACGCGCTGCACCTCTTCAGCGAGCTTCGCCTTGACATCCTCAATTTCAGCCAGCAGGGAGATAATAGTGGGATGGCGATCGGTGTACTTCTCTCTGGCACTGGACAGGCGAATCTCCAAGTCGGACAAACGTCTGCGATACTCGGTTACAAAGGTATTCTGGGCAATTGTTGTGGAGGAAATGAGTGTCTCATCCTCCCTCTCCAGGCTCGCGCGTACCTGCCCAATCCGTTCCTGTACTTCTTGAATGGCGATTTGTGTCTCCGTCAAGTTAGCCTCTAGCTGGCTCACCTGCGCGATTTTCGCCACCGTTTCGTCAGCCAGAGAAAAAACCCTCTCCCGCTCCTTATACGCTTTCAGTTCTTCCTCCGCCAGCCGCAGGTTCTCGGCGGCCCCTTCAAGCTGGACCTCAATAAAGAGCCTGGCCGTCCTTCTATCATCTCTCTGGTAGAGGGTGTTCCAGTTGATAAAGACATCGGCTAGGGTGTTAACAGTCCGCTGCGCCAGCTCAGGTTCGGGGGACTCCATAGAGATCTTCAGCACATCACTGCCCTGAATGGGCTGCACTGTGATGGCCTTTTCCAAGGCCCTGGGCGTCAAATCCTCGCTTCCCAATATGTTGGACACCTGTTCTAAGATAGTCCTGCTCTTCATAATCTGCATGTAATTCTGGGCTGTATTGGCCGTCCCGGTGCCTCCCATCACACCTTCCAGAAACATGGACTGCATGGAAAGGCCAGACTCCCTCACGATTACTGTTGTGAACGCCTCATAAATGGGCGTGGCCAAAAGACTGTACACGGTGACGGCGAGGACCGTTACGATAAAAACGATGGCAACAATTCCCCGTTTCTTGACAATAATATCCCAGTACTCTCGTAGATCCATTTCTTCCATTTCCAAGGCCATCACCTCCTACCATCGAATAATGTTCAGCAAGGAATTCTTGAATGTGCTGATTGCGCCCACGAAGCCAAAAATCTTTGTCCAATCAGGTTTTTTGGTCTCAGGCACGTAGATAATGTCTCCTGCTTGTAGGAGGGGATTTTCACTGGCATCGCCAGTAAAGAGCATCTTGTCCTGACCCATGGCCACGATGTCAGCCCCTTCCAGGGAACCATCGCGGTAAATACCGACATTTTCCAGGGCAGCACGTTCCAGGGGCCCGCCGGCCATCGCCAGGGCATCCAGGACACGAGCGCCCATCGGCAGAGTATAGACACCGGGATTCTTGACCATACCTAACACCAGAATTTGCCTTCTCGATGCAGGTACATAAATCACATCACCCCCGGCCAAAGCCAGATTATTCTCGCTCTGGGCCGCCATTAAACTACCATAGTTCACTTGCCAGACCTGTTCTTCATTGCCATCTTGACGTGTCACAACCACATTCTCAGATCCTACATTGGACTGTAATCCTCCTGCGGCAGCCAGAATATCCAGGAGACGCCCCTGGGGCGCCAGAGTATAGGCTCCAGGCCGCACCACTTCGCCAAAGACGAGAACCACATTATTGGCTCGGGGAACCGTAATCACTTCGCCGCCCTGCAAAGGCCGATTATCATTTGCCCCCGCCAGTACATCCAGGTTCAACACTTCCGTGAGTAAGCCGTCGGCTGTTTCCATGGTGACATGTACCTTAGCCACGTCAGCATTGGCGGTAAAGCCTCCAGCCCGGCCAATCAGCTCCACAAAGCTCTGTCCTTTGGCAAAGGAATAGTAACCGGGATTGCGTACTTCCCCCAGAACCAGGACGTTCCGTTCACTGCGGGGCACCATGATGATATCGCCGCCCTGCAGGGGCTTGTCCTGGGCCAAAAAGCCATCCTCCATAAGCAGACTGAAATCAATACTTTCAACTTCGGTCTCGCCCCCTGTCTGCCGGGTCAGCGACACCCTTTCCTCATTCGCATTTTGGGTGAAACCACCGGCCAGCATAATGGCATCTAGAAGCCCGTCACCGGAACGATACGTATAATATCCAGGGCGCTGCACTTCGCCCAGGACGATCACACCACGATCCTCTGCCGGCACGATAATCACATCACCGCCCTGAACATGAAGATTATCCGCTAAATAACGGTTGTCCATCAGACCGCTGAAATCGATCATGAAGATGTCCGTTCCCTCAGGCGTGGGCCTGCTCAAGGAGACTTGCTCCTGGAGAGCATTGGTTGTTAACCCGCCGGCAAGTCCGATCACATCTAGGACGCGATCACCCGGGCGGAATTGGTGATACCCCGGGCTGCGCACTTCGCCGAGGATCAAGACGCGCCGTTCCCCTTCAGGAACAAAGATCACATCACCTGGCTCCACCGGTTCGTTCTGCAAACCGAAGCGCTCTAGAGCTCCTATATCCACCGTCTTGGCCACCCCATCACGGGTCAAGGTTAGCTCCTCGCCGGCGCGATCCGTCGTTCCCCCAGCCCTTGCCAGAAGATCCAAGAGCCGAGTCTGTTCGTCGAGGGCATAGGAGCCGGGGCTTCTCACTTGTCCCAGAACCAGGGCATTACGATAACCTTCGGGGACAAAGATCAGATCATCGGCAACAAGACGAGGGTTGTCCCCCCCTGTTCGGCCGCTGAGGCCGGGCTGGGCATTGACAATGAGGATTTCCTGATCCGAGATCCCTTTGCGCGTAATGGCCACAGCGGAAGCATCGCCAGCCGCTGTAACGCCCCCGGCCCGAGCTAAAATGTCAACTAGGTGGGCGTCACTATGTAAAGTATAAATGCCAGGATTTCGAACCGCCCCTACTACCATCACCTGTTGCTTCTTGGGGACAAAGATCACGTCATTGGGCTTGATGGCAACGGGTTTTTCGCGCCCGGCCATATAATTCTGGACATTGACCACCTGCTCCACAGGCTGCCCGTCAATTTGGCTGGTAATGACAACATTCTCAAGGTCAGCGGAATCTAAACTGCCCCCGGCCAGAGCCATCAAATCCAAGAGATCTAAGCCGCTGCCCAAGTCATAACTTCTCGGTTGACGCACTTCGCCGAAAATCGTAGCCCGTCCTGAAGCGGGGACAAAGATCATATCGTCACCCTCAACTAAAGGATTGCCCTCTAGCTGACCCTGCTCCAAGAACAGTCTCACGTCAACGGTCAGTACCTTGGACTGCTGGCCGCCAAGCTCATATCTGGTGATATTGACACGGCTCAGATCGGCATTGTTCAATGGTCCACCAGCGGAAGCCAGGACATCGAGGAGACGAGCACCAGACGAGAGGTTATAGTTCCCCGGTCTGGCAACCTCTCCGAGCAGCTGCACGCGCACCGTACGAAACTGGGTCACGATCACCGTCACCTGCGGATTGACCACAAAATCTGCTAACAGACTCTGCAGCTCGGTACGGAGTTGGCGAGTGGTCTTGTCCACCGCCCAGATATCGCCGACTAAAGGAAACGTAAGATACCCATCGGGCCGTACCACCGTCTGGGTCGCCAGCTCCTCGTGACCCCAAACGGTTATCCTCACCGCGTCCCCCACACCCAACAAATATTCATTGGCTGCAAGGGGGCCACTCCCCAGCAGAACCAGGAGTAGCAGAATGCTCGCCACGATGTTTGTCCTTAAGTTTTTCATCGCACTTTGACACCTCAGATCAATTTGAGATAGACTGCACCGGCCGCTGTAAGACAAGAACCGCGGAACCTTGCGGACCCCGGTTCTCTGGCTCACAACGATCGCAACCCCTAGTTGATAGCGGGTCTAAAATAGAAACCCAAAGTTGGCACAGCTCGCTCGGTTTCCACATAAAACTGGGTGTTTTCTACAATTTGCACGTTCTTGCCGCGCACAAAGTAGCCGCTCACTAAGCCTACGGGTCCGAGCAAGATCACCCCGGCCATACTGGCCCCTGCAGCAAGTTCCAACGACCTGTTGCGCTGGGTTGCGGTCTCATCCACCCTTAAGCGAACCTGGGTGCCATCGAGGGCCGTGATCTTGCCGAAGTCCAGGACAACCCGTCCATCTTTACCTAGCCCCCCTGCAGCCGTGGCCTCCGCAACAGTAGCTAACCCCGTCGCGCCTAGAGGTATCACCACACGCCCCTCAATCATCACATCTTCCACAACACGATACTGGACCTGATCGCCCACTTGCGCTGTACTCGAATCCACCGTACTCGCCAGGGCCACTCTCACCAAGGTCTGGGCAGGCAGCGTTAACCTCTTCACGTCAAGGTTGGTAGTTCCCCAGACATCAAGCATCAGCTGCTCGGCCCGTTCCGAAATGGTGCCTGGCTGGGCGGTACCGTAGAGGACAAGTTCAAGATTGTCCAGCCTCTCCACCATGGGCTTCTCTCCGCTCAAGGTGGCAGAAAAACCCCATTCAGCCAAGTTGAGAAGCAGCTGCAAACCGCCGTCACCCTCTGAATCCTGGAGAAAACCGAGGACACGATCGATGCGCATCAGGACGGCTCCTTGCTGCACTGCACCGTAAATGTCCATCTCCACCTGCTCAATGCGGGCCAAAAGAGAACCGGTTTGGCTCTCGCCGTAGAGCATTTCTTCTACAATGACCAAAGAGCCAAGTGGAGTCACATTGGCTGATGCATCAGGCAGCAGTACAGGGGGGATCAAAGTTAGTACTAGAGCTAAAGATAAGACCAAAGCAACACTTTTCCTCATGAACTTCCCTCCAGATCTCAAAACTTGATAGAAAAAGCGGCTTCCGCTTCCGTGCCTGATTCCATATTGCTAAAGTCAATGAATCGGTAGTTAAACCGCAGCGAACTGTCGTTTTTGAGGTCATAGCTCAACCCAAGCTCGGCAGTACTGGTACCCATACCTAGTTCACCAGGGCGCATGGGATTTCCTTCTAGATCTGCAAAATTCCACTCCTGGGTCATGCCTAAATGTACCTGTCCCCGATTGAGGGGGACCACCACTCCCAGAGAAGCAACAACGGGGGCTTCGTCCTCGGACTCCGCGTCCTCCTTGAGTCTGAGGCCCTGCCTGTAACCCGCGCTCAGTGTAAAAAGATCCGCCCATGCCCAGCTCAAATCGACGGATGTGCTCACCTTCTCGGGATTCAGAGCCAGATCTGTGCGCAAGGCCACATCGCCCATGCGCAGCGCAATACCATAGCCACCTCCTTCGGCTGTACTGGAACTCGAGCTCTCTATACTACTCTGACTTCCGGAAGGGGCAGGCCGCAATGCGGTTGTGACTTCAAAGCCCCCAAGGGAAAGGGGTCGACTCTGTTCCGCCAGGGATTCTTGAGCCACAATACTTGAAGACGGCGGCAGCGTGCGGGTCACAGGAGAAAACTGGCCCGTCCAGAGGTTGCGGGGTCGAACAGGTTCAGGAATGATCTCGGCAATGCTTGTTTCAGGTGCAGCAACCACCTCAACGCTCTGCACAGCCGTTCGCTGTTCGTCACGCTTGCGGGCGGCGGACAGCGCCTGTTCAGAATAGAGCAGGTTGCGGTTGGCAAACAGGCCTTCCTGCTGCTCCACAAATCCCTCGGACTGGAGGAGGTTGAAGTCCTGGATGGCATAGCCTAAGATCTCCAGCTCGTCGCTGAACTCCAAGACCAGCCTGTAAAGGGCCTCCACTTGGCTTACGGTGAGGGCCATCTCAGGTACCACTCGCTGATTGTAGGTGAAGATCATATTGTCCAAATAAACATTCTTGCTCACGCCGAAGCGGCGCGATTGGAGATGATCCTCGCCGCTCAAATGCTGCAGAAGACGGGCGACCAAAAGAGCCCTTTGATTCCGGTTGGGCTGGGCAGGAATGTCAAAATCAGGTATTCCCCGATCCCTTCCCAATTCTTCAATGGCCAGATCGGCCCAGTCCTGTGACAGCAGGGATGAGCCTGAAGGAGAGTTGGCCAAAACACCATGACTAAGCAGCAAAAGCATACAGAAAACCGCAGCAAACCGTAGACTTCTGTGCATTCGCTCTCCTCCTCTCCGCCAAACCTAGGTATCACATTTTAGTTCTCCAAATACTAGGGAAAACCCTCCCCTTGCCCATATTCCCAATAAATGAGAACGCATACATTAGATCTCGGATAAATACCGTTCCGCCAGGATCACGGCGACATAGTCATCGAAGGGCTCCGGCGGCACCTGCATACTCGTGGGCAAAAAGCGTCTCCATCCCTTGGGACGGTGGTCAAGCCAATATCTTTTTCTTGCCTCTTCCGTGGTATATTGCTCATCAACTGTGACCACGGGTAAAACCCCTTCTATCTCCTGAAGAAAATCCTTCGATCCCGTTCCATCGCCAAGAACGATTCTAGCCACATTATACTGTCGAATATACTCGCGGGCCAAATCCAAGAATTCTCCCCGGGCCACCACTCGCTTCACCAGCACCAGATTAGGGGAAACCACAGCTAAACCGCATTTTTCACGTCCCGGATCGATTCCCAAAACGATCACCTGACTCACCACCTCGGATCAGATCATTCGCTTTTCGACTACCCCTTCTGAGGGTAAAAAAAGGTCCTCCCTCAGGAGGACCTTGTGTTTCTCTGGGAGCTAAGTTCTTAGAACTTAACTGTCAAACCTGCATCGTAGAAGAAGCGGTTGGCGAGAGGATCGCTGAACGTTGACTTGACACTCGCACCAAAGGTGAGCTTGACATTGTTGGTAAAGCCGTAGCCAACAACCAGTTTGTTGGTGAGGGTCATGTCTCTCTCTGGATCGCCTTCGGGTACGATTGGCAATACAAAGTCAGCATTGTAGTCGAGGTCAACTTTCGCACCGCTCCAGTCGACACCATAACCTACATTAGCACCAAACTTCGCATCGTCGTTACCTGTAAACTTAGCAACATCTTTCCACTTAACATCCGTCAGGACATTCTTCTCGTAGGAAGCATATGCACCGTAGCGAAGTCCGTAGTCGCCCTTCTGTGCAGCGGACAACTTGGCAAAGATATTGCTTTCCATGTCTGCGCCGCCGGTGATGTTACCTACGAAGCGACCTTCAATGGTCACAGGTACGAATACATCAAAGGTTGCGTCTGCATCCAGCTTGAAGGCTATAATCGAGGTATCAGGATCTCCTTCCTCTGCACCAATGGCACCTTCATAGTAGGCACGACCGCCGAGGTTGGCATCGAAACCGAGCAGATCTTTGAGACCAGCCTTGAGGCCGCCTTCAACAGCAAAGGCATTATCGGTGTTAACTAGCAGGTTTCTGATGGCGTAGTTTTCTCCCTGGTAGATTCCCTTCAGATCAAGGGTCACAGGATCCAAGGTTGTTTCGGCCTCAAGAACGCCGATGAAGTTTTTCTCATCTGCATTGAAGTCCATGGCAAAGTCACCAGCATAGGTAACACCGGCTACTTCACCAAAGAGGCCGATACCAGCTGCATAGTTCACAAACATCTCACCGGTTGGTTTCTGGAGAGCACCGGACAGTCTCAGACCAAGTTCAGGGATGAACTTGTACTGCAGCGCCGCTGCAGCCTGCATATTCTCATGTGCTCCAACAGCTTTCTGACCAACAAAGAGATCCAGTGTCAGATCATCCATAATGTTGATCTTGCCCAGTCCGCCAAAGGCATGGTCGTTGGAGGCAAGGACGTAACGGTCGACGTAGGGAGAGAGATTACCCTTAGCAATTTTCCCTACAACCACTTTGCTGATGGGTGTGGTAGAATCCACTTCCACGCGGTAGTTTGTTAATTCGTCTACCAGGCTACCTGCAGCAACCTTGAATCCCAAAATAGCCTTAACATTGGTGGTGTCAGAGGCCTTGATGCCCAGTGTAAGAGCACCGGTCTGGGTGAGAACATATTCTTTCTCGTCAGCGCCATCTGGCAGCTTGTATTCACCCTTCAGAGTTAAGTCACCGCTGAGTCTGGGGGCTTTCTCCAGATCAGCAACAGATGCCTTCAAACCTGCAACATCGTCTTTGAGAACGGTCACATCTGCGTCAAGCTCATCAACCCAGTCAACGAGGCCAACGATGAGGTCTCTGTTCTCTTGAACTTTGCGCTCAACACCTTGAACCTGCTCACGGATGAGTGCTTCGGCGATGAACTCCACATCTTGCTTGGTCATCTCAGGAGTGGTGGAAACAACCCTCTCCACGATGGTGGTCTCTTTAACGCCGCTGGCAACATCCAAAAGGCTTTCTTGGATTCTAGCAGCAATCAAAGCTTCGATTTCATCCATGGAAGGTGGTTCTACACCTGTTACCTGTTGCTCTTCGAGTTGGTTCATGTCGAAGCGAATGCCATCAATCAAACCAAGCATTCTGGCTTCCAGGTAGGCCATGTCGCCTTCGAGTGCGTCGATGGCGATCTCGTTGGCACGGATGCGAGCAAGTGCTTGTTCATCGATGCGCTGCTCAATTACCTTGGTTTCAATGGTTTCTACAACAGGCTTGTCAGCAGCAGCCATCTGTGCTTCAATCTCAGCCATGAGTTCAGCCTTGATCTTGTCAAGCTCTGGTAGAAGGTTGTTGTTGGCGATTTGACTCTCGAGACGATTGAGCGCTCTGGCAAATACCATAGCAGCTTCGTAACGAGTCATCATTCTGGAACCGCCATAGGTTCCATCTGGATATCCTTCAATCAAACCTGCAGCAGCCAATTCCGCTACGGAATCATAGGCCCAGTGATCAGCAGGAACATCTGCGAATGGGCTGGCCATTGCGGGCATTGCTGCACTAGCCATCAAAACAACGACTAGTACTAAAGCAAGCTTCTTCATTTTCATATTCATTTTACCCCCTTGGTTTAGGTTCGTTTTTGATGTATGTGTTGATGAAAACCCTCTTGTTTGCTATCTTTTGAGTCTCCTTGTTCCCTCAGCTTCAGGCATGACAAGAGTGTGTTCATCTTTCAGTATCCCCAGTCGACGGAAACCGCGGGCACCTCCTTTCTGACCGTCCTAACTTGTAAGATACTGAAAACAATACCGTATTAGAAGACATTCTCCACACATCTCCCAATTCCTTCTCAGAGCTGGATCTTTTTCTCAGGTTGCGGCGTTGGAAGAATATGCCTCCCACATTTGATTGTAGCATAGAACAAGGATGATGGCGATACCAAAATTCCATATCCAGCGAGAAATTCCTTCTAAAGGCAGTTTGACATTTGCTGGAACCTTAGAAAACCAGTTCGAGATACAATTCAACAGGTGTTTCCGAACGCCAGGTATCTTCGGCCACCACCAGCCGCACTTCCACGGATTCTTCAATGTCTCTGGAGGCAAAGATAGCATCGCGGAAACTGTCACCGGGAAGTAAGACTGCATCTCCCCGCTCCCGGCTGATGGCCATGCCGGCATTAATGGCATTGCTGTGCGCTTCATTGAGCATGAGCAGGATCACACGATCAATCTCCATCCCTTCCCTAGGATCCCACCGGCTGGAGGCCAACACAGTTCCCTGGGAAAAGACCATCTGATCGCGGAAATTCTCTAAGTATACCAAGACCGGCACCCCAGGAATACTATTGCCCTCGCTTACCGCCCGGACGATGACATCCCCTGGAGACAAGAGGACCGATTCCACCGCCATATCTAGCACACCCGGCTGCAGAAAAATGGCCCTGTAGGTGTCGGATTCTGGGGCTCTGGCACTGCGAAGGTAAGCCACATCATCCACTTCCTCCATGAAACGCTCGAGGTGGGCACGGACCTCCTCCCGGCCAAGACCCTTTCTGATCACAGTGGTCAAAATGACTTCGCTGGCGTTAAAGGCAATGTTCCCCGCCCGAATCTGGCCCCAGGCCGTGGCCACAAGGTCGTAGTTCTCTTCCAGGAGGGCGTAGGATGACCGCAGCTGCTCGGTTCTGGCCTCCAGTTCTTCCACTTCCTCCGTGAGGACCACAGCCTGTCTCTGCAGGGCATCCACTGTAGACTCCGCTTCCAAAAGGAGAGCTGTAATCTCCTGATAGCTCGCCTCGACCTGCTCCAACTCGACTTGAGCTGCATCCCTCTGACCCTTCATGACCACATAGTCACGCTGGATCCCTCGCAGCTCATCTTGGATTGCCTTCATATTGAAAAGAGCAGTGCGCACATCAGACGAACCGATGGATAAAACGCCGATGGACGCGGCGGAAATAAGGATACCTGTGACAATTGTCACTACAATACTGGTATGTTTGGGGCGCAGACCAAATAACGTTAGCTTTTTACGGCCAACGTGCATTCCCAAGCGATCGCCAATGTAGGCAATCACCCCGCCGACAATGACCAAGGTCAAGATAAGGGTAAAACCATACATGGCCTGCACACCTTCTTTCCTTACAGAGAGAAATTGGCTCCGAGGTAATACTTGCGGGCCAGTGGGTTTTGGGCCAAATCCTCCGTGGAGCCGGAAACAAGAATCTCCCCCAGATGCATAATATAGGCCCGATCGGTAATCCGCAGTGTCTCTCTGACATTATGATCTGTAATAATAATGCCTAAGTTCCGTGAGCGCAGGCGGGCAATGATGGCCTGAATCTCCGCCACTGCAATGGGATCGACCCCCGCGAAAGGTTCGTCCAGAAACAAAAAAGCGGGATCTAGAGCCAGTGCCCTGGCTATTTCAGTACGGCGACGCTCGCCCCCGGACAACTGGTAACCCTTTTGATGCCGCACCTCACGTAAGTTGAACTCCTCCATCAGATCGGCTAGACGATGCGCCTGCTCGTCCCGGGATACGTCTCGACGCAGTTCGAGCACTCCCTGCACATTCTCTTCCACAGTCAGCTTGCGAAATACCGACGGCTCCTGCGGCAGGTAGCCCAGACCGAGACGGGTACGCTTGTGCATGGGCAGCTCCGTAATATCGCGGCCATCCAGGAAAATGCGTCCGCTCTTGGGCTTACCCAGGCCAATAATCAAACCGAAGGTTGTTGTTTTCCCCGCGCCATTGGGTCCCAAAAGACCCACAATTTCTCCGCGGCTCGCCTCAAAATCCACATTCTGAACCACCGTACGCTGGCCATAGGCCTTCACAAGCTTCTCAGCTACTAATTGTGTCATCGTCGTCACACCCAGCCATATCCACCACAAGAGCGGCAGCGCGTTCCAGCGAACCTGGTTTACCCAGCTGATCTGGAAGACTGGCAAACTCCGCCAGCATCGCCTGTCTGGCCTGCTCATTATAGAGCAGGTTCTCAATGGCCTGCGCGATCTTACTGGGGACAAAGTCGCCCTGAATAAACTCGGGTATTACACTCTTTCGCAAGACATTATTGGTTATTGTCATATTGGGCTTACGATCCAGCAATTTCTCGGTGAAATATGTGGTGCAGGGCACACGGTAGACAGCCACCGACGGGACTCCCAGCAAAGAAGCCTCCAGAGAGCTTGTACCAATGGAGGTGACGGCCACATCCGCCGATCGCAGCACAAGGTAGGTATGTCGCTCCACGCGCACTGTTCGAGCCGATTTTTTTAAGATCTCATCCATGAGTACACTGCGAATGGTGGGAGCGGCGGAAACAATAATCTGCACATCCTCGTGGCGCTCCAACACCTCATCCAGGGCCTTTAGTACGCTAGGCAGGGCGTTGCGCACTTCCACTTCCCGGGCGCCAGGCAAAACAGCAATAATCCGGGTCTCTTCCGAAGCGATACCAAGCTTCGCCCTGGCTTCCTGAGGTGTCATGGAGAAATCGGTCAAGTCCATCAAGGGGTGTCCCACAAACTCGCAATCCAGGCCCGCTTCTTGGCACTGAGCCACCTCAAAATGGCTTATACCAGCCACTTTATCCACAACCGTAGGGAAGTGGCTGGCCTTGACATTGCGCAAACCGCGGCTCAAAGGCGTGTAATAATACAAAACAGGGATCCCTTTCCCCCGGGCAATCTCAAGGAGCCGGTAACCAAAGACGGGTAAGCCGATCTGCATCACCAGAGACGGTTCCTCTTGGGTCATGGCTTCTGCAATCCGCTTCAGCATACGTTTGACCACCAAAGAACCCTTTACAGATTGGAAAATCCCCAAACTCACCTGTTCCGAGATATCATAAAGCAGGCGTACCCCGGCGTCATTCATCAGGGGTCCACCCACTCCAAAGAGTTTCGCTTGGGGGCATTTCTCCAGTACCTTCCGGGCTAAAGCCGAACCAAAACGGTCACTGGTGTTGTCTCCGCCAATCATCATGATCTTACTCATAGCCTAACTATCCCTCCTGGACACAAGGGCAAATGTCAATTCGCCTTGAGCTACAACCTTTGCATCTACTCTGGCTTCAGCTGCAATCTTCACGATCCCTGCCCGGCTGGCCTTCACGGTAGCTTCAACCACCAGCTGATCGCCGGGCTTGACCACTTCGCGAAAACGCACCTTCTCAATGGCAGCAAGCAGGGGCAGGATCTGATCATGGGGCGTTTCTTGCACCGCCAACCCCCCCACCTGCGCCATGGTCTCCACGATGAGGACCCCGGGCATCACCGGAGTTTGGGGATAATGTCCCTGGAAGAAGGGCTCATTGATTGTGACATTCTTGAGAGCAACAACTCTGTGACCTTCTTCACGCTCCAAGACCCGATCCACCAGCAAAAAAGGATACCGATGGGGCAGGAGGTTTCGAATCTGATCAATGGAGAGCTCTTCTAGCTGTCCTTCTGACAAAGGTCTCACTCCTTTTTGGCCAGGAAAGCCATAACTGCGCTGATACAACTTTCGGCACAGAGTTTCCATTTCCTCTTTTGACGCCCAAACTCGTCACTGCACCAAAAGTTTCCTGTACAGGCAGGCGATTTCGGATTGAGGATTGGCCAAGACCTCCTGGGGCCGTCCTTCTTCCACGATTTGACCCTTGTCCATAAACACAATACGCTCCGCCGCCCTGAGGGCGAAGGACACCTCATGGGTGACGATGACCATGGTGGTCGATGTTGTTTTCACCAGCTCCTCCATCACTTCCAGGACCTCACCCACTAAGATCGGATCTAAAGAGGCTGTGGGTTCATCCCAAAGCATGATCTCGGGATTGGTTACCAAAGCCCTGGCAATGCCCACCCTCTGCTGCTGACCGCCGCTTAACTCATGGGGTCGGCGATCCTCCGTATTGGCCAGGCCCACCCGGGCCAAAACCCTGCGCCCTCTGGTCGCGGCCTGATCGCGGTCCATGCCCCCGAGGACAAGGTGGAAGATGACATTATCCAAGACCGTGAGGCGACTGATCAGGTTGAACTGCTGAAATACAAAACCAACCTTGCGCCTGAGGTCCTGGAGCTCGATGTGGCCAAGTTCCAATACATTCTGCCCCTGCAGCAAGATGGTACCCTCATCGGGCTCAGTTAAACGATTGACACAACGGATCAGGGTAGACTTGCCGCAGCCGGACGGACCCATGATCACAACAGTCTCCCCCTTTTCTACCGTCAAGTCTACCCCATCAAGTGCCACGAGTTTTCCATACGATTTGCGTAAACCCTGAATCTGCAGCACATGAACACTCCTCTAGAATTGCTTCTTGAAACGATTGAGCATCACCATTAGCCCCGGGCGACTCGGGGGAATCACCACTTCCCGCATGATTTCACAATTGGAGAGACCTAGGGACTGCGCGGCCATGAGTTCCATACTGTCCACCGGACTGAAGCGTTCGGCAAAGACCACAATCAGCACCCCCAGGACAAAGCCTAAAACCACCACGGCGGGCCACTGGAAGTAGGGAATCTGCGATCGTGACAGATAGTAAACACTCGTGAGAAGAAAGGCTCCGAGCGTTCCCCCTAAGATCAGGATGGGATTCAGCAGACGCCGCCACAGGGACCGCAGGGGCTTCCTGGAAGCCAGCAGATGCTTAAGGGTGCTGAAGATGGTGGCATGGTCCAAAACCAGGACCATGACGGTAAAGATGATGGACAGTATCCCGGCCACAATGGAACGAACCTCTTTCAGAATGCGGAAAATCTCGCCCCTGGCATCGGGGGACACCATGCCCACCGATGTGGAATAGGTGTGCAGATAGGGGTTTTCAAGTTCTTTTTGAAACAGCTTCTCCAAGGCCTTCTCATCCACCCGACCCCCCTCAAGGAGCAGCTGTACCCGCTCTCCGGGGATCACCTGACCCCCCAAATAGGTGTTGATCAGGCGGATAGACTGTCCGATTTCCGCGTCATTGAGATTGGGGAGTGTATCTCGGACAAAGCCAATTTGCTCCATAATTGCAGTCACATCAATTTCCTGCACATTGGCGATTTGCTCGCTGATTCCACTCAGACTGTTGCGCATGGCTTCAATATCTAGGTGTTCCAGGGAATCCAACGACTCCTCCCCAGAATGAATAACTCCCTGGGCTAAGGTCTGGAAGAGTCCATTTAGAAGCAGGCTGACTAGAAACTGCTCCCCCGAAGACTTGGCCTCGCCTGTGGCTATGCCCTCATTGAGCTGGCGCATTTGCACTTGCAGCACTTCCAGCTGCATCAAAGCCTCCTGGAAGGTGGTCAAGACCGCATCGGCGTTGTCCACAGCGGTACTTGCCTGCACCGACAACTCCTCCAGCTCAGCCAAGAGCCGCAAACTCTCATCCACCGCATAAGCTAGGCGGTAGCGCTCGTTTTCAATCTCCACGTCGCCCACAAATTCGCCCTGCTCCCCTTCTGCCAGCCGGCGAAAACCCTGATACACTACGGTGTCTGTGGATTGCACAGGAGATCCTTCCACAATCATGCCCTCCACCAAATCTCCGAACACCCCTGTGATCTCCACGGTAATATCGTCCTCCAAAAGGATCCACTCCCCCACCATAAGCCGGACGCCGGGGGCCGGGGCGATGCGAACCTGCGAAGCGTAGCTGCCCAAAAAGTCCCGCATTTCCACGAGGGTCTTCAAAAAGGCATCTAAGTCTTCCCCGTACTCCGCAGAGGTAACATTGCGGTACGTTCCGCCCATCCCTTCTTGGGAGCGCAGGATAGCCATGGCCTTCTCGCCAACCTCTCGGGTGTCCACCTCAAAGCCCATGGGGAAGCGCAACTCTACAATCTGATATTGCTGCAGAATGTCTTCAATGGCCGCTGTAACTCCGCTCACAGCGTCTTCTCGGGTCAGAACAACCACGAGATTGACACCGTCCTGGACCACAAATCGAACATCCCTTAGATCCTCTAGCTGTTCCTTCAGCTCATCCCGGACAGCAGGGTGCACGCCCCGCAGCAAAACACTGGGTTCCACCATTAAAGTATATCCGTTTATACCTGGAACCGCGCCAAAATAGGAGGTAATGCTCTCCAATACCTCCTTGGTACGATAGTCCTCCGGTAGCCCAATAAAGAAGTTCGCCTGTCCAGCAATGGTTAAGGTCTGGTTGAGTCTGTATCCCGGAAAGGACTGCTCACCGATGCGTTCAAGTTCCCTTAAGGCCGCTTCTTTAGCTTCATCACGTATATGCAGAATCAAATCGTATTCACCATATTCGCCGATCATTCCATCCAGGGTGTCACCAAAATAGGTGTCAATAGCCCAGGCCACACCCTGGGAAAACACCGCGCCAATCATTACGGTTACGACCAGCAAAAGAACCAGGTCTTTATAAAAACCGTCTCGAAAAAAAACGAGCATGACCTCGCCTCCTCACCTAGCGCTTCCATTATAACATGCCGCTAGCTGGGGTTTAACTGGTAATGCCCGTTAATATTGTCAGAAATTACTGTACTTCTACTCGTCCTTGAACTCACCTTGGAAGGAGCCAAAGAACTGCAGTTCGCTTTGCTCCAGCAGCATCAAGAAGCGTTCACCCGAGAGAACCCCGTCGGAAAAGACCACCTTTACCTGACCTGTAAACAGAGCTTGGTCCGTTTCTTCATCGTAGTCGAGATGATCGGCAGACACGGTGGCATCCTCCGTCATCACCTCCACATGGCCCTCGGACACAAGTCTCTTCGTTTCACCAAAGTATTCCACCACATCGCCGGATAGCGTAAAGTCTTCCTTGGTGAGCCTAGCGTCCACGGTCATGATCAAGTAGTTGTCGTCGGTACGCCACTCCAGGGTTTTCCCCACTACCTCGACATCCTCCAGCTTGACCGTGATCAAAGCACCTGGGATCTCACGGACATCGGCGAAAAACACTCCCGCCTGGCGATCATAGCGTCCCGCGGACATCTCTGGGGGAACTCCCGTGATTTCCAACGTCCCGACCTGGCTTTGCGCCCCAACCGCACCACAACTCCCGAGGGCTACAGCTGCAAGCATGAACAAAGCTGCCAACTTCCTACTCATCATCCTCTGCCTCCTGTTTGAGAATCAAGCTCCCATAGAAATCCATACGTTCGTGGTCCAAGTCATAGACAGCCTGCTCTGCGATCCATGCCATGGATCCGTCCCGAATCTGCACATCACCTTTGAGATACAGCAGATTCTCCTTTGACTCCAAAACCATTTCCGCGGCCCGGATCTCAAGGCCGTCCCACAGCATTAAAGCAGGACCCGGCGATGTGAGGGTTTCCTCTGTACCATTCCAAAACAGAACATCACTTTCTAGCCGAAAACCTCCATCAAGATCGCCAACCACAGAGTTTTGCAGTTCCAAAACATCTCTTGTGCGATCCCAGATCGCTCTGTCCGCGTCAATCGCTAAATAGGGTTCGCCATCCTGGAACATGATGATCTCGTCCAAATCGGTCAAGGTCACGACATCACCGGTCTGTAACACGGATTTCGCCAAAATCTCCCACTGCCTCTCACCGTCCTGGCGCCCAATCAGCCTGGATTCTAGAAGCTGAACACTGGGGGGCACAGCCACAGGGGGCGGCGGAGGTTGAACGAAGGAACGGAAAACGAGGTAGATGACTGCCGCCACCACGGTTAAAGCGATCAGAACTCTCTTCGTCTTCAGAATCGATCACTCCTCCACACCAACAAGGTCCGCCACATCCTCAAGGTCAAAGAGACTCAAGCCTCCCTGGGAGTCCCAGCCAATGGGCAAGGTGGGAAAGGCCTTGATGGTGTATTGCAGGGCCACACTCTTTCCCACATGATCATAGGAAAGGCGAAGTTCTCGGCAATGCAAGTCCTTGGTAATGGAGACACTGCCTTTGGAAAACGCCTGTTTCAGCGGCTCATAAATGCTATCATAGCTCACAAGCCATGTTGTTCCCACAGGCAGAGTAAAGCGCGCATCCAAACGTTCGAGCACCTGATCCGTGGGGTGATAACGGACAGCAAGGCGCAGATCAAACTGGTCCTTTTTGTATTCTACCATGGGAACCACTCGAGTGAGCTCCATGCTGTTCAGATCAAATGCGGCGGAGAGGCTCAGATTCCAAGCAGAATTCGGCCGCCAGGACGTACTTAAGGTGAGCACACTAAACCGCTCCGTGAGAAAGTTGTAGTTCGTGTTCAAACTGGCCCGCAAGGCCGGAGCAGAGTAGCTTAGGCGCAAACCAAGATCCTCCTGCGGCCGCTGGGCGTCAAAGCGAAAGGGGCTATGGCCCCACACATCTCTGCGGCTATAGGTGGAACTGAACTGGAGACGATCCGTCAGTCTTTGATTCAAGCCCAGACGGGCGAAGGTCCAGGCCTGTCTTTGCCCATCACCATAGAGAGCTCCGCCCAAGAGTCCTTGATAATCCACGGTGGTGCGCTCTGCCGGGCGCCAGGATCGCCTGCCCAAGGTGAGCTGGCCAAAGGCCCGATTCATGGTGACAGTAGACGGCCGTTCCCCATAGTGACCCAAGATAACCTCTGTCCCCAGGGGCAGACTGTTCAGGCCCCAATTGCTCACCACCCATTTGAACTCCGGGAGTCGCTGCACCGTCCGCCAGGCCGGGGTTTCACCCTCTAAAAGGTCGGGGTTGTACTGCTGCTGGGCTGCGAGAGTAAGGGTGTGCCTGTCTTGGCGATAGGTCGTCTCCGCTAGATAACTGATCAGCCGCAAGGAGTCCTCGCCCCTGACTTGATCAATACGGGACCCCTGCAGGTTCAGGCGCCACCTCTCGGTGAGATTCTGCGACCAGCGGATCCCCATATCCCGTTGTTCCGAAATGGTGGCCTCGGGGTTCTTCTTGTAGACAAAGGACGCCTCCGCGTTTGTGCTGGGCAGAGTGAGCTTGAGGCGGTTGTCCGATTTCAGCTCATGTTTAGCCCACCAATTCTCATAGCTGGTGGTGGTCTTAAAATCCCAGTGTTCCTTGGTCCATTGATGGGAAAAAGCACTCTTCAGAACAGGACTCTCGCTGGTGGGAACGGCATAGAGGTAAACTGAACCTTGACCAAAACGGCCCAGATCATACATGTGCCGGGCTCCTAGGCCCAGGCCTAAGCGGGTGTACAAGTCCAGATAGAGATGGCCATGGGCTTTGGAGGAAAGGTGGTAGTTGAAGGAATTCTTCATGTAATACCCTTCCTGCTCGCTGTAACCAAAGACGGGCAGGTTAAAGACGCTTGTCCCATCCCTATCGAGGGGAACCACCAAGTAAGGCCAGTAAAAGAGGGGTATCTTGCCCTCGTAATAGGTGACGCCCCTGATGATCACCCGATCCCCAGGGTAATATTCCAATTCTTTGGTGGCCAAGTGGTAATGGCTGTCCAGATCATCACAAGTGGTCACTTTGGCTGAGCGCACGCTATAAGCCCCGTCAGCTAGGCCCACGGACTCACCGGACAGAAAGATGCTCCCTGTCCCGGACGACAAGAGCACTTCCGCGCTAGCCTGGTCCATTCTCCCCTTTTTCGTCTCCAGATCATAGATCAGAAGATCCCCCTCAAGCTCCTGGTCCTCTTGGACCATACGGACATCGCCCTCCAGGCGGACTTCACCTGTGCTCAAATCCATGGTCAGAAGGTTACCTGTGAGCAGTAAGTCGCCATGGGTGATCTCCACCTCTCCCTGGGCCACAAACACCTGGGATTCCCAGTCATAGGACCCCGCCTGCTGGGCTCGAACCCGCACCCCCTCCTGGGCTTCAGAAGCGAAGACCGCAAGCCAAGGAAGCAGCAGACCAAGGATGAACGCTGTTAAGACGCCTCGTTTTCCCCATCGAGCCATGGAACCTCCCCCATCTAGCGCAGCCGATCGGAGCCCACCAATAAGATACTCCCGGAAAGGGCAAAGAATGCGTTAACCAGCCAGGCCGCAACCACAGGCGGCAGCATCTCATTCACTCCCATGGAACGGGAGACCGACATGCCCACATAATACACAAGTAAAATGACCAAACTCAAGACAACTCCAAACGAACGCCCCCCCTTGCCGAGCAGGGCTAAGGGAGCTGCAAAGAGAGCAAAAACAAAGGAAGCCATGGGCAAGGCCAGTTTCATGTGGTAATCGACGACAAAGTAGAGTACCTTCAAACCACCGCGCTGAAAGCGCTGGATATGTTCTGCCAGCTCGCGGCGGTTCATCTCATCCGTAGTGCGCTGGTTGCCCAGATAGACTTCGCCTTCCTGCTCTGTGGTGATCTCCATCTTTTGAAAACGGCTTTCAAACTGCACAAAGCCTTCTTCATCCAGTTCCTGATAGACACCATCGGATAGAACCCAGCTCCGGTCCTGAAAGAGGCCTCGCTGGGCCGTGGTAATGCTGGGGAAGCCTTTGGTACCCAAGTCATAGACAAGGACCTTCTTCAGCTCGTTGGTCTTGGTTTGCACCTCGCCGATGTAGAAATAGCGATCATCGCCGCCGTGAAAGAACACGTTTTCCTGGACCACAGGTACACCTTCGGAAAAGATAATCTGCCGTACAATGGTCTCAAACTGATGATTGGCCCAAGGTACGATTCTTTCCGAAGCCCAAAAGGAGCAGGCGCTGATGAGGATGGACATGAGCAGAACAGGGATCATCAGTCGTGGAAAGGCCACGCCGCTGGCGCGCAGCACAGTCATTTCGCTGTCTTGAACCAAACGACCCGTGGACAAAAGCGTGGCAAACAAAGTGGCTATGGGCAGAGTCATGACCATGGTGGCCGGAATACGGTAGAGCAGCATCTTGCTCACCGTGAAGACGGCCACTTCGTTCACGAAAATCAAATCCGTGAGCTGAAAGAGCAGACCACTTAAGAGCACCACAGTAAAACCGGCCACACAAAACAAAAAAGGTCCGGTAAATTCTTTAAGCACATATCGATCCAAAATCCTCATGGCATCACCCCACCATGCGTTATGCGGGGTCGAACCCCCCTTAGAATGATGCGCGGTAACTCACCCCAAAGCTTAGTCCATGCTCCGACGCCAAACCGATCTTGGCCTTGAACTCCGGTGCAAATTGGGCGATCAGGCCCCCATTGAAACCTCGACCGTCATACTCCACAAAAAGGGAGGTCGTGGGCAAGTTCTTGACCTTAACCGGGTTGAGCACATAGCTGACCCCTGCCATTCCACTGGAATAGCGCCCTAGGCCGATGGCAGCATGGGCCCTGAGGCTGGGATTCCCTAGTTGTTTGGACAACACCGCATAAAGATGCTGCCTTTTGCCTAAGGATAAATCGGCGCCGAGGGCAAGGCCAGGCCACTCCTGGGTCTCTTCAAGAATGGCCGCCTTGGCGATGAGGTAAAGCTGACCGCCAAAATCCTGCCGAACGCCTGCGCTCAGGCCTGGATAGAAACCAAATTGGGCACGAAGAGAGCTTACTCCCCTGTGATGGAGAAAGTCCAACTCCAACGCCTCGTTGGACACATCGGCAGTGGGCATCTCCAACACCCCGAAGGCCAAAGCCTCCATGGACACAGCCGCAAGCAAGATGAACATAATCAAAGTGATGCCTCGAATCTTCCGCATAGGTAACCTCTCCTCTAGCTTTCTGACCATCATTATTCTCTTTCCCTGAGGCGATTACCTGCCAACAACCCATGGGAGTTAGTGGATTTGCACAGAAAAGGGCCCCCATGGAGCCCTCAGTTCAGTCGCTTAATTACTTCATCGCTTAAGTCTTTCCCGCCGTAGCGCACCACATCCCAATCAAAGACCACGGTAACCTTCTCCGCATGCGCCACTTCCTGCACAACCCGGTCCACCTCTACCTGAAACTGTGCCTCCAGCTCCTGGCGATAGGCCAGATACTCAGCATAGGCCTGCCTTTCACGGTTCGCACGGTCCAAGTCGTCTTCGGTGGGCTCAGCTTCGAGATTGAACCGGCTAATTAGCTCGTTGTAGCGATCACTCAACATCTGGTTTAGAGCTTGGGCCCGGTTGCTTTCATCCACAATCCTGCCTAGATTCACAGTACCCACCGTTTCACCTGTGGAACCCGTCAGAAAGGACCAGACCAGGGCAATGGCCAAAAGCGCTACTAGACCCCAAGGCAGATACTTCACCGCTGTCACCACCTCACTGCAGTTAGTATCACCGATTTGCCTAGCTCCTACCCAAGGCAGCGTTGATTTTCGCTACTTCGTGCTCCAAAGCCCCAAAAAGCCCTTGGGAATAGTGGGCCAGTTCTTGCTGCATCGCCCGCTCCACTTCCCTTTGGAGAGCCAAGATCTCCTCTACCCCCTGCCCTTCATGTTCAGCGTGAATCCATTCGAATTTCTGTTGATACTCCTCTTCCACTAAGGCTTGAACCGCTTCCATCTGCTCCTGCAGTTCTGCGATTTGTCCCAGGCGAGATCGCTGCTCCTCTGGATCAAGGGATACCAAGAGCAGCTGCAGCTGTTGACGCAAAACTTCACGGTTTAGGTCTTCTTGGCGCTCCTTCAGCTCCAGCGCCATCTTCTCCTGCAGAGCCCGGATAGCATTCTGCAGTTTCTGGGCCCTGGCCCGGCGGAGTTCCCCTTTTTTTTCGGCAAAAATCTCCTCTCCCGCCTTTTGCAGCTGTGCTTTGTAGCTGGCCAAATTTTCATCCTGCTCGGCCAAGAGATCCTCCATCGTCTTGGACTCCTCCAGGGAAGAAGGAGCCACAACCTCCTCGGTGGCAGCAAGCGAGCCGGATAAGAGGATCAATACGGCGCTAAGGAGAAGCAGTCTACGTATGGCTCCCAATCTTCTCCACCCTTCACGATACGTTATTGTACATGCCTATTATATCTGGGGGCGGACAAGGGGACAAATGTAAAAAAAACCGGCGAAGGCACCTTTTTCCAGTACCTCGCCGGCTTTACCTTGCAGTTTAGAATGTTTGACCGAGTCCGAAGTAGAACTGGCCCTTGCGCTGATCGTCTTCGTTCTTGCCCCAGCCGTAGTCCAGACGCAGCAGCCCCAGGGGCGTATCCAAGCGCACTCCCAGACCAAAGCTGTTATTGAGGTCTTGCAGAGTGATAGCTCCATCGCTCCAGGCCGTTCCCCAATCGGTAAAGACGACACCCGTCACCTTCTCCACGATGGGGAACCGGAACTCAGCATTCATCACCAGCATGTGATCGCCTTCTAAGGTATGGTTATCGTTCTTTGCTCCGTAGGAATAGCCCCTGAGTGTATCGGCACCACCGATCTTAAAGGTCTCGTTTTCACCTAAGGTGCCTCCCAGGAGACGCCCTCCCAAGCCCCGTACAGCCAGGACATACCCGCCGTCAATAATCTCAAAGTAGCGGCTGTGTTCCAGACGCAATTTGGCGTACTGGTTGTCGCCCTTAAGGAAACCGGGACTCAGCTCGAGATAGATATCATTTTTGTAGCCCTCAGTGGGATTCAGAGGATGATCGGACGTGTTGGTATGGAGTCCAAAACCAAGGGCGCGATTTCTGTAATCCTCGAAATTCGGATGGACCGGTCCCTCAAACTCGCCATACTTGTTGTTCTCGATCCTAAGTGTCAGTCGTCCACGGGTAAACTCGCCAAAAGGACGGCCCAAAGTAACATCGCCGCCATTGGTTGTGCGCTGGGCCTTGGAGAGCTCTTCTTCATCTGGAAGGGAGTCTTGAACCTGCCTGCTGCGGCGGTAGAGATTGATGCCAAAGGACGTGCCGGACTTATCAATATAGGGTTCATAGAAGCCGAGTTCATATTCTTGAAGTTTCTTCCCAAAACGGGCAGTGGCGTTGATTCTCTGTCCACGACCCAGAAAGTTGTCGTCCGAGGCTTCCACATAGCCCACCAGTTTATCTACGGAACTATAGGATACCCCAAAGGTGGCGGCACCGGTCTTTCGTTCCTGAAGATTTATCGTCAGGACGGTTTCATCGGGATCATCTTCCTGCGAGAAGTCACGGCTAATTTCATCGAAGAAGCCAAGCATCAGCACTCGCCGTAGACTCTGATCCACATCGCGGACATTGACGGGATCGCCAGGCTTAAAGGAGAGTTCCCTTTCGATCACAAAGTCCTTCGTCTTCTCGTTCCCTTCGATCACAATGTCCTTCAGTTTAGTCTGGGCCAAACCTACTTCGATCCGCCCATCGGTATCAGCGGAGAGGTCGGCAACACGTGCAAAGTAACCATGCTCGGTGGCAATCCACTCCAGCAAAGCATTGAGATCCTCCCAGAGGTCATGGATATTGAGAATATACCCAGGCTGGGTTTTCATCTGCTTCTCAAAATCTCCCACCGGCACCTGGGGCATACCGGACATAATGATGTCCTGGACAACCGGGTTCTCCACAACATGGAAGATGACTTGAACACCTGCTATGGCCGGTTCAAAGCTGGCTGTGGCATCCTGGAAGAAGCCAAGATCATAAATCGAGCGCAAATCATCTAAGATATGCTGCTCCACCGCCGGCTGATTTACTTTCGTTTTTAGAATACTCGCTTTGATGATCTCTGTATCAACAAAGGTATTCCCTTTCACCTCAATGGATCGGACTAGAGATGAATCCTGGGCCAGTACACTTACATTTCCCACTGAGAAAAGTAAGCCTAAAACGATGAGACCCACTAAGAGTCTGGCTGAACTTAGCTTCATGGTCTTGCCTCCCGCGCACATAAGATTTTCGTCTCTCTCCTATTCTACTTACCTTATTCGCATTCCTCTTGCCAAGTCTGGGGACTTTGTGCAGAAAAACCCAAACTTAGTGATAAATGTTCAAATCAAAGGTGGCCATCCCGTCGATCACAAATTGGGTGGAAAGCCGTACTTTGCTGGCGTCAGAGGGCGCCTCGGCCCAGCTGAAATAGCCGAGGGGACTGGGATACTCCTCGGGTTTTCCTTGCTCCCCTTCTTTCTGCTGCTCCACTTGTTCCGCCTCTGCGTCCTCAAGGTCCTCGCCGTCTTCTTCCTGGAGGCGGTTCTCCAAGAAAGGATAAAACTCGGCTACGATCTCGTTATTCCTTTCCCGATCCATATATTCGGTAATCAGTGCATCTAAAGACTCTGCACCGGATATGATAGCCCGGATCGGTTCATCGTCTTCCTCGTCCATATCTAAGACACTGGTATGGACAGGGGGCTTTTCCACAAAATAATCCGCTCCGCCTCCCCGCACAGTCACTGTGAGCAAACCGGCCGCGACATCTGGGGGAATCTCAATCCGCAGCGTCCTAGTCTCGCTGGGGCCCCGGTAGGGGCGGATTGTTACTTCCACATCCACATATTCGCCTGCTTGAACATAGAATGTGCTCGGAACAGCCTTCTCGATGGTGGCGGTCTTCCGTTCCTGGGCCACCTCCACCTCAATCCGCACTTCCTGCAAATCCACGTCCTGGAGATTATTGTTCACCAAAAGCTCCAAGCCGGAGAGTAGATCCGTTAAGGACCACACCGCAATGTCACTGTCGCTGTAGAATAGATTCTCCCTGATCATGCGCTGGGTGAAGTCCTTCGCCGTGAACTCCAGACGTACAAAGGATGTCCCGGCACCTAAGCGATCTAGGGTGGCATCCACACTCTGGTAGGCACTGCTGATCACCAGGGGGACCATGATACTGGGTTCTTTGACCACATCGACATGGAAGGTCTGGCTAAGATCCCGGTCACGATCTCGAATCCGCATGGACACGGACACATAGTCCACTGGATTCCCCAGCGTCCCGCCGAGGCCTACCGCTCGATCCTGCTCAATTCTGCCAATGGTAGAACCCAACGAAACGATCTTAAAGGGCATCTCTCTAGAGGGCAAAGTATAGTGTACATAGGCCGCGGAGGCAAAAAAATCCACAGCACCGCGGTGGGTAAAGGGATGACCAAAGGCCAGAAAACGTCCATCCTCCTTCACGGCGGTAACTGTGCCAAAGGACGCCACTTGGAAATCGCCCCGCAAGAGCTGGACCCCGATCATACTGCCGGGCTCCAAAAGAACGGGTCCGGACACGTAACTCGAGGCAAAAGCAGGCACCACTTGCACCCGTTCTTCCCCTAAGGCCTGCACCAATAAGCGGGTATTGCGGTCGTTTAACCCCTGCACCACTAAGGGGGAACGCACTGCGGTTGCTCCCGGCGGCAGGATGGGGGCTGGAATAGTCAGCTGATCATAGATCTTGAACATATCCACCGCGGGCGTCACCAAGCCAATGCGATGATCTGTATTAGCATAGGTGTAGGCAATCGCCCCAAGGAGGCGATCCTGAATATAGACGGGCGTCCCGCTCATACCCTGGGCAATACCGCCGGATCGTTCCACAACATCTCCGCTGACCCGGACCATAATCAAATTATCCAAGGGTGGGCTTTGCGGCACTAAGCCGATCACTTCCACATCAAAGGTCTCAATGGTGTTACCGGCGATCACCGTCTTGGCCACTCCGCGCAGGCCGGGCCTAACCTCTTCAGGGAGAAACAGCCCTTGTGCACCGACGGTGCCTGCAGAGAGCAGGAGAAAACCAAGCAACACTATACTTCCCAAGCGTAAAGGCAATTTTCCCATAAGCCACCCCTTCTAGCCCCCAGATCTGAGGGTTGCCTCCGACCAATAGGCCTCTTTACCTCGGTTGGGAACTGTCACCGGCAACAACCACAATGGCATTGCCCACAGGACGTTCTTTCCCATCTGAAGGCAGATTCAGCACGAAGTCTCGGATCACCATCGTGGTGGAACCGCCTCCATCCAGGTTCATGGCCTGGATGGCCCCGAGCTCAATCAAAAGATTCCCAAGCTCCTCTAATGTCATACCAACACTAATATTGGGCTGTCTGCCGTTCACGGTAACGAGCAGAAGCTTCTGATCATCCGTAATGCCAATGGCGGTACGAGGAGCCCGGCCCACCAAGATGTCATCACGGAAAAGCTCTTCCTCGCCTGTAATCTCCAAACGCCCGTCACGCACAAGCCGGGGTCCCCCACCGATGATCTGGGTCACACCGAGATCATCCCAAGCTGGATCCAACGCAACAGTCACGTCTAGGCGATCACCCACAGCTAATTGACCCAGCCGCTCCCTTTGCACCCCATGGGCGGAAAGGACAAACCCTCCGGGGGGAATGGTGCTGTTCCCCTGCTCAATCCGGACAACTTCTCCATCCAGCACCACCGCTTCTAGACCGAAAGCATTGGTGTTGGTCGTGGTGCCGTATTGTCTGGTATAAAGAATTAGTTCATCCTGCAAGCGCGGTCGGTTCAAACCCTGCAAGGTCGTAAGACGAGAACCATCGTCCAGGGTAACTTCACCCCGAAAGCCCACCCGCTCCATTACGGCCAGTTTCGGGCCCAGGCCCAGCGCGGTGCGGCTAGCGTAGGGCTCACTAATGAGTTCGCCGTCAATCATCAGAAGTCCCAAAGGCCTTCCCGTGGCGGCAAAAAACGCACCATTTACGGCGGCGATGGCCTCCATGCGCCCAGCGATGCCGCTCACCTGTTCCGACCCGAACAGGCGGTCTTGCGCCAAGGCCAGTTTCACTTGCAGGTCATACCACAAGTCAATCTCTAAATAGTTGACCACATTCGGCCCAAACGAGTCCGCTCTCCTCTGGTGTCCATAGATCACCCCAAAGTCCACCATCCGCCTGGTAGTATGGGCATACGTCTTGGGAATATCCAGTTGAAAGAAGGTCTCAACCTCGGTCACCACGGCCTCTGGAATTTGATAATTGAAGTCCAGAACCACCCGTGACCCCGAGGCTCCCTCGGAATAACGCATTTCTCGAAGGGCCACGTCATCAAAGAACTGTGATGGATCTAAGTACGGTAAGGGAAGATTCGAATCGATGATGATTTTCATGGGGTTCATGGTGTAACTCACAGTGAAAACCTGACCCGTATCTTTGGAGAGAGTAAGTACGATGCGCTCAGGATACAGCGTAACCGTCTGTGCTGACGCCGTTTCGACAAAAAGCAGCATCAATAGAACTACGATCAAGAGAGCTCTGCTCTGCAGCACACACATACCCCCTGTCATCCTTTACCCATTCTAGAGAGGGAACTGTTCTCCTGCAATAAAGACAAACTCCACAAGCTCCTTCTTGTGGAGTCAATTGGCTTTAGCTCGAGATGAAAAAGTTAGCGGCTCCTGGTATAGCTGGCCATAGTGGATCCGCGGCTGGGCATGTTTTCGATGGAGTCCAACAGTTGTCCCGTTCCCCTCACAACACAGCTGAGGGGATCATCAGCTAGAGTCACCGGTACACCCGTTTTCTCCTCAATCAGGCGGTCCATGCCGTCCAGCAAGGCTCCACCGCCGGTGAGGGACATCCCGTTGTTCATAATATCCGCGGCCAATTCGGGGGGAGTGATCTCTAAAACGCCGCGGATGGCATCGACAATACTTAAAATGGGTTCCTCTAGGGCGGGGTGAATATCCACGGAGTTGATTTCCACATTGGCCGGTAAACCAGTGACCAAATCTCTGCCCCGCACCTCCATGGTGGTGTCGGCCCGGGGATAGGCGCTGGCAATCCGGATCTTAATGTCCTCAGCGGTGCGGTCTCCAATCGCCAGGTTGTACATTCTCTTGACATGACGAATAATGGCTTCTTCGATATGGGAGCCGCCGATCCTCAAGGATTCCGAGGTTACTTCACCGCCGAGGGAGATCACGGCGATATCTGTGGTTCCACCGCCAATATCCACCACCATATTTCCCGTGGGAGCCGCAATGTCCAAACCACAACCAACAGCCGCGGCTATGGGTTCCGTGACAAGGTAGACCTCCTTGGCACCGGCTAGGCTCGCGGCTTCGATAACAGCTCTCTTTTCAACTGTGGTGATTCCTGACGGTACACAAATCATCACGCGGGGTCGAAAACCCCGGCCGGCAACTTTGCGGATAAAATGCTTGAGGATTTCTTCGGTGATCTGGAAATCCGCAATAACCCCTTCATTCAGCGGACGGATGGCCCGGATATTTCCGGGGGTGCGGCCAATCATATCCCGGGCTTCCTGACCAATGGCCAGGATTTTTTGAGTATTTACATCAATGGCCACAACCGACGGCTCATGAATAACAATCCCCTTGCCGCGTACATGGACCAATATATTCGCTGTACCTAGATCAATTCCGATATCCTTACTAAACATTCCATTGCCTCCTCCGCAACACTTCCAGCGCTTCCAGTTTCGCCACAATGGAATAGTGTTCGCCATAGAGGAGGCAAATCCTTTTTTCGTGTACGCATTCTAAGACGCTCGACTAGCACCTTTCACCCCGTACTTGCGCTTGGTGGCCTCTCCGCCTCGAATGTGCCGTTCCGACTTATTGATCTCCAAAACTTGTTTGACCTGTTCGGCCAATTCTCTATTAATGCGAGGTAAGCGCTCGGTCACATCCTTATGCACGGTACTCTTACTCACCCCAAACACGGTAGCCGCTTGGCGCACAGTGGCGCTTGTTTTCACAATATATAAACTTACATCCACTACCCGCTTGCGGATATAGTCTCTCATCTGCGCTTCCCCCTAGCACTTTTTATACATTTATATGCCGCGGGGCTTTGAATATGCGTAGCATTAGTGGAGAAACGCTTGGGGGTTCACTGGTTCTCCATTGTGGGTCAAGCCAAAAAAGACCAGACCAGTACTTTCCGGAAGCGCAATATTTTGGTTTTGTTTAACAACTTCACCGGGTCCCACCTGAATCCCTTTGATGGAACGATAGGTGGACACCCATCCGCTGCCATGGTCGATGATCAGCTCTGTCTCCAGTCCATTAGAATTGACTGCAATCACCTCGCCGGGCAGCACGGTACGAATGGTGTCATCGGTGACACGAAACTCCAGACCGGCATTAAAGCGCCAGTCACCATAGACCGGATGACGGTGCCATCCAAAAGGTGTGGCGATTTCGCCCTGTACGGGCCAGATCAGACGTTCAAAGGAGGGCTGGGGCTCTGCCTCGGGTCTGGTTTCTGTGGGCTCAGGCTTGATGCTGGGAAGGGGCTCCACCGCCGCCAGCTCAACCGGGCCCTCCAAAATCCAAGGGTAGAAATCCGCGATGACGCTTTGTACTCGCTGTTCCACAACGGCCTCCAAGTCCTCCAACGTCACAGCAGGTGGAGTGAGCACAGCTTCTTCCGCTGGCCAGTTGCGAAAAACCCCGATACCGATGCCTGTGATCAGAGCGAGCCCAATTACGATCAAGATCAGCAGCCTTTGATTTTCCCGCCGATACCAAGCTTGTCTCAGTCTGTCCGAGACACTTCTCCATGCTTGCATACTATCACCGCCTTGATGATAGTATGTACCGGACAATCGTGGAATATACAAAGCCTCCCCAAAGGGAGGCTTAGATTATTGATCGCCGTCGGCCACTTTCAGCCGGAGCAAGGCTTTCTGCAGTGAGACTTGGGCCCGGGCAATATCCAGATCGGCTTTGCGATCGGCCAGTCTTTGCTCCGCGCGCATCCTGGCCTGACGAGCCCTGAGAACATCTATTTCTTCCGCCAGCTCGGCGGTGTGAGCCATCACAGTGAGCTTGTTGTCATGCATTTCTACGAAACCGCCGCCCAAGGCGATTTTTCTGCGCTTGCCCTGTCTGGGTCCAAACTCCAACACGCCCAGCCCCAAAGATGCCATGATGGGCAGATGGCCCGCGAGGATCCCAAACGTGCCGTCCACCCCAGGTAAGAGCACGTATTCAACATCAGCCAAGACCACACTCCGCTCCTGGGTGATCACTTCCAAGGTGAAGGTAGCCATTAAGCATTCTCCTTAGCCAAAGCTTCCGCCTTCGCCACCGCCTCATCAATGGTTCCCACCATAAAGAAGGCGTTTTCAGGCAAATGATCATGTTTACCTTCCAGAATCTCCTTAAAGCCGCGCACCGTCTCTTTTACCGGTACATACTTACCGGGAATACCCGTAAAGGTCTCGGCCACAAACATGGGCTGCGACATAAAGCGTTCCAGGCGGCGAGCTCTGGCCACTGTAAGTTGATCCGCCTCAGCCAGCTCATCCATGCCCAAAATGGCGATAATGTCTTGCAGCTCCCGATAACGCTGGAGAACCTGCTGCACCCCGCGGGCCACAGCATAATGCTCTTTGCCCACAATATCAGGGGCCAGAATCCTGGACGTGGAGGCCAGAGGATCGACTGCGGGATAGATACCCTTCTCAGAGATGCTGCGCTCCAGGTTGGTTGTGGCGTCCAAGTGCGTGAAGGTGGTGGCGGGAGCAGGGTCTGTGTAGTCATCTGCGGGCACATAAATGGCCTGAATGGAGGTGATCGACCCTTGTTTCGTGGTGGTAATGCGCTCCTGCAGTTGCCCCATCTCCGTGGCCAGGGTTGGTTGATACCCCGCTGCAGAAGGCATCCGGCCTAGTAGGGCCGACACTTCCGACCCAGCCTGGGTAAAGCGGAAGATGTTGTCAATAAAGAGCAAAACGTCCTGGCGCTCTACATCGCGGAAGTATTCTGCAATGGTCAGTCCCGTGAGTCCCACGCGCAAGCGGGCCCCGGGAGGTTCATTCATCTGACCGAACACCATAGCGGTCTTATCAATGACGCCCGACTCGATCATTTCGTAGTAGAGATCATTTCCTTCACGGGTGCGTTCCCCCACTCCGGCAAAGACAGAATAGCCACCATGCTCGTGGGCAATATTGCGAATCAGTTCCATAATTAAGATCGTCTTACCCACGCCTGCACCGCCAAAGAGGCCAATTTTCCCTCCCCGCGCATAGGGCGCCAACAGGTCCACGACTTTGATTCCCGTCTCCAGCATGGTGCTGGAGGGCTCGACTTCATCCACTTTCGGCGCGGGACGATGGATGGGCCTTTTTTCCTTGGCTTCAACAGGTCCGCGGCCGTCAATGGTCTGGCCCAGCACGTTAAAGAGACGTCCTAATGTTTCCGGACCCACAGGAACCGTAATCGGTCCTTCTAAATCAACAGCCTCCATCCCACGCTGCAGACCGTCTGTGGAAGCCATGGCAATGCAGCGCACAGTATTATTACCCAGATGCTGTGCTGCCTCTAGAGTTAGATCGATCTGGTTTCCCTCTACCTCTCCGGTAATCTGGATCGCGGTGAGCAAATCGGGCAGCTGCTCTGGCTCGAACCGGATATCCACGACAGGTCCAATAACTTGGACAACTTCTCCTTTATTCATGCCCATGATGGTACCCCCTCACAATTCTACGATTGCAGTGCATCTGCACCGCCCACGATTTCTGCAATTTCCCTCGTAATCTGCGCCTGCCGTGCCCTATTGTAGGTAATCCGCAATTCCTGAATTAACTCCCCAGCATTATCGGTGGCATTACGCATGGCGGTCATCCGCGCCCCTAACTCACTGGCCTTCGCTTCAGTCAAAGCCTGGTAAACTGCGGCATTGACATAAAGTGGAAGCAAGGTTTCCAAGACCGCATGGATCGATGGTTCATACAGATAGAGGGGCTCCAGTTGCGAACGCTGTGTTTCCCTGATCTGCACCGGCAAGGGTAGAACCGGACGGAGCTTAACTCGATGTGTCACCGTGTTAATGTACTCTGTATACAGAATGCTGACGCGATCAAAGAGACGATGCTCAAAAAAATCAAAGATCACATGCCCTATATCCTGCGCTGTGCGCAGATTGGCCTGATCACCGAGGCCGACAAACTCCGCCAGGGAGGTTTGATTGCGTCTACGAAAGTGATCCCGGGCTTTCCGGCCCACGAGAACCATTTCGGTGCCGGGATGCTCCTGCAGAAATTGTTCAGCACGGCGAACAATGGCCGCATTGTACCCACCCGCCAAGCCCCTGTCTCCTGTAAAGACCAAGAGGCAATAGGACTCGCCGTTTCTATCCCGGATGACTTCCGGAAGACTCTCGCCAGAATCTTCTGCGGCGCGCAGAGCGGTTCCCAAAGAGCTCGTCAAACGCTCGTAGTAAGGGCGAGTTGCGATCACTGTCTCCTGGGCGTTACGCAGTTTGGATCCGGCGATCATTTCCATTGCCCTGGTGATCTGCTGCGTATTGGAGATGCTGGCCATGCGCCGCTTGATCTCTCGGCTTGATTCTGCCATCGTCTGTCCCCCCTAGCTGACGAAGTCCTTTTTGAACTCCACGGTAAGTTTCTTCAGTGCAGCCTCAGTCTCACCGCTTATCTCCTTGCTTTCCCGCAGCTGGGCCAGGAGTTCCTGATGTTCTTTGCGGAGAAGATCTAGGAACTCATGCTCAAAGCGAACCACATCGGAGGTGGCAATGCTGTCAAGATACCCGTTCACCGCCACAAAAAGAGAAACCGCCTGTTCTTCCACGGGCATGGGTTTGTACTGCTCTTGCTTCAAGACCTCATACATACGCTCACCCCGGCCCAGGCGGGCTTGGGTCTGCCGATCCAAATCCGCGCCAAACTGGGCAAAAGCGGCCAGTTCTCGGTACTGCGAAAGATCGAGCCGCAAGGAACCTGCCACCTGCCGCATCATTTTCACCTGAGCGGCACCCCCCACACGGGACACGGAGCGACCCACACTGATCGCGGGACGGATTCCTGCATAAAAGAGATCCGATTCAAGGAAGATCTGCCCATCGGTAATGGAAATGACATTGGTGGGAATATAGGCAGAAATGTCCCCCGCCTGGGTCTCAATGATGGGGAGGGCGGTGATAGAACCCCCGCCAAGCTCCTCACTGAGTTTAGCTGCCCGCTCCAAAAGCCTGGAGTGAATGTAGAAGACATCTCCGGGGAACGCTTCACGGCCTGGCGGCCTCCTCAGCAGGAGCGACATTTCCCGATAGGCGGTGGCGTGCTTGGACAGGTCATCGTAGACAATTAGAACGTCCTTGCCCGCGTACATGAACTCTTCAGCCATAGCCACCCCGGCATAGGGCGAGATATAGATCAAGGGAGCAGGTTCACTGGCCGTCGCCGACACCACAATGGTATAATCCAAAGCTCCACGGGCGGCCAGGGTGTCGACGACACCGGCCACAGTGGAAGCCTTTTGACCAATGGCCACATAAATGCAAATGACATCCTGATCCTTTTGGTTCAAAATGGTGTCCACGGCAATGGCCGTTTTTCCGGTCTGGCGATCGCCAATAATCAGTTCCCTCTGCCCGCGGCCAATGGGAACTAAGGAGTCGATGGATTTTAGACCTGTTTGCAGCGGCTGGTGCACACTGACTCTGTCCACAACCCCAGGCGCCTGGGCCTCAATGGGCCGCTTCTTTGCGGTCTTAATGGGGCCTTTGCCGTCAATGGGCTGCCCTAAGGGGTTTACTACCCGGCCAATTAAGGCCTCCCCTACGGGTACCTGCACAACGGTGCCTGTGCGTTTCACAGGGTCACCTTCTTTGATATGTTCATAGGGGCCCAGAATGACAACGCCGATGTTGTCCTCTTCCAGGTTAAGGACCATACCAAAAACGCCCTCCGGAAACTCCAGCAGCTCTCCGGCTAGCGCTTTTTCCAGCCCATAAACACGGGCAATTCCATCCCCCACCATCAATACCGAACCAAGATCCTCCAGCTCGAGTTTGGTTTCGAATTCTTCGATTTGACGCCGTAAGACAGCTACGATTTCATCCGGTCGCATTGCCATCGCCATTCCTCCACTACCTATATTTCTCTTGCAGTATCCGGCATATTCGCAGTGCCGCCTGCCCGTCTCCGTAAGGGTTCGCAGCGGACGCCATGGATTTATAAAGGGCAGAGTCGGTCAATAGTTCGTGCACGGCATCCACAATATTCTCTCGCTTGGAACCCACTAAACGCACTGTTCCCGCCTCCAGCGCCTCGGGCCTTTCCGTTACTTCCCGCATCACCAAGACGGGTTTATGTAAGGCCGGCGCCTCTTCCTGCAGTCCTCCCGAATCGGTGAGCAGCAGGGTGCACCTGGCCAAGAGGTTGGCAAACTCCTGATAATCTGGGGCATCAAGGAGCAATATATTCGTATAATCCCCCAAAATCTCCCGCATCACAGTTTGAATGGATGGATTTTTGTGCATGGCCACCACAATCCGCAAGTCACCATAGGCAGCACCTTCCGCACTAAGCTCGGCCAGGGCGTGACAAATCTCCCTGAGCGGCTCACCCCAGTTTTCCCGGCGATGGGCGGTCACCACCAGCATGGGCTGGTCAAAATTTAAGCCCTGGAGGGCTGGGGTTCTAAACTCATAGGAAGGATCGACCACAGACAAGAGGGCATCGATCACAGTATTCCCTGTGACAAAGATGCGGCTGGGGTCCACCCCTTCTTTCCGCAGATTCGCTGCGGACTGTGCTGTGGGGGCAAAATACCAAGAAGCCAAGACGTCAACGAGGCGGCGATTGGCTTCTTCAGGAAAGGGATTCTCCACCGATTCGGTTCGCAGTCCCGCTTCCACATGCCCTACGGGTATTTTCTCATAAAAACTGGCCAAAGCTGCTGCAAAGGCCGTACTGGTATCGCCATGGACTAAGACTAGGTCAGGACGCCAGAGCTGGAACACTTCACTCATGCCCTTGAGGGTCCTTTGGGAAATTTCACTGAGTGTCTGACCATGACTCATTATATCCAAATCATAGTCTGCTTCCAAAGCAAAAAGCTCAAGAACCTGATCGACCATTTCACGATGCTGTCCAGTGATGATGACTTTGGTTTCCCAAGCCTCCACCATTTGGCAGGCCTGCACCAAAGGGGCCATCTTAATGGCCTCGGGCCTGGTACCAAAAACCAAAGCCAATTTAAACATCCTTCGTATCCCCCTTATTCCATTCATGCAAGGGCCTGATCATGCCCACACGCATCGAACCGTAGATAAAGATAAGGCCCAAAACCACAGCAACAATCCAGGTCGTCCGGCTCAGATGCGCTGTGAGAATGGCCATGGTGGCCGAGAAACCCGTAATCAGGTAAGCGACATAGACCACTTGCCGCTGAGTAAACCCCAGATCCAACAGCCTATGGTGGAAGTGGGAACGATCGGCCTGGTAAATGGGTACCCCCTGCTGGAAACGGCGCACCACTGCACAGAGCAAGTCGGTGACTGGAACGGCCAGGATCAAAATGGGCACGGAAATACCGATGGTAGCTGCGCCTTTCAGGGCACCCTCGGTAGAGATGGCGGCCAGCAGGAAGCCGAGAAGCATGGCTCCACCATCGCCCAGGTAGACGCGGGCGGGGTTGAAGTTGTAGGGCAAGAACCCCAGGGAAACCCCGACCACAATCACAGCCAGCACCGCTGCATCCAAACGCCCTAGGAGCAAAGCCAAGGTGGTGAGGGCTACCGCACCGATTAGGGTAATACCTGTGGTCAGACCATCGATACCGTCGATGAAATTCATGATGTTAACGAGAGTTAAAACCCACAGCATGGTTAAGGGAATGGATAGCTTTCCTACATACAGCATTTCCCCAAAGGGGTTACTCATAAACTCAATGCGGGGACCGAACAGAACATAGAATAAGACTGCGGCAAACTGCCCCGCGAATTTCACGCCTGCAGACAGTTCATAGCGATCATCGAGCATTCCCAAGAGCAAGATCAGAAAAGCGCTCAAAACAGTGATGCCGAAATGGGGAATACCACCCACCAACGCAGCGGCCAGGAACCCGGCGAAAATGGCCATACCGCCTCCTGTGGGCATGGGAACCTTGTTAATCCTGCGGGGATTGGGCACATCAACCAGACCCATCCTTAAGGCAAGACGCCTGGCTAAGGGCGTCATAGCCGCCGTTACAGCAAGGGCTATAGCAAACACGACTGCATATCGGGCCAGGTCCATGATCATTCCTCCCCATTACTCCAAATCGCCATTTTCATCTTGGCTTCATTCATCAACTCCAAAGCGAGTTCGTCGGGATAGTCGCCTTGGAAGATCACTTGTCGTACTCCCGCATTAATCAACATCTTTGCGCAAAGAATACAGGGCTGGTGCGTACAATAAAGGGTGGCACCATCGGTGGACACCCCATGGATGGCCGCCTGAATAATGGCATTTTGCTCGGCGTGGGTACCCCGGCACATTTCATGTCGTTCTCCCGATGGAATCCCCAGCTGTTCTCGCAAACAACCCACCTCCAGACAATGGGACACTCCCCTGGGAGCCCCATTGTAACCGGTGGCAATGATCTGTTTATCCCGAACCAGGACCGCTCCTACCTGCCTTCTAAGGCAGGTAGAACGGCTGCTAACCAGTTCGGCAATCTCCATAAAGTACCGGTCCCAGGAGGGTCGGCTCATCTTGTCACCTACTTTGTTCCGAAGAGGCGATCTCCAGCATCGCCAAGGCCTGGAATAATGTAACCATGGGAGTTGAGTTTCTCATCAATGGCCGCTGTAAAAATGTCCACATCAGGATGTTCTCTTTGCACCAGCTCAATTCCTTCCGGTGCTGCCAACAGACACATCAGTTTGATGGAAGTGACTCCCCGTTCCTTTAAGTAAGCAATGGCTGCAGCCGCAGACCCCCCCGTGGCCAGCATGGGATCGAGCACGATGATTTGCCGTTCCTCTACATCAATGGGAAGTTTGCAGTAGTACTCCACGGGCAGAAGCGTTTCTGGATCGCGGTAAAGCCCGATGTGACCTACCTTTGCTGTGGGAATCAGGCGAAGCACCCCATTGACCATACCCAACCCCGCGCGGAGGATCGGTACAATGCCCACCTTCCGCCCGGCCATGACCTGACCTGTCATCTTGCCCATGGGCGTTACCACTTCCACCTCTTGTAAAGGCATATCTCGTGTAACTTCATAGGCCACTAGGACGGATACTTCTTCTACAAGGTCTCGAAAGTCTTTCGGTCCTGTTTCTTGGTCGCGAATCATCGTCAATTTGTGCTGAACCAGGGGGTGCGAAACCACATGCACGTTGCTCAAATGATCATCTCCTCATTTTGCTGTGACTAGGCCTGTTCGATTTTGTCAACCCGCCTCTGGTGCCTGCCGCCAGAGAAGCTTTCGTGCAGGTAGGTGTGGACGACATCAAACATCAAACCTAGACCTAATACCCTTTCACCCATACACAGTATATTGCTGTCATTGTGACTTCTAGCCATACGTGCCGAAAACGTATCATGGCAGAGGGCGGCTCGGATTCCCGGCACTTTGTTGGCGGCAATGGACATGCCAATACCAGTGCCACAGATCAGTATACCCAGGTTGGATCGGCCTTCGACCACTGCTTGGGCCACTTCCTTGGCAATATCCGGGTAATCGCAGGAGTCGGCAGAATCGGTGCCTAAATCCTCAACACTGAACCCCTGGCCTCGCAGGTGCTCCACCAGAGCCTGTTTAGCTCGAAACCCGCCGTGATCAGAACCTATCGCCACGTTCATCGTGCTTCCTCCTTCCAGAAACTGCAGAATGGCCTGCACAGCCCGATCAATTTCCTCAAGAGACTGCCGATACACGTCGAGGGACTGCCCAAAGGGATCGGATATCTCATATTCTTTCTCCACGGAATCGTCTGCCTCCTGCCCCTGTTCGGCCCCTTTGGCAAATTCTTTGAGCAGGAAAATCCTCCCTGCCAACTGCGGAGCCAAGCCCAGCAGCTGCTTCTTGTGGCCCGAGGTCATGGCCAGAATCAAATCGAATTCTTCCAGCAGACGGGGCTGAACCTTGCGGGAGCGGTGTCCGCTTCCGTCAATACCCCGTTCCGCCAGGACCTTCAGGGCGTTCTCCGCGCCTGGGTCGCCGGGAAAGGCAGCAAGCCCTGCGGAGGCCACATCTAGATCCAGTTTCTTCTCTTTGGCGCGGTGCCGCAGGAGATGCTCTGCCATAAAACTGCGGCAGGTGTTGCCGGTACAAACAAACAGGACAGATTTGATCTTGGTTCCTCCTTCATTTTTAGGTTTTTATCTCGCGATAGTCCGCCGCTTTGCGCAGGCGATTCATAATGGCGAGCCCCAAATCAGCCTCGGGGACGCCTTCAATATACAAAACGTCCAAGCCCAAATGATCAGCCTGCCGCAGCAAGTGATAGAGCTTGTTAGCCAGGGTCTGCAGATCGCCTTCGGACCCCATGGGCAGAACCGTGAAACCGGAGTAGAGGTGCGACCTTTCATTCCAGGTCATCACACCCACCTTCTGACCCCTCCTTCTATAAGGTTCGCTCTCCTCTTGGATTCTTGCCCGCACTCCCTGCCCAGTCAGTAAAAAGACGGTGGCGTCGGGAGCATAATGCTGGTACTTCATCCCCGGCGAGCGGGGAGGCTCCTTGTCTTCTCCCTCGGAGGCGGCAAAGGTGACAGGCACCAAGGCCCGCAAATCTTCCAGGGTTACTCCTCCCGGCCGAAGCAGCCGAAAAGGCTCCACTGTGCAGTCCAAAACCGTCGATTCCAGACCCCAACCCGTTTCCCCGCCGTCCAAAATGGCAGGAATCCGGCCGCCCAGATCGGCCAAGACATGCTCGGCCCTGGTGGGGCTGGGACGTCCGGAAAGGTTGGCGCTGGGGGCGGCCAAGGGAAAACCCGTTTGCCGCAAAAGCTCCAGGGCCAGGGGGTGATCGGGCACCCTAAGTGCCACCGTGTCCAGGCCCGCTGTGACCACAGGCGGGACCTGACCCGTCTTCGCTAGAACCAAGGTTAAAGGTCCAGGCCAAAACCGCTCCATCAGCAAGCGGGCCTTGGGAGGTATGGCTTGAACGTACTTGTCGGCTTGGCTTTGCTCTCCTAGATGGACAATGAGGGGATTATCCTGAGGCCTGCCCTTGGCCTTGAAGATAGCCTCCACCGCGCCTGAATCGAGGGCATTGGCCCCTAAACCGTAGACCGTCTCGGTGGGAAAAGCTACCACTTGACCCTGGGCCAAAAGGCTGGCCGCTTGATCCACTTGATGGGCTCCTAAGATCCTTGTTTTGATTACATCCACCGCAACACCACCACCCGATCCAAACCGCCGTAATCTTTGACTGTTTCCACCCATGTAAAACCGGTCTTTTCGCCCAGGGAGCGAACATCCTCTGCCTGATCCCAGCCGATTTCTAAAACGACAAAACCAGGTTGCTCCAAAAAGGAAGCGGCCTGGTCTAGGATGCGACGATAGAAGTCTAGTCCATCGGGCCCTCCATCCAGAGCGACAGACGGCTCCACACCAATTTCCGGAGCAAGCTTGGCCAGCTCCCCGCGTCGGATGTAGGGGGGGTTGGAGCAGATTACTTTGTATGTACCTGTGACCCGCTGAAAAAGGTCGCTTTGGAGAAACTCCACCTGATGGTCCACTCCCAGGCGCTGGGCATTCCCCATGGCCACTTCAAGAGCTTCAGGCGATATGTCCACCGCGGTGATGCGATAGTCGGGATCCTGGCAGGCCAGAGCCAGAGCAATCGCTCCGCTCCCTGTGCCCAACTCCAGGACCTTGCCGCCCGCTGCCGGCTCTTGGAGCTCAAGGACCTTGTCCACCACAAACTCCGTTTCAGGCCTGGGGATGAGGACATCCTCGTTGACCTGAATGGGCAGTGCGTAAAACTCTCGCCGGCCTGTGAGATAGGCCACAGGGATTCTCTGGCCCCTCCGTCCAATGAAGCGTCGATACTGATCTACTTCCTGGATGCTGAGGGGTTTATCGAAATTAAGATAGAGATCCAAACGATCGAGCCCGAGGACATGAGCCAGCAAAAGCTCGGCATCGAGACGCGCCGAGCTGCATCCTTTCCCCTCCAGATAGCCTGCACTTAGCGTAATAAGTTCTCCAATGGTATGCCGTTTAGTCATGGTGAACGTCAATGGTCTCCTTTAATCGTTCCACTTGATCCGCGGTAATCAAGGCGTCGATGATCTCATCCAAATCGCCATCCACCACCAGATCCAGCTTATACAGGGTTAGGCCGATGCGGTGATCGGTCACCCTACTCTGGGGGAAATTATAGGTGCGAATGCGTTCGCTGCGCTCCCCCGTACCTACCTGACTGCGGCGAGTGGCGGCCTGTTCCCTCTCGGCCTCTTCCTGGAGCTGATCGTAGAGCCTGGCCCGGAGAATCTTCAGTGCCTTCTCCTTATTCTTCAGCTGGGATTTCTCATCCTGGCAGGAGACAACCAAACCCGTGGGAAGGTGGGTGACCCGCACGGCAGAGTCCGTGGTATTCACGCTTTGTCCACCGGGGCCCGAAGAGCGATAGACATCGATTTTCAGATCGTTAGGCTCAATATGCAGCTCCACTTCTTCCGCTTCCGGCAGCACCGCCACAGTCGCGGTAGAGGTATGAATACGCCCCCCTGCCTCTGTGGTTGGAATTCTCTGCACACGGTGGACGCCGCTTTCGAATTTCAGGCGCGAATACGCACCGGAGCCTTCGATCATAAAGATGATCTCCTTAAAGCCCCCGAGCTCCGTGGCGTTGTTGCTTAACACATCAACTTTCCAGCGCTCCACCTCTGCATAGCGAGAGTACATGCGAAAGAGGGTGCCGGCAAAAAGAGCCGCCTCTTCACCGCCCGTTCCAGCCCGGATCTCCACGATCACGTTCTTGTCATCGTTGGGGTCCTTGGGCAGGAGCAAAACCTGCAGCTCCTCTTGGAGCCTTTCCTTGGTTTCGGTCAGCACCTGGATTTCTTCATCGAGCATGGCCTCAAAATCAGCATCTTGCGGTTCGTCCAGCATGGCCTGGGCATCCTCCAGTTCGGCTGTCACTTGGCGGAACTGGCGGTACTTGCCCACCACCTCACTTAAGTCCGAATGGGCTTTGGCCAGCTTTTTGTAGGATGAAGGATCACTTAGAATGTCGGGATCGCTCATCTGTCTGTTCAGTTCTTCATACTTTTCTTCCAATGCTTGCAGTTTTTCTAACATCGAGTTGCCCCCTAGGCAATGGTATCCGATGTTGAAAAGGAGACTACTTTTTTTGTTTCAGGATGAACAGCATCCCTATCCAACACCGTTTTTAGGGCCTTGATGGCCACCTCAATCATGTGCTCATCAGGCTCTGCGGTCGTGAGATTCTGAAGTAACATACCCGGCTTCGCCGCCCACTTGAAGATGGGGTGGCAATCCCTCTGTCCCGCCTTGCGGATCAGCTCGTAGGAAAGACCCGCCACGATAGGCATGATGGCCAAATGAATCAAAATCCTCTGCAGGAAGGGAGGGCGGCCGAAAAAGGAAAACACAAAAACACTTGTAAAGAGCACAATCAGCAAGAAATTCGTACCGCAGCGGGCATGCACCCGGCTTTGTCTGGCCACGTTTTCCACTGTCAACTCTTCGCCCGCTTCATAGCAGTTGATGCTCATGTGTTCTGCACCATGGTAGGCAAATACCCGTTTGATATCGTCCATCCAAGAAATGGCCGCAATGTAGAGGACAAAAATGGATGTCTTAATGGTGCCCTCCACGAGGTTGAGCAGAATATTGGAGGAAATATGGCTCTGCACGAAGCGGAGCAAAAAGGCCGGTAAGACAATGAAGAGGGCCACCGTTAAGACCAAAGCAAAACCCATGGTCAAAACCAGCTCCTTGGTTGTGAGCTGTTCGTCGGCTTCTCCAAATTGGCTGGCGGAATAATTTAGGCTTTTCAGTCCCATAACCAAACTTTCCACCATGGCCACGGAACCCCGCACGATCGGCTTCTTTAGGATTGGAAAACGATCCGACCACGGTTTTAGGTCTTGTTCCAAAACGGTAATGGTTTGGTCCGTCTTCCGTACCGCCACGGCCGAATGGTACTTACCGCGCATCATCACGCCTTCGATTACGGCTTGGCCGCCGTAGCTAAACTTCCCCATCGATAACACGTCCTTTCATCAGTGAGATCAAGGTCTGAACATTCTTAGACGGAACAACTACGACCAACTGGTCCAGGGGTAAAAGCACATCGGCTCCCCTGGGAGAGGTGATCTCTTGGGGAGAACGGACAATGGAAAGCACTTGGACACCTAGATCTCTCCCCAAACCCACTTCGGCTAAGCTATGATACGCCAGGGGCGAATCCTCGCTCAGCTCTACCTGGAGCAAGACAGTATCGGCATCCATATGCATAACATCCCTGAAAGAGCGCATCCACAGTGGCTGTTCATAGGCACTGCTCTTGAGGGAGCGATAGCCCCGCGGCAGAAAGAGCCTGGTAAAACTGCCGATGACAATGCCCACCAGCCAGCCGATGAGTAGAGCCAGAAATGTGCCGTAGACTAAAGTTCCGGCCGGCCCCGCCAAATCCTGGAGCCACTCATCGGAAAAATACTCCAGGCGCAAAATGCGGTCAAACATATCCACACCGGAGATCATACCCACATAACTGGAAATGCTGCCCCTAATACTGGCTGCAATACTGTAAGAAAGACCCAAAGTGAACACGGCTCCCACCAAGACCGGCAGACCGATCTTGGTCAGGCTGCCAAAGAGCACGCCCAGAGAGAGGCCTCCCGCCAGACTGAGGGCGGTGCCGCTAATCCGGGGCAACAGGAGCAAGACAAGATCGCGCCAATGGCGCAGACGCAAGGAGAATTTGGGCATGGCCACAATCATATCGAAGGCCAAAAATCCCACAAAGACCGCCACAAAGGATGAGGTTAAACCGGGAAGCCCCCTGACAATGAAATAGGCCAAACCCACCACAATCGAGCGCATCACAACGATGAAAAGCACGACGAGAGGTTTACGTTTCATAACGCAGCTCTCCTAAGGACAGTTCCGGGGCTCCAGGCACCTGATGACAGCGGCTGCAGCGGGCCTCGTAGTTTTCGGTGGCTCCAACTAAGATGATCGGCTCGTCATATCTGGCAGGCATTCCGTCTACTAAACGTTGGGTGCGGCTGGCTGATCTCCCGCAAACGACGCAAATGGCATTCAGTTTGGTCACCTGCTCGGCTAAGGCCATTAAGATGGGAACCGGTCCAAAGGGTTCCCCCCGAAAGTCTTGGTCCAAGCCGGCCACAATAACCCGTTTTCCCGCCCTGACCAAGCGCTGGCAAACGGGTATGATGGTGGGGTCAAAAAACTGCACCTCATCGACGGCCACCACATCGACTCTATCGTCTACCATCTGGAGAATTTCTTCAGGGCGTTGGATGGGATAGCAGTCTATGTGCAGGCCGTTGTGGGCAGCCACCTTCTCCTGCCCATAACGCCAGTCCAATGCTGGTTTGAACACTAACACATGTTGCTTGGCAATGGCCGCCCGCTTCACCCTGCGGATCAGTTCTTCGGATTTCCCCGAAAACATGGACCCAACGATAGCTTCCAGCCACGATGCTTCACGTACTGGCATGATCTCACCTCTGTCACGTTCTAAGAAACTACGTTTCTCTAAAGTGCAAGGGAAATCCTGCCTATTCGTGCTCGTAAGACTGAAGAACATTGGCTGTCTTCTGATCCACTTCCGCCTTGATCAAAAGGCCCTCTGTCACAAATGTTTCGTCTAGAATATGGGCGTTTTCTCGCAGGAAATGGGCCTGCCCCAGTTGGTCAAAGGGGAAAAGGTATTGGCGCAAGGCGTATCTATCGCTGAAAAAATTGTCGACCGCTGCGGCCAGACGCCCTAGATTGTACCCGGTCTTGGCCGCCAGGGCACAATCCGGCTCTCGCACCTCGATGGGATGTTCCACCAAGTCTATTTTATTATACACCGAAATGATCGGAGCGGTTGCACCAATTTCTTTCAATACGTCCTGCACTGCTCCCTGCTGCTCCAGGGACTGGGGATGGCTGGCATCGATCACGTGAAGCAAGAGATCGGCCAGGACCACTTCTTCCAGGGTTGCCCGGAAGGCGGCCACGAGTGTATGGGGGAGCTTACGAATAAAGCCCACCGTATCCGCCAGGTATACCCAGCGCCCATGCTTTAACTCCCAGCGTCGAATGGTTGGATCAAGGGTGGCAAAGAGCTGATCGGCCACGAAGACGTCGGATCCGGTCAGGGCTTGCAGCAAGGTGGATTTCCCGGCATTGGTATAGCCCACCAGGGCCACAAGGGGGGCACCGTGATTTTTCCGTCCTTCCCTGTGCAGCCTTCTGGTCTGCTGGACCTTGTTCAGCTCACCGCGCAAATCAGCGATGCGTTTGCGCACGCGGCGCCGATCTGTTTCTAGCTTGGTCTCCCCGGGACCGCGAGTGCCGATTCCCCCTCCCAGGCGGGAAAGAATAGTACCTTTCCCGGTCAGGCGGGGCAGAAGGTAGTTGAGCTGGGCCAGTTCCACCTGAATCTTGCCCTCATGCCCGTGGGCACGCTGGGCAAAGATATCCAAAATAAGTTGGGTCCGATCAATGACCGCTGCATCCAGCAGATCGGAGAGATTGCCTTGCTGGGCCGGAGTCAATTCGTCATCGAAGATGACCAAGGATTCTTCCTCCACGATCTCCCTAAGCTCCAGCGCCTTGCCCCGTCCAATGAACGTGGCCGGTTCAGGGTAACTCCTCTTTTGAACAAAGGTATTGATCACTTCAAGGCCTGCATCTTGCGCGAGTTCTTTGAGTTCCGCCAGATTGTCTTCTACTTCCCAATCTCGCTGGAAGCTCTGCTGCAGAGCCACTAAATATGCGTGTTGTTTCATGTCTTCTTGTTGCATACCTCTCCCCCATTTTCGCAGGAATCTTGAACCGAATCGGGAAATCTAACCAAGGGAGGAATTGTGATGCGCACCATCATGCACGTTGATATGGACGCCTTCTTTGCCGCGGTGGAGGTCTTGGACCACCCGGAATATGCAGGCAAGCCCCTGATTATTGGCGGCCGTAAGGATTCGCCGCGAGGGGTTGTTTCCACTGCTTCTTACGAAGCCCGGAAATACGGAGTGCATAGCGCCATGCCCATCGCCAAGGCGGCCATGCTCTGTCCCCATGGGATCTTTATCCCTGGACGCATGCAGCGCTACCAGGAGGTATCCAAGGACATCCATGCCATCTTTCCAGAGTTCTCTCCCTTGGTGGAACCCCTGTCCATTGACGAAGCCTTTTTGGATATGAGCGGCTGCGAGCACTTCTACCCCAGTCTAGAGGAGATGGGCCATAGTCTCAAAAGGCGCATCAAGGACAAGACCGGTGTTACCGCTTCTGTGGGAATCGCTCCCAATAAGTTTTTGGCTAAGCTGGCTTCCGATTGGCAGAAACCCGATGGCCTTTTTGTGCTGCGTCCCGATGAGGTCGACGACTTCCTCCGGGATTTGCCAGTGGGAAAACTGTGGGGCGTTGGGGCGAAGTCTGAAGCGGCCTTGCACCAACTCAATCTGCGCTATGTCCGCGATATCCTGCCCCATTCCCTGTCCTGGCTGCAGGAAAGGGTTGGAGTGGCCCTGGGTTCCCAAATCTATAACCTGTCCCGAGGGATTGACCATCGAGCGGTTGTGCCTCACACGGACGCACAGTCCATTGGTCATGAAATCACCTTCAACGACGATCAGGAGGACCCCGCTTTTTTGCGCCAACAGCTGGCCCAAATGGGCGAAAAGGTAGGATGGCGCCTGCGCCAGGAAGGCTTCTATGCCCGGACCGTATCGATCAAGGTGCGTTTTTATGATTTCCGAACGATTACGCGTTCCCACACCCTAGAGTACTCCTTCAATGATGATGATACCATTTTTGGGGAGGCTTTACACCTTTTGGAACAAATTAAGCTGCAGCCGGTACGGCTCTTGGGGGTTACTGTCAGCAATCTCTCCATGGGAGCTCAGCTGTCTCTCTTTTCCACCCAGGACCAGTCAACAAGCCAAGTTAATGAGGTGATGGACAGCATCAACCGCAAGTTCGCACCTGGCATGATTACCAAAGGCAGGACACTGCGCATGGATAATTAAAGGGCCTGCGCTTTAGTGCACAGACCCTTTGTCAAAAGAGCAACTTCTACCTTAGCTGTGAATACCACTGCTTCTCGAATTCCTTTCGGATTTCGGGGTTGAGCACCCTTAGGTAGGTACCTTTCATGCCCAGGGAACGTGATTCAATCACGTTGGCCGACGCCAGTTTGCGCAAGGCATTCACAATGACGGAACGGGTGATTTCGGCCTCGTCAGCGATGCGGCTGGCCACCAGCAAACCTTCATCTCCATTGAGTTCTTCGAAGATCCTCTGCATGGCCAAGATCTCCGAGTAGGAGAGGCTGTTAATGGCAGAACGTGCAGCCCTGCTTTGGGAAGCCTTGTCCTCCTGACGCTCATGGATCACCCGGGAGATGATCATGCCCAGGGTCACGCTGGCAATGTGGGCGATGTCAATGTCCTGAGAACTGAAGTCCCCACTCCGCCTCACGAAAAGGATCGACCCGACCCTCTCATCACCGCCAATGATGGGAGCCACCATAACCGACTCACCATTGGGTCCTTTTTGAACACTAATATCAGCTACACGATTGGCGAAACTTTGGATGTTGCTGGACGCAGCACCCGAATACAGCCAGTCGGAGTCGAAGGGTGTACTATCGAAGCCATCTTCTAAGGCATAGCCAATAAGTTTTCCTTTTCTGCCCAGCACATACACACTGCTGTCGTCCATGCTCAGGCGCAGCGCGTCGGACAACTCGTCGAAGTCGACGTCTGCTGTGATCTGTTGGAGTGACTGCAAATACTGCTTCATCCTGTCTAGCATCTCTTATCCACCTCTCTATTTTCACAGAAAAATGTTTCTGTATAGTGTCAATTATATATTTTCGCACAATTGATGTCAATATGTCTGAGCAAAAGTGCATTGACTTTCTTGAAAAAACATGCTAAATTTAAGAGGTCACGCCGAAGTGGCGGAACGGCAGACGCGCTGCGTTCAGGGCGCAGTGGGCGCAAGCCCGTGTGGGTTCAAATCCCACCTTCGGCACCATTGCTTTTTATTGCCTAGTTTAGCTGGGATTTTATAAATTAATGAGGGCGTTTGCTAATCAATTGCTAATCAAAATATTTTTGGAAGTTTTTGAAACGTAGTTAAAGCTAAAGATTACTTAGATGTCGAGGGCGTTGCCGAGCAATTGGGCAGCGCTTTTTTGCATTGTAGGAGTCACATGCGAGTACCGATTGAGGGTCATGGAGATGTCTGTGTGACCTAGGCGTTCTTGTACAATCTTGGGATTGGTGCCGTTCTCCAAGAGAAGCGTAGCGCAAGTGTGCCTCAAATCATGAAAACGGATCTTCCTTACCCCGGCTTGCCTAATCAAATCTGCAAAGCTTCGTTGACCAAAATTATTTATTTGGATGGGATCCCCCGAATCTTTAGCGAAAACAAAGTCTTTATCCGTATAGGCACCGCCTAGACTTAATTTGAGTTTGTTTTGTTCCAACTTATGCTTCTTCAATAATATAGACATTTGTGACGAAATGGCGACAGCTCTGCTCCTACCATTCTTCGGTGGACCTAACTCTGGATTAGGACCGGCCTTAAGAAGTGTTCTCATTATAGAAATTCTTTCAGCATCAAGGTCTACATCTTCCCACTTCAATCCGCAGATTTCTCCTCGCCGCATTCCTGTCTCCACGGCCAACCTGTAAAATGCCTCGGTCTGCACTCCAACTCCCCTTGCAACTAAAAGAAACTTGCGAACTTCCTCTTGGCTCCAAACCTCCATCTCCAAGTTTTTTTCAGCTACGGGCTTTTCTACTACTAACTCTGCTGGGTTGACGTTAATCAACCTTTCATTGATCGTTGCCACCTTCAAAGCCTGATGCAAAATCGCATGATGTTGCTCTAAGGTGCTTGATGCGAGCTTGGAAGTGTTGTAATAATGCTGGATATGGCTCGCAGTTAATTTCTGCAACGGAATGTCCTCAAAGGCGGGGATAAGATGCCTATTGGTCACGCTGGCATAGGTTTCTATGGTTCTTTTCCGTTTCTTGGTGCTATGGCTAACGTAAACGTCAAGCCACTTCTGCAGCCACTCATCTGTTGTCATGGATGTAGGTTCAATGTACTCCCCCCTATTGTATTGGTACAGGATCTCATTTAGCCTATCTTGAGCTTGCTTCTTGGTTCCCCTCACAGTAATCCACTTTTGATTTGGTCTACTTTTCCCAGTCTTGGGATCAATTTTTCTTCCCATAGTCAAGACGATGCTCCAAGAGTTTTTAGATCTTTTTACAAGTGATCCTTTCAATCCTTCCTCTCCTCTCCGTTTGATGAGCAAGATGCTTGTACCCGCCATTCACCTCCCCAGAGGTACAAGCTATAGTATTATTTTCTATGATCTACCCATTAAACCCTGCCTGTTTACGAAAATGTGTTCGTCCCCATGATGTCTATGAGCATTTTTGCTGTGCCTGATCATCTATCCAGTCTTGAAGCCCCTTTTTGGGAATCCTGATGCTCTTACCGACTCTGAGGACCGGGAACTGATTGCTGTTGCAAAGTTCGTATGCCGAAGATCTTCCAATCCGTAGTAATTGAGCCATTTCTGATACGGTTAGAAACAAAGCATTGTTATTGCGCATTGGACAGCCCCCTTTGTTGGCCGTTTTTGTGCAAATAGCCTTTCCACATGTTGATTCCATCTTTGGGTATCCACTGGAACTGAACAGGGACATTTGAGCCCTTAAGTAGTTCGGTAATTCTCAAATAGGGATTAACCAAATTCGGAGCCTTTATCGATGTAGTTCCCCGAAGTTGCTCAATTATGGGCAAGTTCGCACAGTACACGTTAACTGCTACTGGTTGGTGGTTGTGGCTGAGCCGCAATCCTTGCTCCACCCCCAACAACTCGACCAACATGTTCGTACCATGCCCAGCTTCCCACGAGTACCTTTCCTTGATAATCCCTTTATGGTCTACAACAATTCCTCCAGGAGTCATCATGCCTGGGTTAGAAGTCATTTGCGATGAAACGTAAACGTTAAGCACTTTCATTATCAATCATACCTTTCATAATTTGTATTTTCATGCTGCTATTCGGGGCGAAATTTAGTGACTAACCGGACTGTTATATCCCTGTAAAAATACTATCGCGATTGATGAAACCCGATGGTAATAG
>DUPN01000033.1 GCA_012838305.1 Bacillota bacterium | reverse complement strand
CAGATACCCTGCGCAGAATAGAAAACGGAGAGGTTGTCCCCAGATATGATACCCTGGCCCATCTGTCCCTGACCTACAAAAGGGATCTATTAGCCCTCCTGGCCTCGTATAGTAATGCCAATGATCTCTTTGAGCTTTACTACCGCTTTGATGATTTGATCGTCTATTATGATCTCGACGCATTCCAGCAGTTGAGCCAGAACCTTGAGGACTATATCAGTAATATGAGTGCCAAGAGCACCTTGGTGAATATTGTGGCCGCAGAGCAGTTTCGCTTGATGTTATCCGGTGCTAACAAACACTTTTCTCTTCGTCAGGGTGATTTGGAGGATTTTTGTGCGGCCATGCAGATCAGCCACCCCAACTTCGAACCGGAGCGTTTCCATGCGTTTAAGTATACAGAGTTTGAGCTGCGGATTTTGTTCATGATTGCCACATCCCTCTCCCACGAGAAAGCACAATTAAGCAATGAGATCATGCTCTTTTGCTTAAAACATTTGGATGGAAGCATGTATGCCACCTGGCACGAAAAACTGCTTCGGGCCAAGATTTATTTCAACCTGTCCTACAACTACCACCGCATCGACGACCACCAAAATGCCCTGAAGGTGGCTACAGAAGGAATCGATTTCTGCAATGATAACTACCTATCGCACTGCCTTGGAGCCTTGTTATACAGAAAAGGAATAGCCCAGTATCACCTTGGTCATCCCGAATACCTCACAAGCTTACAGTCCTCCGTCCATATGCTCGACATTCAAGGTGCCCACGAACTAGCCGAGCGCTATATCAGTGTTACTCGAGAGACCTACGGGATCAGCCTGTAGTCTGCTGTCCGCGAAAACCACGCGTTTAGCCCACCTCACGTCTGCCTACGAGTGTACGCAAATAACCTAGCCAGCCCACCTTGGCCTCGCGCTCGACCACCGACTTCCTTTTGATCTGGTTTTCCAGGAGATGAGTAAAATAGGCGCTGCCTTTGGCGGGAAAGCTCTGGGGATCGCCAACCAATTGGAAAAGGCGCTCCCTATTTTCGGCCCTGCCAGGCTGGAGTCCCCTCTCCCGAAACAGGCGGGTGGCCACCTCGTAGCCCCTTTCAATCATGGGAGGAATATATTCGATCTCAAAGGTCCCGATATCATAGATCAAAGGATTAATGGTCAGAATTCTGCTGCGGATTAAGGCCCGATCCTGCAGGCGATCCCGATACTGCGCCCGCATCATGATATCCAGCGACTGGCTGAAAATCTCCAGGGGACCATCGTCCAAAATGGTGTCTCGACGTATACCCGCATAGCCTAAGTTCACTCCGAGCACCCTTTGAGCCTGACCGAGACGGACAGCAATATTCAGGGGATAGCCATCCCTTAAGGCCCCATCCACGAAACAATCGCCGCTTGCCCCACCGTCGAACACGGCGGGAACAAATACCCCCGGAATACTGATACTGCCGCGAACTGCTTGGGCTATGGTCAGGTCATCGCGGAGAGGGTATTCTGCACACTTGCCCTCTGCATCCAAGGTTAACCCCAGGGTTTTGTAATCACAGAACACCGTCTGCTGACCATTGTTCAGATTGACTGCAGGAATAAGAAGCTGGCATTTTTTCAAATCGCGGAAATGCTGGACGGGAAGGCTCTGGGCAATGATCTTCTCCAGTGATACCCCCCTGACAACCCCGGTAAGGCGCTTAATATCCCAAGTAAGCAGGGCCAAGATCGCTCCTGGCCAGTTTAGATCAACGATTTTCCCTTTCGCTCTGCTGTACTCCCAAAAGAGTTTCTGCAACTCTGCGGCTGTAAGCCCAGTGGCATAAAGCGCTGCCACAATGGCGCCTCCCGATGTTCCCACCACCACATCGGGTTCCAAAGCATACTCTTCCAAAGCCTTGAGGACACCAACATGGGCGGCCGCCCGCACACTGCCTCCTGATAAGGCCAAAGCAAGTCGTTTCTTCACAATGATAACCTCCTCAAAATCCATATATATTACACAGATTTGGGAAGCTTGTTCATGCCAGCGGAGAAAAAACTCGAAGCGTAAATTCATAGTATTCTGTTATTTCTGAAGCTAAAGCGGGAACGTAAAGCGGTGTTCTGTCCTTAGAGGGCGAAGGACTCAAAGACCTTTGGCGGGAACATCAGGTCCATTTGATTTAGAGGCCAATACCGCCAGACGGCACGTCCAATGATCAAGCTGCGGGGCAAAAACCCCACACGGCCAAAGCGGCTGTCTTCGCTGTTATTCCGATTGTCGCCCAGGACAAAGTACGTACCTTCCGGAACAATTTGAGATGTAAATCCAATCCGGGCCGGAGCTAGGGTATAGTCTTCTTCAACAGGCTGACCGTTGATGTACACGACACCCTGCACGATGGCAATCTCATCCCCAGGCAGACCAATCACTCTCTTCACAAATTGCTCATCCGTATCCGATGGGTTCTTGAAAACAATGATTTCCCCACGGGAGGGGTCCACAAAACGGTAGGAGATCTTGTCCACCAAAAGACGTTCACCGTGATGTAAAGTGGGAAGCATGGAGTCGCCATTGACGGTATAGGCTCGAGCGATAAAAATCATAATGAACGCTGCGATCAGGACGGCGGAGCCTACCGTTTCCACGAGTTCTCGTATTTGGCTCTTGGGTCTGCGAACTTCTGGCTTCAATCTGGCTACCTCCAAGATAATGGTTTCGGCTTATCATGGAGAGTTCCACGCCTATCATGATAAATCCTGCCTACTTCGATCAAGGCAGGATGGAAACAATCACCGTGTTTTATAACCTCCAAAAACAAGAATGGCAGACCTCCTTATAGAGCTGAACCGATTCTTTGAAACTTTTTTCATCTCTGGCCTGGAGCGCCTGATCGATTTGTCCCCTCAAGGTGATGGCCCAGAGGATTAAGTCCACTTGCTCGCGGACAAAGGCCCCATAGCCAACCCCTGGAGCTGGAGGAGGAATAGCTTCATTTGGCACCGCGATTTCCTCATACCAATCGGGAGTATCAGCTTTAAAAACGAGCTGTACATGGAGGATTCCAGGGAAGTCCTGCAAGATATCCCATGCCTTGAGGGGATCTTGGATGGGTATCTCTCTTGTTTTTTGCCTTTCTCGATGCAAATCCCCATTGACCAGGGTCAGGTGCTCCGAATCACTTCCCAATTGCAGTTCAAAGCCGATCTCAGAGGTCCCGGCCTGGGAAACAACCATCGTGTTCGATAGAAAATCTCGGGTACGAACAAAAACCAACTTGGTGAGCAAGGCTGGATGTGCACAGATTTTTTCTAGAAGGCCCTTGCTTAACGCATGTTTCAGGGGAACTTCGCAAAAACGACGCAAAGCATATTCCTTGTGGATGATCATCTTGCCCCTCCCTGCTATAGAAGATCATTACACTATATGCAAATGCGAGGCAAGAATTCTTCCACTTTGGTCCCTTAGATCCGGACGGTCAACCCATCATAGGCCAGTGAAATACCCTCCGGTAACATTTGGCTTATTTCTTCATGCTCCAGCAAATGGGAGATATGGGTAAAATATGTGCGCTTCGCCCCGAGCTTGCTGGCCAAGTCCAGAGCCTGCTCCATATGCATGTGGGTGGGATGGGGCTCATGCCGGATCACACCCAGAATCAGAGTATCCAAACCCAAGAGCAAATCAAGGGAGGAAGGGGGAATATAGCTGCAATCTGTGATATAAGCTAACTGTCCGAGGCGGTATCCGAAAATAGGCAATGTTCCGTGGAAAACAGGGATGGGTTGCACCAGCAGATTTTGCACTCGGAAAGGCTCCTCAACCACGATGGTTTCAACCTGTGGTTTTCCCCCGCCCACCTGAGTTTTCCGGAAAACATAGGAAAAGACCTCCCTGAGCTCGGAAATTGTGGGTTCATTCCCATAAATAGGAATGCTCCTGCCTGTTAGCTTACTAAAAACACGCAGATCATCGAAACCAAAGACATGGTCAGCGTGGCAATGGGTGTAGAGCACCCCATCCACCTTCTGAATCTTGGCCTTGAGGGCCTGCAGTCGAAATTCGGTGGCGGTATCAATGAGAAGATCCGTATCTTGATTACGTATCCAAAGAGAACTGCGGGTACGCTTGTTTTTGGGATTACGGCTTTGACATACTGCACAGCCGCAGGTTATGACAGGCACACCATGGGATGTACCGGTTCCCAAAAATGTAATTTCCATGATACCACCCTTTCCCTCCTTGACTCGAACCTTTGTTCTGTATTATAATTGGGGCGAACAGTTGTTCTCGAGGAGGCATCTTTATGATCGTCTACTGTGGCTTACGCCACTTTTATATTCGTCATTTTGAATCGCCTCGCGCCTCTGAATCGCAAAGTGATGCTTATTACATTTTAACACACAAAAGGGAAATCTGGGATTTTTCCCCCGAACTCAAGGAGCACGGCTTTACCAATCATCCCACCAAGCCAATTTGCACCATCCCCATTTCTCTCAGCGATTTTGCTCCCTTCGCCCAAGAATGGCATCAATTCTCACGCCTCTACACAGAGGAACTGGAGGTAGAGTATCCCCATGCCTGGTACTTGCGCTTTAGACAGAGGCCCATTTTCGAGCAGTTTGTCGTCGATTTCAGGGAAAAACTGCAAGCAGACAAGGGGATTGAAGGTGGAATTTGGGGCGCAGGTCAAAGTAAAATAGTGGCCAAATTGGCCGCCCATAATCGAACGGGTTCTGACCGAATCGTTCCTCCCAATCAAACACGGTTTTTTCTGGATAGGATCCCGATCCGACGCTTACCCCTGCCCGAGGCGGACTCCTTAGAAAAACTTGGCATAAAAACTGTGGGCGAGTTGGAGAAAATCCCCGCTGCCGAGCTTAGCATTCAATTTGGACAAAGAGCTATCCTTCTACAGCAGCTCGGGCGCGGTCAAGATAGCATCCCCTTTCAGCCCCGACAAGACCTAACATACAGTTGGAACCTGGATTTCACCGCCCTCGAGGGCTTTCTGCGGCCTGCTGCGGCCCACGAACTTAAGCCCTATCTTCAGCAGGGTGCCCAAAAACTAGCCGCCACGCTAAACGACCAGCAGAAAGTGGCTGGTCAAATCAAACTAGAGGCTCAGTTAGCCCAGGGAACACCTTTTGAAAAGAAGCGCCTATTTAAGCAGGCCACAAATGATGCAAAGGCTTTATTGCGGGCAGCGGAAAGTCTTCTACCTGATGATTTTCTGGCACAAATAAGGATTACTGTCGACAAATTGGAGCCGTCTCCTTTAGCCCAGCTCACTATGTTTTGGGAGCCCCAGGCTCCACAGCTGCTTGGCGAGGAACTTCCAGATTATACCCAAGTGGGTATGAAGCTTTCCCGGCGAGAACGGCTCTTGATCCTCTGGGAGGAGTGTTTTCGATGAGCAAACTTATTAATCAACCCATCCTGCTTACCTATGCAGGGGATTTCCCCTCTTCCTTTTTCTTCGGGCAAAACTTCATCATTAAGTATATTCTCCAGCATTGGCGAGAGGCCGGACAATGGTGGACAGATGAATCAGAACTGTTTGTGTACGAAGTGAGTACAGACCGCTGCCGCTGCGAACTGCATTTTCTACCAAGTACTGAACAATGGGTTTTGTACCGTCTAGCAGACTAAATGGAGGTCGTTTGGGGTGTTCGTCCATTTACATGTTCATTCTCCCTATTCGTTTTTAGATGGAGCCTCGCGACTGGAGGCACTTCTTACTCAGGCAGCAAAGTGGGATATGCCGGCCATGGCCTTAACCGACCATAGCAATGTGAGCGGAGCGGTGGAATTTCAAAAAACAGCGTTGGCCTTAGGTTTAAAACCTATTCAAGGTGCCGAAATTACCACAGAAGACGGCACCCATCTCACCCTGCTGGCCGAAAACAGAGACGGTTACCATGCTTTATGCCGCCTATTAACGGCAGGGTATGCCCATGGTACCAGACACCAGCCCTTAGTGCCCTGGAAGGCTCTGGCCAAAAACAACCGCGGCTTACTTGTCCTGAGCGGCTGCCACCGCTCAGGTGTGGCTCAAGCTATTTTGCGTAAAGACTATGCACAGGCTAAAGCTGAGGCTTTGCGCCTTGTGGAGATCTTTGGATCCAACCAAGTCTATCTGGAAATAATCCATAGTTATCTGCCTTTTACAAAATACCTCCTTGGCGGACTTTTCAAACTCCATGAAGAATTACGCATTCCATTGGTGGCTACCAACAATGTACATTATCTACGGAAAGAAGATTTTCCCATCCACGATCTGCTGGTTTGCACCCGGACCAAGACAAGGCTTGACGAGCTCCATCTGGATCGCCCCATAAACGGAGAAAACTATTTGACCTCACCGGAAGAAATGAAACGGCGCTTTGCCCCCTTCCCCGAAGCCATTCGAAATACATTGGAAATTGCAGATCGCTGCTCCTTGGCTCTGGATTTGGGTAAGAACCTCTTCCCCCGCTACTTTCCTCACGCCGGACCGGAAAAATCCATTCAAGTCCTAGGCGAATTGACCTGGAATGGAGCCCAAAAGCGCTATGCATCCATCTCCCGCCCCTTAAGAGAACGAATTCAACACGAGCTGGAAATCATTAAGCAGCTTGATGTGGCTGACTATTTTCTGGCGGTCTGGGATCTGGTGCAATATGCTAAGGAACAAAACATACGCTATGCCGGCCGGGGCTCAGCAGCCGACTCCGTTGTGGTCTATTGCCTTGAAATCACCAATGTGGATGCCTTTGCCAGAGGACTCCTGTTTGAGCGTTTTTTGAGTCTAGAGCGAGCGCAGAAACCCGATATCGACATTGATTTTGATGCGCGCCATCGAGATCAGGTGGCCCAGTATGTCTATGAGCGCTATGGGCCTGAACGGGTGGCCTCTGTCTGCACCTTCCAAACCTACCATGCCCGCTCGGCCCTGCGGGATATGGGCAAGGCCTTGGGGCTTCCCCTCAGTGAGTTACAGCAGTTGACCAAAAATATCACCAGTATTCCCGCGGATGGCATTCGTTCTCTGCTGCACAGACTGCCTGAGCTGAAAAAACATCCCCTACATCAGGCCAAATACAGTAAGCTCTTGGATTACTGTGCTGCCATTACGGGTTTTCCCAGGCAAATGGGGACCCATCTAGGAGGTTTGGTGGTGAGCGGCGAGCCCCTAACCACGGTTACACCTTTGCAGCCCTCAGCAAAAGGGGTCTTGATCACCCAGTTTGACAAGGACACCATTGAGGATTTGGGGCTGATCAAAATCGATCTTCTGTCCTTGCGTACCCTATCCGCCGTTTCCACTGCAGTAAATCAAGTTGGGCCCAGGCTGGACTACAATGAAATACCCATCGACGACAAAGCTACCTTTGCCAGGCTTCAGAAGGGAGAAACAGTAGGGGTGTTTCAGCTGGAAAGTCCAGCCCAGCGCAGCTTACAATCGCGTCTGCAAGCGGACCGCTTCGAAGATATTGTGGCCAGCGTGGCTTTGATCAGACCAGGCCCCATCAAGGGCAATATGGTGGATCCCTTTATTGCCCGCAGGCATGGACGTGAAGCAGTAACCTATATCCACCCGAAACTGGAAAAGATCCTAGCCCCCACCTATGGTGTTGTGCTTTATCAGGAACAGGTGATTGAAATCGCCACGGAGATTGCCGGGTTTACCCCAGGAGAGTCTGACCGTTTGCGTAAGGCGATGACAAAGTTTCGCTCCCAAAAAGAGATGGATCAAATTCAGGTGGACTTTATCCAAAAAGCCGTTAAGCGGGGTGTGGAAAAGGAGACGGCGGAAACGATTTTTTCCTATGTCCTGGGTTATGCAGGATATGGTTTTTGCGAAGCCCATGCCGCAGCTTTTGCAGATACAGCCTATCGCACCGCTTACCTTTTAGAACACCATCCCGCTCAGTTCTATGCAGCACTCTTGAACCAGCAGCCCATGGGCTTTTATCCCCCCAACACACTCTGTGTCCAAGCCAAAAACCGTGGAATTACCCTTGCCCCCCTGGATATCAATGAAAGCGATGTGGAATTTACCGCCACCGATACCTCCATTCGCATTGGTCTCAAGCAGGTTAAGGGCATGGAAGCCGCCTTTCTCAATTCCATTGTTGCAGCGCGCAGCAAAAGGCATTTTTCCTCCCTGCAAGACTTTGTCTATCGCACCAATGTCAATAAGGATGTGGTGGAAAACCTAATTCTAGGGGGAGCATTCGACAGTCTTTTAAACAATCGCCGGATGCTGCTTTGGAATTTGCCGAAATACTATCAAACAAAACAGGGGAGTCTCTTCTTGGAAACTCCCACTCAAAATACTGTCGCAGACTTTTCTCCCTTTGAACGCTGGGTCAGAGAATATGCTGTTCTCAGTCTTTCGGCCCAGGGACATATTATGGAGTTTTTTCGCCCAAATCTCCCCGCGAAGGCACTTACGACCCAAGATGCCTCCCTTCTCACAGAGGGCAGTCCCCTTACCTTAGGAGGTCTGGTGATACGACCCCATCGTCCGCCCACCCGCAGCGGCAAAACCGTAGTCTTTTTATCGCTGGAAGACGAGTACGGCCTGATTGATGTAACAATCTTTGAAGACATCTATCGAAAGTATGCAAAAATTATCTTTAATCAGCCTTTGCTGCTTGTAACTGGGAAGATCTCCCGGCGTGATCCTCATGAACGGGCCAGCATCAATGCAACCCGAATCCAGGGACTGCCCTAGAAGAACTGGGGTGAAGCAACTTGTACAATATGCTCTTCATCCCCCGTCTCGAAATTCAAGTAGATTAAATAGTAATCCCCTTGATACTGCACACCGAGCCTGGTCGTTAAGGTCTCTTTCTGCTGTTCATTGAGGATCAGGGCCATCTTTTGATCGAGGATCTCAACACCTGCCTGGATCTTCTCGTTAACACTCCAAGCAGCCTCCCCAACGGTTCGTTCGGGCCGCACTCTGCTTTGAGCTAAGAAAAACGAGGTTGCCCAGAAACCGATAATACTGCCATCAACTGCACTTACTTGCACCCTCAGGGGCTCTCCATAGTGCAAGACCCCTTCCCGCATGGGAACAAAGGTCAAGGTTACCCTGTTTTGCAAGGTTTGAGCATCCGTAATGTGTAAGGACGTAAACCCCCTTTCTTCCAAAAACCCCCATCCTTGTTTGATTATTTCCTCTAAGGTGAGGGTGCCTGCCCGATTGTCTTGAACTGCTGAAGCCACCGTCATCCACAAAACCATCCCGCCCTTTTGGGACACTTCGACTATAACCCTCTCCTCGCCGTCTATCGCCACCACCGTATAGGAGGGAATGCTGCCTTTGGTTTCACTGATTACCTGAAAATTTAGATTCTCCCGTTCGCTAAACACTCTGGCCGCTTCTATGGCCTGCTCTCCATCGATGTCTTCGCCCAAAATTGTTCCTTGACGTACAGGAGCATCAAATTCCTCCAATCCGTCATTGATTAGGGTCAGAGCCTGCAGAAATTGGGGTACAACGGCTGCAGTGGAGAAATACTCGTACCAAAAGACCCAGGGGAACTCCTGATCTTTGCGCTCCACCAACTGCCCAAACTCACGACTCACATACCCTATTTGTTCGTGGAGCTGATCCAAAAGCGGCGAGTTATCGCCATCCTGCCAATAGGCATGACTCTCTGCATCGATGCGATCTAAAAGATGGGAGATCCGCTCCAGATGGATCTCTCCCAGGGGTAACTCACCCATATTGCTTTGGGCAGCGTAAACCAGACGACGCAGGTTGGCACTGATCAGACTGCGCTGTTTGGGACTCACCGCCAGCCTGGCACGGCCCATCTCTTTAGTAATTTCATCCAGGTGGCTGCAGAGTTCCCCTAAGGCTCGGCGATAACCTACCTCCACTTGCCGCTGATAGATGCCATGGAGATAATACTGTCCTGCGGCATACCCCACACCAAGCAATCCAACTACGAACACTATGGCTATGAGCTTGCCTTTCACACTCTTGGGCATGCGTGTAGACCCCTAACTAGCGAAAATATGATCCCCGATTGTTTTGATCACCGCGCGGCTGCGAATCCACGCACTTCGGGTCTTGGCAGGATTGTAGAAATACAAAGCGCCTCCAGATGGATCCAAGCCGTTGAGGGCACAGTGGGCTGCTTGGATGGCGCTTTGATCCGCGGGCTTATTGACTTGTCCATTGGCCACAACCGAAAAAGCCAGAGGCTCGTACACGACGCCCGGAATCGTGTTGGGAAACTCTGGATGATTGACCCTGTTTAAGATCACAGCAGCCACGGCCACCTGACCGTCATAGGGTTCTCCCTGGGCTTCTGCCCTCACCACCCTGGCCAAGAGGTCGAGGTCCGCTTCGGAAAAAGTCTGGCGCCAACCCTCCAGTTTTCCTTCCCCCCCGTCTTCACCTGGAGGAGAGGGTACAAGTGGAGCTCTTCCGCCCCACCAAAGGTATAGGGCTAAGCTGCAGATCCCGATCAGGACAAGCAAGGGCCACACTAACCTGCTAGATCTACCCATATCCTTTTCCACTCCTTCCCACCAAAAAAGGGAGGATAACCCGACCCAAACCCGAACCTATACAGAGGCGGAAACAGCCTGCCTTATACCTTGAAGGAGGATTTTCATGCAACTGTCAAAACTTGCGGTACGCAGACCCGTCGCCGTTACGGTTGTGGTCATTATCACTTTATTATTCGGAGTTATCTCCCTGCAGCGAATAGGGATCGATCTGCTACCGAACCTGGATTTGCCCATTGCCGCAGTGGTGACTGTTTATCCGGGCGGCGCAGCTAACGCCATCGAACAGAACATAACCATTCCTGTCGAAGGCAGCGTTTCAGGCATCAGCGGCCTCAAGTTCATGGAATCCTACAGCATGGAAGACGTTTCCGCAGTGGTGCTCCAATTTGACTGGGGTACCGATATGCTCAGCGCACTTGATGAGATCCGCAGCAAGCTGGCCCAGGTGAGTTTATCGCTGCCGGCAGACGCAGAAGATCCCGTCGTGGTCCAAATTGATCCGAACGCTTTTCCCCTCATGTTAATCGGGGTTAGCTCGCAGAATCTTTCCGCTGTGGACCTTTCCGAGGAAATAGCGGAGATCAAACCCCAGCTGGAACAATTGCCTGGCGTAGCTCAAGTCAGCTTGTTCGGCACCAGCAAAGAAGAGGTTCAAGTGCTTTTCGATCCGGATTACCTCAACGAAGTTGGCCTAACGCCCGTTATCCTCCAGCAGCTCATTATGTACCAAAACATTATCGTCCCTGGTGGTGCAGTGACCGCCGATGGAACCCGTTACACAACGCGTGCCGGCAGCCAAATCGGCAGCGTGGAAGAGCTGGAGAACATTATTGTTGGCATGAGACAAGGAAGCGGCATCCTGGGTTTAGGGGGCCTTCTCCCGTCCTTAACCTATTTGAGCGATGTTGCTGAGGTCACCACCCATATCGAACCCAGAGACGGCATCACCCGCCACGATGGGCAAGACACCATTTTGATCCAGGTGATGCGGCAAAGTGGGGCTAACACCGTGCAAGTAGCGGCGGATCTCAAGGAGACCCTGAAGAAGATTGAGACGGATCGTCCGCATCTCCGTTTTGCTACCATTACAGATCAGTCTGTCTTCATCAACCAAAGCATTGGCTCTTTGGCATCAAGCGGCATCATCGGTGGTATCCTTGCCATTGCGGTTCTTTGGTTTTTCCTGCGCAACGTTTCCAGTCTCTTGATTGTAGGTTTATCCATTCCTGTGTCCATTATTGCTAGTTTTGTCTTGTTGTATTTTTCCAATCTATCCCTTAACCTGATGACCCTCGGAGGCATGGCCTTAGGAGTCGGTATGCTGGTGGACTCCTCCATCGTAGTTTTGGAGAATGTCTTCCGTCACCGCGGCACAGAGGCCAATCCGCGATTGGCCGCAGCACATGGAGCTGGAGAAATTGCAGGAGCGTTAATCGCCTCCACTGCAACATCCGTGGTCATCTTTCTACCCATCATTTTCCTAGGCAGCTTTGCAGGGCAGTTGCTTAAAGAGTTTGGCTTAAGCATATCCTATGCACTTTTGGCGTCCTTGATCGTGTCTCTCAGCGTCTTACCCATGTTAGCCTCAAAATTCCTGAAGAGAAACGCGGCATCCAGTGCGGAAAAAACAGATGCCAAGTTCGCTAAATTCCGGGCTGGTTACGCTAATCTTCTCAAGCAGGCTTTGGACAAAAAGCCCCTTATCTTTACCATAGTTGTGGTGCTTCTTGGGACAGCTCTTCTGATCTATCCCCGCATGGACCAAGAGTTCCTGCCCACTTTCGATGAAGGGTTTTTGGGGGTGAACACCAATTTCCCGTCAGGCTTGCCTTTGGAAACCGCACGGGAATTGGTGATAGCCATCGAGAACGATTTGATGGCGATTCCAGAAATAGCATCTGTGGCTGTGCAATCCGGTGATCAAGGGGAAATGGATCTGCTCTCTCTGCTCGCGGGTACCGGACTGGATAACGCCATGTTTTCTATTACCCTAGTACCCCACAGCGAACGCGAGCGCATGGCCAAAGACCTAACCCAGGACATCCATGATATCATGGAGAAGCATGGTGTACTCCGAACCAATATCTCGGACACATCTTTGTTTGGCACCTCCGTTAGTACACTGATGACACCGAACCTAACCATTGATATTCGCGGTCAGAGTGCCCAGGTGTGCGCTGCTATAGCGGCGGAGCTGCGGGACGAATTGAGCAAAATCCCAGGATTCAGGGATGTGCAAGACTCAGGTTTTCGGCCGGCCAAAGACCTGTTCCTCAAGGTGGATACCTCCCGCAGCATTTTGGGAGGCTTTACTGCGGGACAAGTTGGCTTGGGTATGCGCTATGCCACAGCAGGTTTGAAGGCCACCGACCTGCAAATTGGAGACAGATCCCTTCCAGTTGTGCTCAGACCAAGCTCGTCCATTGATTCAGTAGATGATCTGCTCAACACTCGCATCACCTCTCCGGTTCAAATTGAGAACCTTGGCAGTGAGCCGATTCTTCTAAGCGAAGTGGTCACACCTGAAGTTCAACCCAATCTAGCACTCTCCCAGCGTGCCGACCGTCTGAACCTGGCCAGGGTGATTGGAATTCTAGGCGATTTATCCCTTACCCAGGCGGTCCGCATCAGCGAAGATATCCTCGCAGATATGGACATTCCCCCTGGCTACCATGTCAGCATAGGCGGTTTACAGACGATGATCGGCGAATCCATTGATGAACTCCTTCTTGCCCTCGTTTTAGCCGTGGCCTTAGTCTATCTTGTAATGGCGGCCCAATTCGAGTCCTTTGTCCAGCCCTTTATTATCATGTTTACCATTCCTCTGGCCCTGATTGGCGCTTTAATCGGTTTGTGGCTCGTGGGTGGAAATGTCGGCATCATGTCGATTATAGGTATTATCGTCTTGGCAGGAGTGGTAGTGAACAATGCCATTGTGCTTGTGGACTACATCAACCTTCGCAGAGGCCAAAATCCGAACCTTCCCGTGCGGGAAGCAATTCTAGAGGCTTGTCAAGTTCGTTTGCGTCCCATTTTGATGACCACAATTACAACTGTCTTTGGCCTCTTGCCCGTTGTCTTGGCCCGGGGAGTGGGAGCTGAGTTCCAGAGGCCTTTGGCCGCCACCATCATGGGAGGACTACTCACGTCGACCTTCTTGACACTCTTTGTGATCCCCACAGTCTATGAGGTTTTCCATCGTCTGGAACGAAAACCTCCGGCAGCAGTCGGTGGAGAGAAGTAGACACCGCCTAGAAAAACGGTACCAACTCAAAGGCGATATGCTCCCCTTGCGCTTGACAGTTCAGATAAAAAACTGCCTAGCGCAGGGGAGCTCTTTTATGGAACGGTCGAAAGTCTCATTTTAGCAAAAGTCGTCTGCAAAAAAAGATTGCTGTGGATGCTACCGATGGAGTATCGGAGCTATGACAAGAGCACCAACCGATATGGTTGGTGCTCCTGGAGATTTTCGTTATGTCCGCTCTCTATTGGCAGGGAGCAGTTCAGGCCAGCGCCCAGCGCCGCTCCTTTTTTCTTATATGTAACTGTCCAACACTTCTTCTAAACGCTCCCTGGGTTGAACACCAACTAGGGTCTCCATGGGATTTCCATCCTTAAAGAGCATCAGTGTGGGAATACTCATAATTCCATAGGTCCCCACAGACTCTGTCACTTGATCAACATTGACTTTAACAAACTTGATCTTCCCTGCATATTGTGCGGCTAGGTCCTCGAAGACAGGTGCGATTTGACGGCAAGGTCCGCACCATACAGCCCAAAAGTCTACAAGAACCGGCAGGTCCGCCTGTAAAACCTCTATTTGAAAACTCTCATCCGTTGCTTCAATGATCTTCTTCAACAATATCGCCCCTTCATTTCCTGTGGTCTAGTATGATTATAAACGATAGGGGAAAGCCTTGTCAAAACAGAAGACTGCCCTGGTAAACCAGCAATAAAAGAAGGAGCAATGGGATCCCAGCCATCCCTGTGAACTCGGCCTTCTCCTTTTACAGCCCTGTGCATGGAAGAGTCCCTTTGGGCAAATACTAAAGCGAGGAGGTGAAGCCATGAATAGAAGGAATCTCTTTGTTTTGCTCATCACCTTGGTGCTCCTTATTGGGGCCGCCATTGCAGCTAGTCTGTATGCACAGGCTGGGCGGCAGATCACAGTTTTTGAAGAGTCGAGACCCCTGCCGGGAGCCGTCTTGTATGATCAAACTGGCGAAGTGATCAAGCGGCTCGGAAAGGGAAATGTGTACATACCCCTAGCGCAGACTCCCGAAAGTCTGCAAAACGCGGTGAAGTCGACCCAGGACGACACCACCATCAACCAGCGTTTGGCCAGGCTGATCGTGGAGCCGCAAGGGCTTTGGTCCCGTCTGCAGCTAGCTGTTCTTCCTTCTGTCCTCAACCGACGTTACTCTGAGCGAGAGCGCTTAGAAATGTACCTAAACAGTGCTTACTTCGGCGAAGGCGCCTATGGTGCAGAGGCTGCAAGTCAGACCTATTTCGCCAAACCCGTTGGAGCCATCGATTTGGCCCAAAGCGCTCTGTTGGCCGCGTTAATAGAAGAATCTGATCAAGCTTCGCCCTTTCGTGATCCAGACAGGGCGAAAGAAGCCCGTAACACCATCCTTGCGCACATGGAGCAGAGCGGGCATATCGACCAGACCGAACAGGAACAAGCAGCGCAGCAAGGGATTGACACCGAACGTCACGAACCGGGATACGCTCACCATTTCTCCGACTATCTTGGTAACATCCTCCTGGACGAGTTAGGCGAGGAGCGAGTGTATCAAGGGGGCCTGCGAGTTACCACCACTTTAAATCGAGAGCTGCAGAAACTTGCCGAGAACATGTTTCAAGATGCTGAACTCGATGGGGCCTTAGTCGCTCTGGATCCCAAGAGCGGTGCTGTTTTGGCCATGGTGGGAGGCAGAAACTATCTAGAAGACTCCACGAATTTAGCCACTGTGAAAAGGCAGGAAGTGGCGACTACCTTAAGACCTCTGATCTATGCCACAGGGCTGCAGGAAAGCTGGGCCTTGAATCATCTTGTCCAGGATATCCAGCGCGAGTTTGAGGATTTCCGGGTGGACAACGCCGGCGATCGCTACTGGGGACCCGTCACGATGAAGCATGCCTTAGTAATGGACCTGAACAACGCGGCAGCTTGGACACTCAATGAACTCGGTATTGAGAGGTTCAACGAGTTCGCAGAATCGGTTGATCTTACGATCGAAGAGGTCGATCAGCATCTCCGCTTAGTTATGGGCGAAGTCCGAGAGGGACTGTCCCTGCTTGAGCTGACAGCGGCTTACATGCCAGGTGTCAATGGAGGAAACTATATACCCGTCTCCGGCTTTGAAAAGGTTACCGACACGCAAAACCAGACGGTCCTAGCCCAGCCCACCGACACTGCCCGGCGGATTCTGTCTGCTGAACAGGCCTACCTGTTCACAGATATGCTCATGCCTGGCACCCAGTACGGCAGTATCCGTTCCCTGGATGTGGACTTTCCCGCAGCACTCACAGCCAGTTCATCGCCGAATGATGCTTCTGAGTGGGCCATCGGTTATACACCAAGCCTGCTTGTTGGCGTAATGGTGAAGGCCCCAAGCGAAGATGAGACTGCAGCGCAACCCCAGTTACTGGCGGGTGATCTCTGGGTGCAGTTTATGACCGAAGCCCTTGCCCAGACCGAGCCGGACACAAAAGAGGTCAATGCGGACGATGAAGACAGCGAGGAGACCCCTGACGAATTTGAGGTGCCCGACAAGGTTGAGACCAATGTCCTGATTGACGTCTTTACTGGACTCTTGGCCAGCGAACGCTGTGCCCAAGTCGAGCGGGATGCGTTCATTGAAGGAACCAAGCCCACCCAATTAGCTCCATGCGCCCTCCCTCCCCCGGAGCCTCCGCCTGCTCCGCGCACACCCCCTGTGGAACGGACCCCTGTACCTGTACCTGAACCCGAGCCGGAACCTGAGCCCGAGCCTGAACCTGAACCGGAACCTGAGCCCGAGCCTGAACCCGAACCGGAACCTGAGCCCGAGCCTGAACCGATTGAACCGATTGAACCGATTGAACCAACGGAACCAACTCCGCCTGAACCTCCCCCAGCTCCTCCAGGGGAGGAACCCCCCCCTGAGGAGCCCATCCTCCCGGAAGAGCCCGGAGAGTAATGGGCATCAAAACAATCGGAAACAGTCAACCCCCTTTTCTTGGGGGTTTTCCTTTGACACGCCTCATGCTCTGGAAAAAAATGTGGACAGCTTCTCTTGGTAAGAATACACTATTCTCAGGGGGGAAGAGCGATGACCAAGTTCATCTTCATCACAGGCGGAGTGGTTTCGGGACTGGGCAAGGGAATTACAGCAGCAGCTCTAGGGCGCCTTCTCAAACAGCGGGGATTGACAGTCGCGGCGCAGAAGCTTGATCCGTATATCAATGTTGATCCCGGCACCATGAGTCCCTTTCAACATGGAGAAGTCTTTGTTACAGACGACGGAGCCGAAACCGACTTGGATTTGGGTCACTATGAGCGCTTTATCGACGAAAACCTGACGAAATTGAGCAACCTCACCTCGGGACAAGTATACTGGACCGTCTTGGGTCGCGAACGGTCCGGCGATTACCAGGGGGGTACTGTGCAAGTGATTCCCCATGTCACTGACACCATCAAAAGCTTTATCTATGCCGGGGCGGCGGCAAGCCAAGCAGATGTGCTCATCGTGGAGATCGGGGGTACAGTAGGGGATATCGAAGGTCAACCCTTCATTGAAGCTATCCGCCAAATCTCCCACGAGCAGGGACCCGAACATTGTCTGTCCATCCATGTTACACTCGTTCCCTATCTGCAAAGCGCAGGCGAACACAAATCCAAACCCACCCAGCATTCCGTGAAGGAGCTTCGCTCCATGGGCATATCTCCAGATATCATCGTCACCCGCTCTGATCAGGCCTTGCCCCCGGCCATCAAGGAGAAGATCGCCCTCTTCTGTGATGTTAAGTCCGACTGTGTGATCGAGAACACCACACTCCCGTCCCTCTACGCAGCTCCCCTCATGCTGCACAGAAACGGACTGGATGAAGTGGTCTGTCGGGAACTGGGAATTGATGTCCCCGAACCTGAGTTGACCCAATGGGAACTGATGGTGCGCAAAATCGACTCCCCAAAGACCGGCGCCACCATCGCCCTTGTGGGCAAGTACGTCCAACTCCCCGATGCCTATCTCTCCATTGTGGAGAGCCTCCACCACGCCGGGTTCGAAGCAGGTGCGCAGATTACTATCCGCTGGGTGGACAGCGAACATGTGACGGAGCAAACGGTTGATCGTCTGCTGGGTCAAGTCGATGCTGTGCTCATTCCTGGGGGATTTGGGGAAAGGGGAATTGAGGGAAAGATTCAAGCCTGCCGCTATGCGCGGGAGCGTAATCTTCCCTATCTTGGCATCTGCCTGGGTATGCAGGTTGCGGTGATTGAGTTTGCCCGCCATGTATGCGCCCTGGAAGGAGCCCATTCCACCGAGTTTGATCAAGACAGTCCCTATCCTGTGATCGATCTTTTGCCGGGACAAGCAGGCAAGGTCGGAAGCGGCGGAACGATGCGCCTTGGGGCCTACCCCTGCAAAGTGGCTGAGGGATCGCGCCTGTACAGCCTGTATAAAACAGAGCTCATCAGCGAGCGTCACCGCCATCGCTTTGAGTTCAATAATACCTTCCGCAAGGAGCTGGTGCAACAGGGGCTAGGAATCTGTGGAACATCCCCCGATGACCGCCTGGTGGAGGCGATTGAGCTGTCCAATAAGGAGTTTTTTATCGGTGTTCAGTTCCATCCCGAATTCAAAAGCAGGCCCAACAGGCCACATCCCTTGTTCTTAGGATTTGTGCAGGCCGCCATGGGATCGAAAAAACCCCCAAACCAATTGGATGGCAGGGGGTAGTTCCATCGGCCAAGGGAATTAACGCTTGGAGAATTGAGGTGCTCTGCGCGCTTTTTTCAGACCGTATTTCTTTCTTTCTTTCATACGTGGATCTCTTGTGAGGTATCCTGCTTTTTTGAGGGGTCCTCGCAAATCTTGATCAATTGTAGTCAGGGCACGAGAAATGCCATGGCGGATGGCACCAGCCTGACCCGTTGTTCCACCACCGTGTACATTAACAATAATGTCGTACTTACCTTCGGTGTTGGTCAAGACTAAGGGCTGACGTACAATGGTACGCAGAACTTCACGGCCAAAGTAGTCATCAATGGACCTCTTGTTAATGGTAATGTTGCCATTACCAGGCAGTATTCTAACACGAGCAATCGACTTCTTCCGTCTACCGGTTCCGTAGTTGGTTTCAGTCTTTCGAACAGCATTCATCCAGACAGCCTCCCTTCACTTAGGGTTTTTGGATCTATAGTTTTAGTATTTCAGTTCAAGGGTCTCGGGCCTTTGTGCTTCGTGTGGATGCTCAGCACCGGCGTAGACCTTCAGCTTCTTGATCATCTGGCGGCCCAGTTTATTATGGGGAATCATGCCCCAGACAGCCGCTTTGACAACTCGTTCAGGATGGCGATTTAGCAGCTCGCCGGCGGTTATGGACTTAATCCCGCCTGGGTATCCACTGTGACGATAGTATTTCTTATCCTTAAGCTTCTTGCCTGTCAAATGTATTTTCTCGGCATTGATGATAATCACATGATCACCAGTGTCCACATGTGGTGTAAACGTTGGCTTATGCTTGCCTCGCAGAATCATGGCGACTTGTGTGGCCAAACGCCCAAGAGTCTGTCCGTCAGCATCGACAACATACCACTTTCTATCTAACTCCTGTGGTTTTGCTGTGTAGGTTTTCATTTTGGGATTTCCCCCCTTTGTCTCAAACAGGTTTAGAGGTAAGCCTTCTCGGCCAACGAACGGGGCTGTGTCGCTGCCAAAAAGCTTCTAAAGAAAAATTACCAACTCTCATTCTACCCCACTCTGGGCTGGGTGTCAAGAATATTTCACCTTTTCCAAGACGAGCCCGTGCGGTGCTATGGTGGCGCTAGCAAGGCGTCTGTCACCGCTGGCCATGATCCTCTCTACGTCTTCAGGGCTCAGCTTGCCCAGGCCCACATCAACAAGGGTCCCCACTAGATTGCGCACCATATTGTACAGAAAACCATCTGCCGTAAAGCGAAGCAGTTTCAAGGAGCCCTCGGTATCCACTGTCACTTGACGCATGGTTCTTACAGTGCTCTTGACATTGCTCCCGCTCGAAGCAAAAGCTGCGAAATCCAAACATCCCACAAACAAGCCCGCGCACTCGCGGATAGCATCCCATTCGAGTGGTTCCCTTATCCAATAAGCATAACGCTGATAGAAAACATTGGGGAACTCGCTCTGATAGATTTGGTAACGATAGGTCTTTTCCAGAGCGCTGATCCGGGCATGAAAATCCGGCTTCTCCAAACGGCTCTCCACCACCCGAATGTCTTTGGGAAGAAGGGAGTTTAGAGCATAGGGTAAGCGATCAACAGGCACGGTCAGCTGATCATCCCTAAAACTCACTGTTTGGCCCTGGCTATGCACGCCTGCATCAGTTCGGCCAGCACCGGCAATACGAATCGCGTTCGGTCCGAGTCTCTGGAGGGCTTTCTCTAACTCCCCTTGAATGGTACGCTGATTAGGCTGGATCTGAAAACCTGCATATTCCGTGCCGTCGTACTGCACTACCAGACAATAGGTCTTCATATCTACTCCTTAGAAAAAGACGCCCACAACAACAGCGAAGGTAAGAGCCACACCCAAGGCGACCCCATCAACCGTTTGGAACTTGAGCTCCCTAAACTTCGTGCGTCCTTCGCCCCCGCGATAACCCCTCGCTTCCATGGCAATGGCTAAATCGTCGGCCCGTCGAAAGGCATTTACAAAGAGGGGCACCAAAAGGGGGACTAAGCTCTTAGCCCTGTGCATGATTCCGCCGCTTTGGAAATCTGCTCCTCGGGCCATTTGGGCCTTCATGATCTTCTCTGTTTCCTCCAGAAGAGTGGGGATAAAGCGCAGGGCAATGGTCATCATCATGGCCAGTTCATGGGCGGGAATCCCCATCTTTTTCCCCGGTTTCAAAAGGCTTTCAATCCCATCCGTGAGCTGAATGGGCGATGTTGTCAGAGTTAAGATGGAGGTCCCAATAATCAACAGAATCAACCTCGTACCCATCATCAAGCCACGAAAAAGCCCCTCCCAGGTTACCTTGAGGAACCAAATCTGGAAGATCACCCTGCCTTCTGTCATAAAGAGATGCAATCCTATCGTCAGCACGAGAATCACCAAGAGCGGCCGCAAACCCCGCAGTACGTATTTGACCGGGATCTGGGCAGCCCGAACCACCAGGGCGATGGCTAGCGCAACCAAGGCGTATCCCACAAAACCATTAACAAGGAACAGAAGGACAATCAAAAGCGTGGTAGATAGGATCTTGCTGCGCGGATCGAGGCGGTGAATCAAAGAGTCGCCCGGGAGATACTGGCCAATGGTTATGCTGCGAAACATCCTCATTTTTGCCACCCCATTACCCTGATGATCTCCTCTTCAGCCTGATCCACCGTGAAAATGTCGGTGTTCACAGCCAATCCCCGATTCTTCAATTCATGCATCAGCTCTGTGATCTGGGGTACACCCAGACCCATTTCCCGAAGCCTTGCGGCCTGCCCGAAGACTTCCACAGGCGTTCCGTCTAGAGCAATCGTGCCCGCTTCCATGACGATCAGTCGATCCACCAAGCGCGCCACGTCTTCCATGCTGTGCGTAACCAAAATCACAGTGATACCGCGGTCTTCATGAAGATGTTTGATTTCACCGAGAATCTCTTCGCGGCCTTCCGGATCCAAACCGGCCGTCGGCTCATCCAGGATTAAGACAGACGGTCGCATCGCCAGGACACCGGCGATGGCAACCCGCCGTTTCTGACCTCCGCTTAGCTCGAAAGGAGAATGATCCTTCAGAGCCTCAAAGTCGAGTCCCACATAGTTGAGGGCTTCCCGCACGCGTTCGGTAACCTCTTCGTCGGACAAACCGCCATTGCGTGGCCCAAACCCCACGTCCTCCAGCACTGTTTCTCCGAAAAGCTGGTGTTCCGGATACTGAAACACCATACCCACCTTTTGGCGGATGCGCCTAAGCTGTGTGTCCTTGAGAGTCAAGTCGACACCATCAACATAGACTTTTCCAGAATTTGGCTTGAGCAGACCATTAAAATGTTGAATTAGGGTGGATTTGCCCGAACCCGTAGGACCGATCAAACCAACGAATTCTCCATCGTCAATTTCCAGACTCACATCCCGCAGGGTCGCCTCGGATGAAGGGGTATCCTCCAGGTAACTGAAAAAAACATCGACTAATCGGATGGACATAAAAGCATCACCATTTCATTTACAGTCAGCGTTCCCTGGGGTATCAGGTGGCCGCGATTTCGCAGTCGCTCCGCCAAGTCTGTCACCTGGGGGACATCCAGATGGAGGCTACGCAGCAGCTTTACCTGGCTAAAGACTTCTCTGGGAGTACCCTGCAGAACAATACGCCCCTCATCCATGACCACAACCCGATCTGCGCCGATGACCTCATCCATGTGATGGGTGATATGGACGATGGTAATTCCTTCGTCTTTATTCAAGCGATGAATCGTGCTCATCACTTCACGGCGTCCCTGGGGATCGAGCATAGCCGTGGGTTCATCCAGGACAATGCACATGGGCAGCATGGCGATCATCCCCGCAATGGCAACCCTTTGCTTTTGCCCGCCTGATAACTGGTGGGGAGAATGACGCCGATAGGAAAGCATGTCCACAGCCTGTAAGGACTCGGTAACCCGGCGCTGAATCTCCGGAGATGGAATACCCAAATTCTCCGGACCAAAGGCCACATCCTCTTCCACCGTGGTGGCCACCAACTGGTTGTCCGGATTTTGGAAGACCATGCCAACCTTCTGTCGAATCTCCCAAACCTTATCCTCGGCGGCGGTGTCCAATCCGGCCACCAAGACCCTGCCTGAAGTGGGAGTAAGAAGGGCATTGATGTGTTTAGCCAAGGTGGATTTGCCGGAACCGTTGTGGCCCAAAACGGCCACAAACTCACCTTCGAAGATCTCCAGATTAACCCTCTTCAGTGCGGCCCAGCCATCTCCTCCATGTGTCCTTGCATAGGTGAAGTCTACATCAGTAAAGCGAATCAACGGTTCCTTCATCACAAACACTCCAAGTCTAAAAAACAAAACGCAGAGGAGGCTCCTCTGCGACCTTGTTTGTATAACCTACACCCACTCAATGATCGCCATTGGTGCCGCATCTCCCCGACGAACACCGGTCTTGATGATTCTGGTGTAACCTCCGTTACGCTCCGCCATTTTTGGAGCAATATCGTCGAAAAGTTTCTGTACAGCAACGGGATCCAGCAAAAACCGAGCAGCTTGGCGCCTGGCGGCTAGATCTCCTCGTTTGCCTAAGGTGACCATTTTATCTGCCAAGGGCTTAATGCTTTTAGCTTTGGCTACTGTAGTTTCTATCTGACCATGCAACACTAGACTGGTTACTTGCCCCCGGAGTAATGCTCTCCGATGGCCAGACTTTCTACCCAATTTCCTGAGTCTCATCTTGCTCACCTACCTCATTCATCAGATTTGCGCAAGGACAGCCCTAGATCGGCGAGTCGCTCTTTGATTTCCTGCAGGGATTTTTTTCCGAGATTACGCACTTTCATCATGTCCTCTTCGGTTTTGCGAATCAGCTCGTCAACGGAGTTAATCCCAGCCCGTTTCAGACAGTTGTAAGAGCGTACCGAAAGATCCAACTCCTCCACAGTCATCTCCATTAGGCGGTCAACGCTTTCTTCTTCCTTCTCCACCATAATCTCGACACTGCCCACGCTCTCCGTCAGATCAGTGAACAGCTTGACATGCTCCATCAAAATCTTAGCCGCTAAGCTCACGGCGCTATCTGGAGCGATGACGCGATTAGTCCAAACCTCCAGAACCAGCCGATCGTAGTCCGTGATCTGCCCCACCCGCGTGTCCTCGATATGATAAATTGCCTTGGTCACAGGGGTAAAGATGGAGTCCACTGGGATTAATCCAATGGGGTGATCGGGACTCTTATTGCCTTCTGCACTCACATAGCCGCGGCCCTTGGCCACAGTTATGTTCATATTGAGCTGAGCCCCTTTCTGCAGTGTGGCAATGACCAAGTCCGGATTAAGAATTTCCACGGAAGGGTCAGGGGTAATGTGCCCAGCCAGCAAAGGGCCTTCTTCATTGGCTTCAACGCGAATGGTCACCGGCTCATCTGTATGCAGTTTAACCAGGAGCTTCTTCAGATTCAGCACGATGTCCACAGTGTCTTCCACCACCCCTTCGATGGTGGAAAACTCGTGTAGGACCCCGTCAATGTGGACCGAAGTAACGGCGGTACCTGGTAACGATGAAAGCAGAATCCTGCGCAGGGCGTTGCCCAAAGTGATACCATATCCTCGTTCTAACGGCTCCACAACAAACTTGCCATAGTTGTCCGTTAGTTCAACTTGATCAATCCTTGGTTTTTCTATCTCAATCATAGTTCTTGCACCCTCCTTTGCGAACGCATGGGCCGAACTAATTACACTCTGCGCCGTTTCGGTGGACGACAACCGTTATAGGGAATGGGAGTTACGTCCTTGATAGTGGTCACATCAATCCCTGCAGCTTGCAGCGAACGGATTGCAGCTTCTCGTCCTGCGCCAGGGCCCTTTACAAACACACTGACCTCCCTGACACCATGATCCATAGCCACTGATGCTGCCTGTTCCGCAGCCATACCCGCTGCAAACGGAGTACCCTTACGGGAACCCTTAAAACCCATGTTGCCCGAGCTTGCCCAGGAAATCACGTTTCCCTGTGGATCGCTAATGGTAACAATGGTGTTGTTGAACGTGGAACGAATGTGCGCTACCCCAACCGGGATGTTTTTTCGTTCTCTGCGGCGTGGGCGCTGCCCAGCCCTACCTCGTGGTCTTGCCATTAAATTTTCCTCCTTTCAATACGACCTATCTCCGCTTACCGGCAATCCGCTTAGGACCTTTGCGCGTTCTGGCATTGGTCTTGGTGCGTTGCCCTCGAACAGGAAGGCCGCGGCGGTGACGTATACCACGGTAGCAACCGATGTCCCGCAATCTCTTGATATTCATGTTTACTTCCCGGCGGAGGTCACCCTCTACTAGGAACTGCTTTTCAATGATCTCGCGGATTTGGTTTGCTTGGTCCTCCGTTAAATCGCGCACACGCGTATCGGGATCAATTCCGCAGATCTCAATGATTTTTTCCGACGTACTACGGCCAATCCCGTAGATATACGTTAAGCCTACTACTACTCGCTTATCGCGAGGCAAATCTACACCTGCAATACGTGCCATCTATCTAGACACCCCCTCTATACTATCCTTGTCTTTGCTTATGCCTGGGATTTTCGCAGATTACCATGACGCGACCCTTGCGTTTGATAATCTTACACTTCTCACACATCGGCTTCACGGAAGGTCTCACCTTCATCGCTTTGTGCCCCCTTTAGCCGTCTATTTTTTACGGTACGTAATTCTGCCCCTAGTCAAATCATAGGGAGACAGTTCCACAGTCACTCTATCACCAGGTAGAATGCGAATAAAGTTCATTCTCATCTTGCCGGAGATGTGCGCCAGCACTTTGTGCCCATTCTCCAATTCTACACGAAACATAGCATTTGGCAACGGTTCCACTACCGTACCTTCAACTTCAATGGCATCATCCTTGGCCATGGTCTGTAAAACCCTCCTTTCCTACTTCCTCCACATTACTGTGCTGCTCCAAAAAATCCCGAATCGCCTTATCGTCCCACTCTTCTACATCAAGGCGGATATTGTGAGCCACGAGATGCTTCCTGTTCTTGCGCTTAGGACGGTTCAGCTTGCGCACAAAACCATCCGCCACGATGACATGGCTATCGTCTTGGAACTCTACCACCACGTACTTTTTTCCAGAGTCCCTTCCCATCTTTGATGTCACCAGTTGTCCAATTTCCAAGAGTCCCATTTGATCTCTCCTACAATGTTGTAAGAACCACGGGCCCTTCATCACTGATAGCAATCGTGTGTTCGAAATGAGCTGACCAACTATTGTCCCGTGTTATCACTGTCCAGTTATCATCCAGAATCTGCACATGGTAACTACCTGCATTCACCATCGGTTCAATGGCCAAGGTCATACCCTGTTTCAGCCGGGGACCCCTTCCGGGAGGTCCAAAATTCGGAATTTGTGGTGCTTCGTGCATCTGACGCCCGATTCCGTGTCCGACGAAGTCCCGGACAACAGAAAATCCTTGTTCTTCTGCACGCATTTGTACAGCATGGGAGATGTCAGAAAGGCGGTTACCGATCCTGGCCTGCTCAATGCCTTCAAACAGGGCTTTCTCTGTGGTCTCGAGCAAAAGCTGCGTCTGGGAATCAATTTGACCCACTGGATACGTCCAGGCACTGTCGCCACAGAAGCCGTCCACAAAGGCACCAATATCCACGCTGATGATGGATCCTTCCTGCAGGACCACATCTTGGCTGGGAATCCCGTGTACGACAACCTCGTTCACCGAGGCGCAAATCGACGCAGGATACCCTTGATACCCCTTAAACGCTGGAATAGCGTTTTGCTTTGTCAGAAACTCTTCCACCGCCCTATCCAGATCCAAGGTGGTCAGGCCGGGTCGAATCAAATCACGAACCACTTCGTGAGCTTGGGCTACCACTCTGCCTGCGGCCCTCATGGCCTGAATCTCCTCGGGAGACTTCAGGATAATCATTGGGCCTCCCCCACAGCCAATTCCTCCGCCAAGTGCTGCAAATAATGATCCACATCGGCAAAGACCACATCAATGGGTCGCGCTCCGTCAATACTGTAGAGCCGACCATCCCTGGCATAATAGTGCAGGACCGGGTGGGTTTGCCGCATATAGACATCGAGGCGTTTACGGACCGTCTCTTCGCTGTCATCGGTGCGGCGGTAGAGCGCTCCTCCGCAAGCATCACAGGTCCCTTTTTCCTCAGCCCGATGCTGTTCCAAATGATACACCGCACCGCAATTGGAGCAAATGCGGCGATTGGAGATTCTCTCTATCGCTTCCCTCTGTGCCACTCGAACGTCACAAGCCATTTCAACATTCAAGCCGCTCTTGGCCAAGCTGCGATCCAACTCTCTCGCCTGCAGAACTGTCCGGGGGAAACCATCCAAAATCCAGCCTCGCTGACAGTCGGGCTGGTTCAGACGCTCCTGGACGACTCGCAGAGTCAGATCATCAGGGATCAACTCGCCCTTACTGATGTAGGAGTTGACCTCTCGACCTAAACCAACACCCGACGCGACTGCATCGCGGAAAATGTTACCTGTGGAGATGTGTGGTATTCCATACTTCTCAGAAATCATATCACCTTGAGTACCCTTACCTGCACCGGGCAGACCAAGCAACACCAATCGCATCTGCGTTTTCCCCCTTTTATTTCAGGAAACCTTCGTAGTGCCTCATCAGCAAGTGTGCTTCGATTTGCTGCATTGTCTCCAGTGCCACCCCGACAATAATCAGGATTCCAGTACCGCCGAACGACAGAATATTGGAAGGTATCCTGGTTACTGCGGCGACAACAAAGGGCAGAACAGCAATGGCTGCTAGGAAAAACGCACCGGGCAATGTGATTCTGGACAAGATCTTATCCAGGTAGTCTGAAGTAGGCTTCCCTGGCCGCAAACCCGGAATGTATCCACCGTTTTTCTTCATGTTGGTTGCAACCTCCGTTGGATTGAAGGTTACTGCGGTATAAAAGTAGGTAAAGAAGACCACAAAAACCACATAAAGTACATTGTACCCAAAGGAGCCATAGCCAAACCAGCGGTTAATGACGTCCACGGCTGGAATGAACTGCGCCAAGGTCAGGGGAAACGTCAACACAGACGATGCGAAAATGACGGGAATAACCCCCGCTTGGTTCACCTTCAACGGGATGTGCGTGGACTGCCCGCCATAGACCCTGCGACCTACAACACGCTTGGCGTATTGGACAGGAACCTTACGTTCACCCCTGGTAATCATGACCACTGCACCAATTACGATGATCGTGATCAGGAAATACACAACCAGACTCAAAGGATGCAGCCCGCCTTCCCCAACTGCTCGAATGGCATTGAGGATCTGCGTTGGCATGGCAGCCACAATATTGACAAAGATGAGCAAAGAAATTCCGTTGCCAATACCCTTTTCAGAGATCTTCTCTCCCAGCCACACTGTGAACATGGTACCTGCGGTGAGGGTGAGTGTGACCAAGGACAAGCTGAAGAAGTCCGTGCTCGCCATCACATTCCAGGCACGAGCCATCATGGTTGTACCGAAAGCTTGAATGATGGCCAAAACGACTGTCGCATACCGGGTGTATTTGGCAATCACTTTCCGGCCTTCCGGACCTTCCTTGGACAGTTTTTCCAAACTGGGTATAACAATGGACAAAAGATTCATCACAATCGATGCCGTAATGTAGGGGCTAACACCCTGCGCAAATACGGTAAATCGTTCCAATGCTCCTCCAGTAAAGAGGTTCAAGAACCCGAAAATGTTTCCTCCATCGACCCCTAACTGCCGAGCCAGCCCCACTGCGTCCACACCGGGGACTGGCACAAAGGAGCCAATCCTGTAAACGGCTAGCAACGCAACCGTATAGAGGAGTTTTTTCCTCAGATCGGGGATTTTCATAGCATTCTTCAATGCAGCGAGCAACTAGATCACCTCAACTGTGCCGCCAGCCTTTTCGATTTTGGCTGCTGCCGATTTTGTGAAACTATGTGCCTGTACGGTTAACGCACGATCAATCTCGCCATTACCGAGAACACGAATCCCATCGTTCACTTTCTTCACAAGCCCAGATTCAATCAAGAGCTCGGGAGTGATCACTGTACCCGGTGCGAACCGATTCAGGTCATTTAACTTGACTTCCGCATAGACTTTCTGAAAAACATTGGTAAATCCCCGCTTCGGCAGGCGTCTGACCAGTGGAGTCTGGCCTCCTTCGAAATAGCGACCTTTGCCGCCACCGGATCGCTGGCCTTGGCCTTTATGACCCCTACCAGAGGTCTTGCCCCAGCCAGAGGCGATGCCGCGCCCAACCCTCTTCCTTTTGTGCGTGCTGCCTTCTGCGGGCTTAAGTTCGTGAATCCGCACACTTACACCCCCTCGTACTAGTCTAGTTCTTCCACTTCAACTAAATGTCTAACCTTATGGATCATACCCCTGATTGCCGGGTTATCGTCATGGACAATGGACATGCCAAGCTTCTTCAAACCCAGGGCTGCCACTGTGTCTTTTTGATCTTGAGAATAACCAATAACGCTCTTCTTGTACGTTACTTTCAACTTTGCCACAACATTCGCCCCCTAACCTAAGATCTCTCCGGGAGTTTTCCCGCGAAGTCGGGCCACATCTTCCACAGTTCTTAGGCTGCTGAGCCCTTTAAGTGTTGCTCGCACAACGTTAATGGGATTGGCGGAGCCTAAAGACTTCGTCAATACATCTCGCACACCAGCTGACTCCAAAACGGCACGCACCGGCCCGCCGGCAATAACTCCAGTACCTTCAGAAGCCGGTTTCAGAAGCACTCTAGCTCCCCCATAGGTTTCTGTAACAGCATGGGGAATGGTGGTTCCCACCATCGGTACCGCGATCATGTTCTTCTTCGCTTCTTCCGTTGCCTTGCGAATAGCCTCAGGCACCTCTTTGGCCTTGCCCAGACCCATACCTACCTGGCCATTGCCATCTCCCACAACAACCAAGGCGCTAAAGGAACGGGTCCGCCCGCCCTTAACGGTTTTGGAGACAGGATTGATGTTGACTAAGCGTTCCTGTAGCTCTACGCCACTAGTTTCATTTCGTTTCGACAAGTTCGTTTCCCTCCCTTGCACCTAGAATTCCAGGCCACCTTCACGGGCGCCATCTGCTAAAGAGGCGATTCTTCCGTGATAAATGTAGCCGCCGCGATCAAAAACAACTTTACCAATGCCACGTTCCTTTGCCCTTTGTGCTAGGACTAGCCCAACTTCTTTGGCCGCTTCTTGATTCCCTGTTGATCCTAACTTCGCACGCAGTTCAGGTTCCACAGAGGATGCAGAAACCAAGGTGTGTCCAACGCTATCATCAATGATTTGGGCGTGAATGTGATGCAGGCTGCGGTAAACATTGAGTCTGGGGCGCTCTGCGGTTCCCACCACATGCTGCCTGAGACGCTTGTGTCTACGCTCCCTTGCTTCACGCCGACTGAATTTGGCCATCATTCACCCTCCTTCTAAGCTTTACCTGCTTTACCTGCTTTTCTACGCACTCTTTCGCCTTCATACCGAATACCTTTACCCAAGTATGGTTCGGGTCTTCTGAAGTCGCGGATATTAGCAGCTGTTTGACCCACGAGCTCTTTGTCAATACCGGTGACAGAAATTCTCGTCGGTGTGGGCACCTCAATTTCAATGCCTGGAGCTGGGTCTACTTCAACGGGATGGGAATACCCCAGGGACAAGACCAGCTTCCTACCTTGCTTAGCCGCTCTGTATCCTACCCCGACGATTTCTAGATTACGAGTAAATCCTTCCGTTACCCCATGAACCATGTTCGCAATCAATGTACGAGTCAGTCCGTGGAGGGAACGGTGTTCCTTTTCATCACTGGGCCTAGTCACCAAAATGGTGCTGCCTGTCAGTTCAACCTGCATCGCAGGATGGAACTCTCGAGTGAGCTGTCCCTTTGGTCCCTTAACGTCGATCACATTGCCGTTGATTTTGACCTCAACACCAGAGGGAATCTCAATTGGAGCTCTTCCTATTCTGGACATTTACTTCCCTCCCTTACCACACATAGCAGATTACTTCGCCGCCGATGCCCTCTTTCCGAGCTAAACGGTCTGTCATGATTCCTTGTGAAGTGGATAATATGGCTACACCTAGGCCGCCTAACACCCTGGGCACTTCGTCCTTGTTCGCATAGACCCGCAAACCTGGTTTGCTGATGCGCTTAATGCCCTTGAGCACCTGCCCTTTGTTGGCGTCATACTTCAGATAGACCCGGATCATGCCTTGTTTATCATCTTCCACCACTTTATACTCTCGAATGAACCCCTCGTCCTTAAGGATCCGCGCTAACTCTTCCTTAAGCTTGGAACGGGGAATATCAACCGACTCGTGCTTCACGGAACTTGCATTCCGAATCCGTGTGAGCATATCCGCAATTGGATCTGTCATTACCATTCAGGAAACCTCCTTTCCGACCCCTACCAACTGGATTTGGTTACTCCGGGAATCTGCCCTTCATTAGCATACTTCCGGAAGCATACACGGCACATCTGAAAACGGCGCATGTATCCACGGGGACGACCGCAAATTCTACAACGATTCACTTGACGCACTTTAAACTTCGCTGGACGCTGCGCCTTAACGATCATCGATTTTTTCGCCACACTATCTCTCCTTTCAGCTTCTAAATGGCATACCCATCAGCTTCAAGAGTTCATACGCTTCTTCGTCCGTCTTGGCGGTGGTACCGATTACGACCATCAGTCCTCTGACCTTGTCGATCTTGTCATAGTCGATCTCGGGAAACACTAACTGTTCCCGCAAACCGATACTATAGTTGCCGCGTCCGTCGAAGGACTTTTCCGAAACACCCCGAAAGTCACGAATCCGCGGAAGGCTAACGCTAATGAGCCGATCGAGGAACTCATACATCCGATCACCACGCAGGGTTACTTTGCACCCGATGGCCATTCCCTCACGAAGTTTAAATGCCGCTACGGACTTTTTCGCATGGGTGATCACAGGTTTTTGCCCCGAGATGGTCTCCAGGTCCCGTGCGGCCGCCTCAAGCGCCTTAGGATCTTGCACCGCTTCGCCCACGCCAATATTAAGAACCACTTTATCGAACCTGGGTACCTCCATGACATTCTTGTAACCGAACCGTTCAATCATGGCTGGTACCACTTGGGTTTGGTATTTTTCCTTAAACCGTGCCAAGCACTACTCCCCCCTTCTCAAACAAACACATCATCGCTGTTTGACTTGGTCAAGCTCCAAGTTTCCTGCGCTGCACCAATCACTGGCAGCAGCAGTCAACACTAATCAATGGCTTTACCACATTGTTTGCACTGACGTTCTAACTCACCATTTGCCTGCCGTTGGCGACGAACCCTAGTAGGTTTTTTGCATTTCGGGCAAACCACGGCAACATTCGACGCATCGATGGGTCCCGGTGCCTCAATAATTCCTCCTTGAGGATTCGTTTGAGTAGGCTTGGTGTGCTTCTTTTGGATATGGACCCCTTCCACGATAACCTTGCCCGACTTAGGGTGAACCTCTAGCACTTTTCCTCTCTTACCACTGCTGTCACCGGAAAGTATGGCCACTGTATCTCCACGCTTAACATGAACTTTTGCCATTCCCCATCCTCCTTTCTACTAGAGAACCTCAGGAGCCAGAGAGACGATCTTCATGAAATCTTTTTCCCGCAATTCTCTGGCCACAGGCCCAAAAATACGAGTCCCTCTCGGATTGTTCTGGTCGTTTATAATTACTGCTGCATTTTCATCAAAACGAATATATGAACCATCCTTGCGGCCATATTGCTTCTTAGTTCTAACGATTACAGCCTTCACAATCTCGCCCTTCTTAACAACGCCACCAGGAGTCGCGTGTTTAACGGAAGCAATGATCACATCACCGACACGAGCATAACGTCGTCCTGAACCGCCAAGCACACGAATGCACAGGATCTCTCTGGCACCAGTGTTGTCAGCGCATTTCAAACGACTCTCTTGCTGGATCATCATAGCTCCTCCTTCCCTTGCTATATTCTGTAACTAACGGGCCTTTTCAATGATTTCCACTACCCGCCAGCGTTTTTGTTTACTCAGGGGCCGAGTCTGCATAATCCGTACTCTATCCCCAACGCCGCACTCGTTAGCTTCGTCATGTGCCTTGAATTTAGCGTTTCTCCGCATTGTCTTACCATATAGTGGATGGCTGATGGTCTGCTCAACGGACACAACTGCGGTCTTATCCATTTTATCACTGACGACGACCCCGACTCGAGTCCGCCTCATGTTTCTTTCCTTGTCCACCTGTGCTCCTCCCTTCTCGGATCTATAGGAGACCTTAAGCTCGTTCAATATTCAATTCCCGTTCGCGCATGACAGTCTTCACCCGTGCAATATTCTTGCGCACAGCACTGATCCGCATGGGATTGTCTAATTGACCAGTTGCCAACTGAAACCTGAGGTTAAAGAGTTCCTCCTTTAACTCATCAAGTCTCACTTCTAGCTCATTCGCAGAAAGATCACGAACCTCTTTAGCCTTCATTTGCGTCACCACCTGCCACAGCCCGAGATACAAACTTGCACCGAATCGGCAGTTTATGGGCAGCTAAGCGCATCGCCTCGCGAGCCAACTCCTCTGGTACACCGCCAATCTCGAACATGATTCGCCCTGGTTTTACCACTGCTACCCAGTACTCTGGAGCACCTTTACCGGAACCCATCCGAGTTTCAGCTGGTTTTTGGGTTACAGGCTTGTCGGGGAATATCCGAATCCAAACCTTCCCACCCCGCTTAATATGACGGGTCATGGCAATACGGGCTGCTTCAATTTGCGTATTCTTGATCCACCCTGGTTCCAATGCTTGGAGACCGAATTCGCCGAAAGAAACTTCAGAGCCTCTCTGAGCCTTACCGGTCATGCGACCGCGGTGGACTCTTCGATACTTTACTCTCTTCGGAATAAGCATCCCTACTTGCCCCCTTTAGCCTTATTCTGGGCCGCCGTTTCAGGCAGGATCTCACCATGGTAGACCCAGACCTTAACCCCAATCTTCCCAAATGTTGTGTTCGCTTCCGCGAAACCATAATCAATATCCGCCCTCAGTGTATGCAGGGGAATGGATCCTTCTGGATTCCACTCTGTACGAGCAATTTCCGCACCGCCTAGACGACCGGATACGGCCACTTTAATTCCTTGGGCCCCCAGGCGAATGGCGCGCTGCTGCGCTTGACGCATCGCTCTGCGGAAAGAGATTCTTCTTTCCAAGGCAAAGGCAATGCTCTCGGCCACCAATTGGGCATTTGTCTCTGGAGTCTTTACCTCCACAATGTTCACCTGAATCTGGCGACCTGTCATGGTCTCTAAATCCTTACGAAGCTTATCAACCTCTGCACCACCGCGACCGATAACCATGCCTGGCCGACCGGTGTGGATCGTTACTTTACCGCGATTGGCAGCCCGTTCAATCTCGACCTTGGAAACACCTGCCTGAAAAAACCGTTCTTTGATCAGTTTTTTCAACTCAAGGTCTTCGTGTAACAGATCCGCGTAGTTGAGCTTGTTAGCGTACCACTTGCTGTCCCAGTCTTTTACAACACCAAGTCTAAACCCTACCGGGTGTACTTTTTGACCCACGCACTTATTCCTCCCTTTCCCGCAAAATCACAGTAATATGACTTGTGCGTTTGCGGATGCGATTTGCCATGCCTCTAGCTCTTGGCCGAATCCTCTTCAGAGTTGGACCTTGATCGACATAGCACTCAGCCACGAATAAGGAGTCCACATCCATATCAAAGTTGTTCTCTGCGTTCGCCACAGCGCTCCGCACAACTTTTTCAATTGCAGGAGATCCTCCCTTTGGTGTAAACCGAAGGATGGCCAATGCCTCATCCACATCCTTGCCACGAATCAAGTCAATTACTTGGCGCGCTTTGCGTGGTGAAATTCTAATATGTCTAGCAACTGCTCTCGCTTCCATCATTTCTCACCCCGTTCTGCTTATCGGCCCGATGATCTTTCGCCGGCATGCCCCCGGAACGTCCGAGTTGGAGCAAACTCACCCAGCTTGTGACCGACCATTTCCTCTGTAATATATACCGGAACATGTTTTCGTCCATCGTGAACTGCGATGGTATGACCAACCATGTCCGGGAAGATTGTGGAGCGCCGCGACCATGTCTTCACAACCCGCTTCTCGCCCTTATCATTCATTTCCCTGACCTTATTCAAAATATGAGCATCAGCGAAGGGACCTTTTTTCAATGATCTACTCATTCCTACACCTCCCCGTAGAGAATCTTCGTTACTTCTTACGACGTCGAATGATCAGACGGTCGCTTGCCTTCTTCTTACGAGTCCGTGATCCCAGCGCAGACTTACCCCAAGGAGTAACTGGTCCAGGACGTCCGATAGGAGCCTTGCCCTCGCCACCGCCATGGGGGTGATCAACGGGATTCATGGCTACACCGCGAACATGGGGGCGTTTGCCTAGATATCTAGAACGACCGGCCTTACCCACAACCATATTCTCGTGCTCTACGTTTCCAACCTGACCGATTGTGGCTCTGCAGCTTTGGAGCACCATGCGAAACTCCCCTGACGGCAGGCGGATGGTTCCATAGGCACCTTCCTTGGCCATCAATTGGGCCTCTACACCAGCGGAGCGTACCAGCTGTGCACCTTTGCCTGGCTGAATTTCGATATTGTGAATCACGCTGCCCACAGGGATGTTGGCAATCGGCAGAGCGTTACCAGGCTTAATGTCAGCATCTGGACCCGATTCAACCATATCGCCCACGCTCAGCCCCACAGGGGCCAAGATATAACGTTTTTCTCCGTCCAAATAGTGCAGCAAAGCAATTCTTGCGGACCGATTTGGATCATACTCGATGGCAGCCACTTTGGCTGGAACCCCATCTTTGTTCCGCTTAAAATCAATAATACGATACTTGCGCTTGTGACCGCCACCGCGGTGACGGGCAGTAATGCGACCCCCAGCATTACGTCCACCGGTTGACTTTAGAGAAACTACGAGTGATTTCTCCGGTTCTTTCTTGGTAATCTCCTCAAAGGTGTAACCGGTCATGTTGCGACGCCCTGGAGTGGTCGGTTTGTACTTCTTAATTGCCATTGTTTCCGTCCCTCCTTAAAATCCTCCAAATACCTCGATGCTATGGCCTGGTTGCAGGGTCACCACAGCTTTTTTCCATTCGGATGTGTATCCCTCATGGCGTCCCATCCTGCGCAGCTTACCCTTCACTCGAGACGTGTTCACACTCTGAACCTTGACATTAAAGATCTCTTCCACCGCAGCCTTGACCTGCAGTTTGGTAGCTCGTAAATCCACTTCAAACGTATACTTGTTCTCACTCAATAAGTCGGTGCTTTTTTCGGTTACAATTGGTCGTTTGATAATGTCTCGCGCTTCCATTATGCAAGCACCTCCTCCAACATCGTCACTGCATCCTTCGTGATAACCAGTTTTTGGCTGTTTAGGATGTCATACACATTTAGACCCATGGACTTAGCCACCACTGCTCCGGGAATGTTCCGGGCAGAGAGCTCCACATTCCTGTCCCAGTCTGCTGTAACCACCAGGGGCTTTTGCACATCAAGAGCCTGGAACATATTGGCCATGACTCTGGTCTTCGGTTCATCCACTTGCAGCTGGTCCAAGACCACCATATTGCCCGCTTTAAGTTTGGCGCTCAGGGCAGACTTCAGCGCAGCCCGGCGTGCCTTTTTCGGCAGTCTGTAAGAAAAATCCCGCGGTGTTGGTCCAAAGACCACTCCGCCGCCAACCCACTGGGGTGAGCGAGTACTTCCCTGGCGGGCCCGACCGGTACCCTTTTGTCTCCAAGGCTTCCGCCCGCCTCCGCGAACAAGTCCCCTGGACTTAGTGGCCACGGTGCCTTGTCTGGCATTGGCCAATTGGCTGAGGACAACCTTGTGCATCAGATCCTGATTAACCTCAACCCCAAAAACGGCATCATTGAGCTCTAGCTCACCAACTTGCTTGCCTTCCATATTGAAAACGGCCACTTTCGGCATGATTGCAGCCTCCTCTCTTCTCGAAACTCTAAGCTTTCACTGCATTTCTAACTATGACCAGACTGCCCTTAACACCGGGTACGGAACCCTTCACTAAGAGAAGATTTCGATCCTGGTCAACTTTGACGATCTCCAAATTCTGTGTGGTAACACGTTCTCCGCCCATGCGACCTGGTAGTTTCCGACCCTTGAACACCCTCGCCGGATCCACAGCGTTCAGAGAACCTACACCGCGATGGTAATGGGAACCGTGACTTTTTGGTCCCCGGCTTTGGTTATGACGCTTAATGGAGCCTTGGAAACCCTTGCCTTTACTGGTGGCTGTAACGTCGACTTTTTCCCCTTCGCTGAAAATGCTAACGTCCACGGAGTCACCGACACTCAAATCGGCAAAATCATCGCCTTCATTAAACCTAATCTCCTTGAGATAGCGGCGAGGCTTTACCTTTGCCTGATCAAAGTGCCCTCTTTCCGGTTTGTTAAACAGTCTTTCCCGCCGATCACCGAAACCAAGCTGTACTGCAAGATACTGATCCTTTTCCATCGTCTTCTTTTGCACTACGGTACATGGGCCAGCTTCGATGACAGTTACGGGGATTAGCAATCCATCTGCACTGAATATCTGGGTCATTCCCAATTTCTTACCTAGAATACCTTTGGCCATCTTTCGCACCCCCTAAAATTACTCCCACCGGTACCCAATTAATCTTGAATCTTTATCTCAATATCTACACCAGCAGGTAAATCTAAGCGCATTAACGCATCCACTGTCTTTGGATTCGGATCCAAAATGTCAATGAGACGTTTATGCGTTCTCATTTCGAACTGTTCACGAGAATCCTTATGGACGTGTACAGAACGCAAAACAGTAAAAATGTTCTTGTCAGTAGGTAAGGGGATGGGACCCGAAACCGTCGCACCTGTTCGTTTTGCAGTATCAACAATCTTTTCTGCAGAACTGTCCAGGATTTTGTGATCAAACGCTTTTAGCCTGATTCGAACCTTTTGTTTAGCCAAGAATAATCCATCCTTTCGCTCGATTGACGAACATACTCTGTAGAAATTCCCGAGCATAGGTGTTTCACGCAGTGAACCCCGAGTTGAGTGTTTACGTCCACCAACGGATGAACCGCGCTCGCAACCTCCTACGTCATCGCTAGCTGTATCTAAGCAGTCGAATGGGAAAAGCGATCTTGGTTGCTCCGTTCTTCAAAATGCACAGACCGCTTTCCCCATCCGGCCGAAACTAACTCTACTTCCTGTCCGAACTTAGGCCAGGATTTTCGTTACAACGCCTGCCCCAACCGTACGGCCGCCTTCGCGCACAGCAAAGCGCAGACCTTCTTCCATGGCGATGGGAGTAATCAGCTCCGCCACCAGATTGGTGTTGTCACCAGGCATAATCATCTCGGTGCCTTCCTGAAGCT
>DUPN01000032.1 GCA_012838305.1 Bacillota bacterium | reverse complement strand
TATCTTCGAGGTGGTCGTGTGAGAACGCAAAAAAAGGTATCCGTTCTTGTGTTGATTGTGGGTATCGCCCTGTTTGGCCTGGGTCTTTTGGGCTGGCTGATGGGTGATCTCAACCTGGAATCTTTACGTCCCATTGCAGCAGAGGTGTATGCGGCGCGTGTAGAGGCTAGGTCCTTTGAGATCCCGATTACCGGCACAGTAGACCTCTTTGGTGAAGGCCGCGGCACGGTTCCCATCAAGCTTCTAAGCTCGGTGATGAACAATGCTATCATCATCATGATCGTGGGAATTGCTTTAGTTTTTAATGCTATTATGTTGCGGATACAGTCGTGGGAATCCATGAAGGATCTATTCTGTGTGCAGCCTGCGCTGTTCTTTTTCATGCTCTTTGTCTATTTCCCCGTCATTGATTTGGTGCGCATTAGCCTAACCGATATGCGCATGTTGGTAACGGATCCGCAAAAATTTATCGGGCTGCGCAACTACCAGTGGCTGTTTTTGCAGTCAGGGTGGAATCGGTTCAGTGAGTCCTTACTGATTACAGCCCGCTATACGTTCTGGGAGCTTTTTATCACCTTGGTGGGAGGGCTTTTGCTTGCCCTGCTCTTTAACCGGATGAATCGCACCTTTAACGCCATGCGTGCAGTGGTCTTTATGCCGAAGTACATTGCGGTGGCCACCAGTGCCGTTGTCTTCATCTGGATCCTGCACGGCAACTATGGGATCCTCAACTATGCCCTCTCTTTGTTTGGCATTCGAGGTCCAAACTGGCTGGTGCAAGGCAATACGGCCTTGTATGGTGTTTTGATCTTGACCATGTGGCGCGTGGTGGGTTATGCCATGATGATTTATCTCTCGGCCATGCAGGGAATTCCCAAAGACTATTATGAAGCGGCGGAAATTGATGGGGCCGATTCTGTACAGCGGCTACGCTTCATCACCCTGCCCATGTTAGCTCCCACCAGTTTGTTTTTGTTCGTCACCACCTTTATTGCCAGCATGAAGGTGTTCCAGTCGGTGGACGTTATGACAGGGGGCGGACCTGGTACAGCCACGAATGTGGTGGTACAGTGGATCTACAATCTGTCCTTTAAGGACTTTAGGGCCGCTCGTTCGGCGGCGGTATCGGTGATCTTTTTCGTGATTCTACTGGTCTGCACCGCTGCGACCATGATGTGGTCCAATAAATCTGTGAGCTACGATTCGTAGAAAGGAGGATACCGGATGCAAGACACTTTATTGCTTCGTATGCGTCAAGCGGGTTGGTTTGATCTTCTCGTCTTTTTCCTTGTCCTGGCCATTATCCTGGTCGGGCTGGGTGTGGCTGGGTTGATTCAGTACAACGTGCAGATGAGCCAGATGGCGGAGGATCTAACGGAGTTTGAAATCCGGCAGAATCTAGGTATGCTGGCCCTAAGGCGAGGGAGTTTCCTGAACATCGGACAAATTGCTCTAGTAGCTGTGCTTCTGGGTTTTGCTTTGCTGGCTCTGTCCAGTTATCTTCAAGACAAGGTATCCCTCCAAACGAAGAAGAACCTGGGGAGACTGCGGGTGGTCATGCAGTATGTGGTGGCCCTTGTGGTGACCTTGATTATGCTGTTTCCCATTTACTGGATGATCATTTCTTCGCTGAAGACAAGTACAGAACTGCTCTATCCAGTGCCAACGCTCTGGCCAAGGGAGTTTCAATGGCAGAACTTCCCTAATGTCCTGAACCGGGCTCCCTTTGTGCGCTACCTGTTTAACACCTTGGTGAGCACCTTCTTTGTCATGCTCGGCCAGGTTGTCTTGGGGGTCTTGGCTGCCTATGGATTTGCCAAGGGGAAATTCAAGGGTCAAAACGTTTTGTTCCTCTTGGTCCTCGGTGCACTAATGGTTCCCATTCAGGTCACCTTTGTGCCCATTTATGTCATGATTTCCCGTTTGGGATGGATCAACAGTTTCCCTGGCCTGATTGTACCGAACCTGGTCAGCGCCTACTTTATCTTTATGCTCCGTCAAGCCTTCAAATCGGTGGACGAGAGCTATCTCGATGCTGGACGTGTTGACGGTCTTGGTCGTATTGGTCTGATTTGGCATGTCTTGGTACCCATGACCAAACCGACCCTGATCACCATTTCCATCATCACATTTATCAGCGGCTGGAACAGTTACTTCTGGCCGAAGATGGTGGCGACCCGTGATGAGTTCCGCACAATTGCGGTGGGTGTCACCAGGCTGCGCCAGACCTTTGCCGGTATGGAAACGGCCAACTACAACGAAATTATGGCTGGTGCTGTCATGGCCATTATCCCCATTGTCCTGCTCTTCTTAGTCCTGCAGAAGTACATCATGACGGGAATGAGCAAGGCGGCCATGAAGTAG
>DUPN01000031.1 GCA_012838305.1 Bacillota bacterium | reverse complement strand
ATCCAGGGTTTTTGTTCTTTCTGCAAAGCGTTGTATATCCAGAATTTTTCCTTGTTGCCTGCCCCGAGTCTCCTTGGCAGGCAGCCACTTTAGGCCTAGCATTACACAGCTATTGCTGGCGAGGAAAGGAAACTCAAACCTAGCCTTCAGGTCCAGAATCCGGCTGTTTGACCGCGAGCTCCCTTGGCTTATCTCACAGCAACTCTGCCCTTACCGCTAGATTTGGCCTGCAGGAGCAGGTCATCTGCTCTGATCAGCAGGGACTGCTTAGTATCATTCTGCTCATACTCTGCCACACCAAAGCTGCAGGTTATGCCCTGCAAGGTGCCAAGTGTGCTGTTTTGGATTCGTTCCCTTAAGCGTTCCGTCATTATCTCGGCCCGCTGCAGATCCGTGTTGGGAAGCAAAATAGCGAACTCATCTCCGCCCCACCTGGCAAAAGTATCGGATTCGCGAACGGAACTGTTCACGGTGGCCGCGATGTCTTCCAAGAGACTGTCCCCCGCCATATGGCCGTAGCTGTCATTTACCCGTTTGAAGTTGTCGACGTCAAATAGGATTAAGGAAAGCGGGTGACCGTATCGTTTGGACACGCTCATCCACTCGTCCAGGGTATCATCAAACCTTTTCCGGTTATAAAGACCGGTTAAAGGGTCCCTGCAAGACAATTCCAGAAGCTCTCTATTGGCGATAAATGCCTTCCTTTTGGTTGTTTCAGACCAGCGATAGTGTAAGCTGCAGTAAATTAGCAGTATAGTCTGGTATGCGCCGACCCTAAGCAACTCACTGCTTTGCAGCTCATGTAACTTCCAGACAGGATCCGCGAAAAACAGGATGCTGAAGGCGAGGGAAACGATCTGGGAAAACACGAGTTTGTTGGGCAGCAGATAGATGGCCAGGGTTATGACCATAAAGCCCAGTATACTGAAGTAGGTGAGGGAATCATACTGTTTCAAGGTGAGGAGATAGGTGACGATCATCAGGGCTTGATAAAGGGTGATTACTAGAACAAGATGCTTGTGCCTGGTTATGCGTCTTGAAATCACGAAGACTGCAATTGAGACGAGAATGAAAACCAGCCTAATGGGCGTGATTTGCGAAAAGAGAGGTGTGCTTCCCTCGGTAAGATAGCTGTGCACCACAAAAAGCCCAACTATGAAACCGAACAGAAGGGCCATGTACCCAGTTAGTCTCGTTGAATCCCTGAGACTTTGGCTCAAATACTCGTCTTCCACAGACTTGTCCCTAAATCCCCCGAACAGCGACATCCTGTAATCCTTACCCCGATCCATAGTTAGGCCCCCAAGAGGTCATTTGGAATCCTGTTTCCATCAACTCGATCACGCTAGTCTTCTACGAAAATTGTATCATGTTAAAGGTAGAAAAAGAAGTGGCAACCGCTATTTGGTCTCTCCAAGTTACCGCAGGAACCCTAGGCGGGATGGAGGCTATCTATGATACGTTAGGTCCTATCCTCTCCCTGAAGATGAAGCAGGGAGGATGACTGGACTGCGCTTGTCAATTAGTAAAGGGGGCTGGAAAACGTACGCACACTGATCGAGTTGGGTGCTCATCCGAATGCCCAGGGTAAAGCAGCCATCTGATGCCACTCTGTTGTGGAAGGCTCCGGGGCTATCAATCTCTATAAAGGATAGATTCCCCCGGTTGAATGAAGATATATCGTGCAATGCGGCGAGGAGGTTTGCGCCGAATCTTGGAGCCCTATGGAGGCAGAGTTTCCAGCTCGGATATTTATTGCTGGAAGGGAAATGCCTATGGGAGCAGGGCGGTGAAGCGCGGCGAAGGACTGTGGAACAGGTCGTTCACCTGCAGAACCTCCCTATTTACGCGTCCAGAGGGCAAGGTTAGCCTCCTGATTCTCAGGTGAAACATCCGCTGGAGGAGATCACCTCTGTGACGATCCCAGGTCCTGTCCCCAGTCGCCGCGATTGTTATTTCTGTTGGTACGTGATAAACTAAAACTAACAAAATTCCATTGATTCGACGATGGGCGGTTCTTTTTGTGAAACGGATCATAGTTTGGAACGGGCGTCTCCAATCGATTTTGGCATTTTCCCTCCTGTCATCGTACATCCTCTCCTTTCTCTTTGAGGGGCAGATTCTGTACTCTCTTTTAGAGTTGTATGAATTAGAAACCCCGAGCTATATTATCGAGGCCATTATCGCCAACTTTTTGGGCCTGTTTTCTTGTGGCCTTTTTACCAAATCGATTGATAGAGCCAAGACTGTTATGCTCCTTGGAATGGGCACTTCTTTTGTTGCTACCATTCCTTTCTTTTTCGCTCCTTCACCGCTCTGGTTTTTGGGACTTATTGTTGGAGGATATGCCAGCGGCGTGGCCTTGGCGGCCTGGGGTTACTTCCTCAAAGCCTTTACTCCGCAACAAGAGCGCCT